>NZ_JBHSIR010000067.1:0-329148 GCF_042653605.1 Pseudonocardia sp. GCM10023141
GCACGCCGCTGACCTGCCCGTATCGCTCCGACATGTCCCAGGATCCCCCATCAGCTGCGGAACGCAGGTCCGGTCTCGGGGGTCAATGCGTCGAGGACGTCGTCGGCGAGGATCCGGCCCAACGGGCGGCCGTCGTCGTCGACGACGAGCAGCGACGAGCGGCGCGAGTCCACTAGCGCGGCGGCGACCTCGCCCACGTCGGCCTGCGGGCCGACGACGACCGGGGCGGTGTGGCCGCCCTCGCGCAGCAACACCTCGCACCGCTGCTCGGCGGGCGCGGTCAGTAGGTCGAACAGCGGGACGTCGCCGAGTACGCGGCCCTGCGGGTCGCACACGGCGACCGCGTCGATCTCGTTGCGGTGCTCGGTGTGCTGGGTCAGCCGGGCTCGGATCTCGCCCACGGTGTCGGATTCGGTGGCGGTGACCAGCACGGTGGTCATGAACCCGCCGGCGCGGTCTTCGGGATAGTCCAGCAGTCCGGACAGTTGGCGGCGGGTGGCTTCGGGCATCCGCTCGAGCAGCTCCTGGCGTTCGTGCCCGCTGAGGTCGCGCAGCGCGTCCACGGCCTCGTCGGGTTCCATCGCGGTGAGCAGCTCCGCGGCCTGTTGGGGTTCCGATTCGCGCAGCAGCCCTTCTAGCTCGTCGGGGTCCATCTCCTCGAGCGCGTCCGCGGCGGTCTCCCGGGCCAGGCTGGCCAGCAGCTCCTGGCGGCCCGGGCGGCCTAGACGGTATGGAGGTCCGGGCTGGGGCCTCGCCACATGTGACACTTCTATGTGTGTCAAGGGGTCCTGGAGGCCGTTCCCCCGTATGGCGGCTCGGTCGCGGGTCGTCTCGGTGATCACATGCGGAGTCGGCGGTGTTCGGCAACCCGGCAGGCCGGGCGGCAGAATCGGCGGGGCTGGCCGCGCCGGATGAGTGGCTGGTGGAAGGTGTGCTGGCAGAGCCAGCGCCGGCAGCGCAGGACCAGGCAGGCGGCATGGTCCGGGCATGGTCCTGGGGTCGGGGGCGGTGTGTAACGGTATTCGCGCTGCTCGGTCATCCGGTGGCCTCGGCGGCGGGGGTCATCGCGGTGGTGAGGGTGCGGTGGAGCTGCCGCGCGATGTACCGCTTGAGGCAGCGCCGGATCTCCCTGGGGTTCTTGCCTTCGGCGGTGCGGCGGGCGACGTAGGCCTGGGTGGTCGGACACGAGCGCATCCGCGTGACCGCGATGGTGTGCAGCGCCCGGTTCAGGGCACGGTCCCCGCCCCGGTTGAGCCGGTGCCGCACGGTGCGCCCGCTGCTGGCCTGCAGGGGGCTGGCGCCGGCGAGGGCGGCGAACGCGGCGTCGTTGCGGCAGCGCCCGGGGTGGGAGAACGACACGATCACCTGGGCGGCGCTGACCGGGCCGATACCGCGACGGTCGGTCAACCCCGGTGCGACGTCGTTGACGATGGTCTGCAGCTGGATGCGGTTGGCCTTGAGCGTCCGGGCGGCCTCGCGCAAGGCGAGGGCGAGGCGGCGGAGCTCGGCGTGCCGCACGGCCTGCTCCCGGCTGGCCTCGCGCGGTTGCCGACGCCGGGCCACGCTGGCCAGGCGGGCGTCGGTGAGGGTGCCGCGGGCGAGGTGGCGGTCGGTGTCGTCCCCACTCAGTAGCAGCGCGCGCAGCCGGTTGGTCTGCGCGGTGCTGGTGGTGGTGAGTTCCTGACGTGCAGTGAGCAGGATTCGCAGGGCCTCGCGGTCCCCGTCGGCGCGCGGGACGGGTAGCCGGTCGGCGTCCAGGCGCAACGCGGCCAGCACGGCCAGGTGCGCGTCGATCGGGTCGGACTTGCCCTTCCCGCGCCGGGCTTTGCGGTTGGGCTGTTCGCACTCGAGCACGATCAGGCCAGCCGCGGCCGCGGCGCGGGCCAGCCCGACGCCGTAGCTGCGGGTGCCCTCGATCGAGAGGGCCAGCCGCGGGCCGGGGGCGTGGTCGACGATCCAGGCCAGCAGCTCGGCGTAGCCGGTGGTGTCGTTGCTGATCGTGGTGAGGGCGATCGGAGCGCCGTTGGGCAGCGCGATCTCGACCTGATGGGTGTCGCGGTGGGTGTCGACCCCGACGACGGCGTCGACGAGTTCTGCCAGCATGGGCACCGGCCTGGTTCCTTCCGTAGGGAGCGGGTCAAACGGTCGGCACCGGTCTGGGTAAGGGTCACCGGAGTGGCACATCTGTGACGAGTCACGCCCACGGGCGGACAGACTTCTGATCAAGCCAACTGGTGGGCCAGGCCGGTGCCGGCAACCACAGCGGACAGGTCACATGAAGGGCACGCCGAAGCGGCCAGATCTTGAGCGAGTCACGCCACGGTCACCGGCACCGAGCCTGGTGGTCCTCCACCCAGGAGCACCGCAACGACACTCACAGATCGTGGGTTGCCGGGCAGGAGCGGGTCCTGGCCGGTAGAGCCACAGATGTGGGAGGCCCCAGTGAGCGCGAATGCTACGAGTGTCGGTCTGGATGTGCACGCACGCTCGGTCGTGGCGTGCGGCCTGGACGGGCGGACGGGGGAGTTGTTCGAGCGTCGGTTGACCCCGGATCACGGCGACATCGAGTCGTGGATCCGGTCTCTGCCTGGCCCAGTCGCGGTGACCTATGAGGCTGGCCCGACCGGGTTCGGGCTGGCCCGATTCTTGATCGGTAGGGGTATCGAGTGTCAGGTCGCGGCGCCGTCGAGGTTGCAGCGCCCGTCGGGGGACCGGGTCAAGACCGACGTCCGGGATGCGCGGCACCTGGCCCGGCTGCTGCATCTCGGGGAGATCGTCGCGGTGACCGTGCCGGGTGTGGAGCAGGAAGCGGCCCGGGACCTGGTGCGGGCTCGTGAGGACGTGCGAGGGGATCTGATGTCGGCGCGGCACCGGCTCTCGAAGTTGTTGCTGCGCCAGGGGATCGTCTACTACCAGGGCGCGGCGTGGACCGGCGTGCATGACCGCTGGCTGCGATCGCAGCAGTTCACCGTGCCCGGGTTGCAGCTGGCGTTCGACATCGCCTACGACACCATGCTGGCCGCCGTCGCCCGCCGCGACCGCTTGGACGCCGCGATTGGTGTGATGGCCGCCGACAGCGAGTTCACCCCGGTGGTGACTCGGCTGGGCTGTCTGCGCGGGGTCGCGACGGTGACCGCGTTCGGGCTGGCGGTGGAGATCGGGGACTGGCGCCGCTTGGATGGCCGTGCGATCGGCGCGTATCTGGGCCTGGTGCCCACCGAGTCCTCCTCGGGCGGGTCGCGGTCTCAGGGCTCGATCACCAAGACCGGCAACGGGCACGCGCGGCGGTTGCTGGTCGAGGCGGCGTGGCATCACCGCCAGCCCTACCGGCTCGGGGCCGAGCTGCGCCGCCGCCAGGAAAGCGCCACGCCGGCGGCGCGGGACCGTGGACAGCGGGGAAACCGGCGCCTGCACGACCGCTGGGTGTCCTTCGACGCCCGTCACAAGCGGCCCGTGGTCGCGAACACCGCGATCGCCCGGGAGCTGGCCGGTTGGTGCTGGTCACTGGCCGTCCTCGACTGACCGCAGCTCCCCTTGCCTCCGTCGTTGATCGTCTCTCGCCGCTTGTCGGTGTCAGTCGGGTAGCCGGAGCACGTTGCCGTGCTCCGGCCCCCTCAGAACCGTGCGTGCCACTTTCACGGCACACGGCTCAAGCAAGCCGCAAGGGCATGCAGGGTTGATGTGCTGTCGTCCTGCGGTGTCGGGCGCGAAGCGCCCGTTGGCAGGACGCGTGTACCAGGCGGGTTTGATCACCGTCCGGAGTGCCGGGTCGCCCGGGCCGTCCGTGGTGCACGAGGTAGTCGTGCTGGATGGCCTTGCGGGTGACCGCCAGCCACCAGTTCTCCCACTGCTGGGGCGAGCTGGGTGGCTGGTCGGCGGTGAGCACGGGATCCCCGCAGAGCGGGCAGCGGCTGTCCTGCCGGTCGAGCAGGCGCAGCGTGTAGCTGTCCAACGGGAGTTTGATGCGTCGCCGCCGCGCGGCCCAGTAGTCGACCAGGGCAGGGTCGTCGGGGGACGCCGTGCCTTTGACCGTCTGGTGCCGGACGATGTTCGTCCAGGAGAACTTGAGCAGGTGCACGACGCCGCCTCGCGCGCTGACGAGCGCGGGATCGCCGAATACCCAGCGGTCGTTCCTGAACTTGTTGAACTTGCCGAAGTAGCGGCTGACCAGCCACGTCTTCGACTTGTTCGGATGGCTGTGCTTGGCCCACTTGTAGGTGAGCTGCCACACGTAGGCGTCCAGCGTGGAGAAAGCCTTGCTGGACACCGCTCCCCGGTAGTAGGAGGCCCACCCCTTGATGATCGGGTTGAGCCGGGCGATGACCGCCCTCGCGTTCGCGCCGCGCAACGTGCGCACCTCGGTCGCGAGCCGGTTCCGGAGGCGCCTGATACCCGCCTTGCTCGGTTTGATCAGCAGCTTGCCCTGGTAGCGGCGAAGGCTGAACCCCAGGAAATCGAACCCCTCGGTCAGGTGGACGATCCGGGTCTTGTCCTCGTTGATGGCAAGACCCCGGGGTTGCAGCCACGCGGCAAGCCGCGCCTTGACTTGCTCGGCCTGCTGCCGCGATCGGCAGCACACCGCGAAATCATCGGCGTATCTCACCAGCACCGGGGCGCTCGGTATCGTGGTCCCGGCCATGTGGTCGGTGCTGCGATACCGGACTCCCGCGGCCTCTTCCAACCCGTGGAGCGCGACATTCAATAGCAACGGACTGATCACCCCACCTTGCGGAGTTCCCTCCTCGGTCGGAGCGAATCCGTTGCCCTTCTCGAACACGCCCGCCTTCAGCCAAGCATGGATCATGCCCCGGGCAGGGAATGAGCCGAGCATGGCCAGTAAGTGGTCGTGGTCGATCTGATCGAACGCCGCGGACAGATCCGCGTCCAAAATCCACACCCGCCGGGCGTTGCCGCACAGCGTGTTGAACAGGGCCTCGATCGCGTCCAGACAGCTTCGACCCGGCCGAAACCCGTACGACTTGGGTTCGAACCGGGCCTCCCACTCGGGTTCCAACGCGTTGCGGACCCGTCCCTGATGGCACCGGTCCATAATCACGGGGATACCGAGTGGGCGCTGTTTCCCATTGGCCTTCGGAATGTACACCCGCCTGACCGGCAGGGGCTGCCAGGAGGAGATAGTTTGGTGCACGCGCACCGCCACCTCCATCCTGCGGACGGAAGTCAGCGCGATCTCCTCGTCCACCCCTGCGGTCATGCGGCCAGCATTGCGCTGCGTCACCTGGCGCACGCTGATCAGCGTGTTCGACCAGGATCGCAGCATCATCTTCTGCAGCGACCGGACCTGCGCCCAGTCCTGCTCCTGCGGCGCCTTGAAGATCCTTCGCCGCAGCCGCCGTACTCGGCCCTCGTGAGCGCGCCAGTCAATGGCGTCCCAGTCGAGGGTCTCGTCCTCGGGTCCGTTCACGTTGCGGGTGCCCGTCGCCACCGCTGGGGTGGAAAAAGAGTATCCCGTCATGTGTCCAACTTGTCCTTCGGTTCCGGCAGTCACCTGCATCAGTCCTTCAAAGGCTCACCTGCCCACGTCAGCAACCCTTTCAGGTCCGGCTCACAAGTCCGGTATCCGGCCAGTTATCCACGGGCAGCCACTTGGAGGGGCAGCCATATCGCCTGTGGTTTCCTGTCGCCTTTCGGCCACCGGCATTTGCTTCTTGGGCATCCTGTTCCCGCTGGGAATTCAGCTCTCCTTGCGGTCGGCCTACCAGATTTGCTACCTGGACCCTGACGGGGTTTCCACGTTCCGCACGCGCAAGATTCGGCCGGGGTGGGTGCCCTCTTTATCCCGGGACGGTGGTGCTCTCCCGGCCGGTCGACATTCTCCAGCCGGCACCCGCCGCCTTCTCTAGCGGCCAGCCCTATACCCCGCTAACTCATTCCATCTGATCGGGGGTGGACGATAACGGGACATCACCGAGGGTTCACGTGCTTCACCCGTCCGACCTTCCCCTCGCCTGTGGCCCCCGGATGGAACGAGGACCCTTGGGCTTCACCCTGGGCTTCGGACCCCGCGGTCACCCACGACGCCCGCCAGGACGGGGACGAGCCTTGAGCACTGGCTCGGAACTACACCTTCGACATCAGCCGACCCTCCAATCCGATGCGTTCACTTGCGCTGTGCGACCTCGCGTCGCACACACCGTTCGTCCTCGCTGCGCTGCGGGCGCTGCGTGTTGACACCTCCCACGCACCGAGAAGTGATCGCTTGGACGGAGGAGCCGGGGGCTATGACGCCCGGATGAGCACCGGTGGTGACGGCAGCGCCTGCGAGCGACCCGCGACTGACCTATGAGCACCAACCTCCTCCAGCCATCCCCGGGCACGGGGGGGCAGAAGGGGGAAGGCGACGCTCGGTTCTAGACAGCGGAACCGCTCGAAAGCCGAACAGACCGTCCTGCGGTAACCAACCCGCGCATATCAGACTGACGACGCGTCGATACCGACACGCTCGCCACCACCAGTGCTCGTCCGGTCACCGGAGCGGTGTCCACGGCGACGGTCGTGGACACCGCTTCACCCTGCCCACTTGACAAACCGGACTCCATATCAGGTCTTCGAGTAGGTCGGCGAGCTCCCCGGGGCGCAGCCGGTGCAGCGCGGCCTGCCGGTCGCGCAGCCGCACCGTGGCCGGCCCGTCAGTGGCCTGATCGGCGAAGGGCGCGACTGCGTCCCAGTCGATGACCCGGTCCGGGGTGGGACGTCCGCGCAGCCGCTTGGGGCCCAGGCGGCGCAGCAGCGACTGCACGCTGACATCCACCCCGACCAGGAGCACTTGCTCACCGACCGGGGCCAGGTACAGATCCGCGGCCCGGATGACCTGCACACCGTCGACGTCGACCAGTTGGTGATCGAGCAGGTCCCGGGCCTGGCTGTAGCACTCTGATCTGGCCCCACTGTTCTTCTCTGGTCTGGCCCCACCTGCGGCCGGGTCGGGTGCGGGCGTAGCACTGTGAGTTGGCCCCACCTGCGGGGATGTCGTCGGTCGACACGCCGCCGCGGTGCTTCGTGGATCTCGGGCTCGGGCGGATCGTGGTGTCGTCCGTTGCTCGTCCGTCCGCTCGCGCATAGGGGCCGGGATGGGGTCGAGGGTGGAGTTGTACGCGGCGATCCGGTTCGATCGGCAGCGCCATCAGATGTCGATCCGGGCGCTGGCGGAGAAGTACTCGGTGCATCGGCGCACGGTGCGCGAGGCGGTCGAGTCCCCGATCCCGCCGCCACGGCGGGTGCCGGTGCGCTCGGCGGTGGTGCTCGACGCGGTCCGCGAACTGATCGACGCCATGCTCGCCGAGGACCTCGCGGCGCCGCGCAAGCAGCGCCACACCGCCAAGCGGATCATCGAGCGGCTGCGCACTGAGCACGACGCTGCGGTGTCGTACTCCTACGTCGCGAAGTACGTGGCGCGCCGGCGCCCGCAGGTTATCGCGCAGGCCGCGGCGCGTGACGCTGCGAAGGCGGGGGTGGTGGCGGGGTTCGTGCCGCAGTGCCACCCGCCCGGCGCGGAGGCCGAGGTCGACTTCGCCGATCTGTGGGTGCGCCTGGACGGGGAGATGACCAAGTGTTTCCTGTTCACGCTGCGGCTGTCGCACTCGGGGCGCGCGGTGCACCGGGTGTTCGCCTCCCAGGGCCAGGAGGCGTTCCTGGAAGGCCACGTCGCCGCGTTCGAGGTGTTGGGCGGGGTCCCGCTCGACAAGATCCGTTACGACAACCTGCGCTCGGCGGTGCACCGGGTGTTGTTCGGGCGCAACCGCGTCGAGTCGGGGCGCTGGCTGAGCTTCCGGGCGCACTACGGGTTCGACGCCTTCTACTGCCAGCCCGGTGTCGAGGGCGCGCACGAGAAGGGCGGTGTCGAGGGCGACGGGGGCCGGTTCCGCCGCACGCACCTGGTTCCGGTCCCGCAGGTCGCCACGCTGGCCGAGCTCAACGCGCGCCTGGTCGCCGCCGATCTGGTCGATGACGACCGGCACATCGACGGCCGCGGCGAGTCGGTGGGGGCGGCGTTCGCCGGCGAGGCGCCGTTGCTGGCGGCGTTGCCGCTCGAGCGGTTCGACACCGCGTTGTCGGTGACCGCGCGGGTCGATCGCTACGCCCAGATCATGGTCCGCCAGGTGCGCTACTCGGTCCCGGCCCGGTTGATCGGATCGAGGGTGCGGGTCGCGCTCGCGGCGTCGCAGCTGACGGTGTTCGACGGTGCGACACGGGTCGCGACCCATCCGCGGGTGCTCTCTCGCGGCGACGCGGTTCTCGAGCTGGATCACTACCTGGAGATCCTGCTGGGCAAACCGGGGGCGCTGCCGGGGTCGACCGCGCTGGCGCAGGCCCGCAAGGCGGGGAAGTTCACCGCCACGCACGAGGCGTTCTGGGCCGCGGCGCGCGCGAAACACGGTGACGGCGCGGGCACCCGGGCGTTGATCGAGGTGCTGCTGCTGCACCGGCGGCTGCGCCGCGACGCGGTGCTGGCCGGGATCGCAGCCGCGCTGGCCGCGGGCAGCGTGTCCGCCGACGTGGTGGCCATCGAGGCTCGCAAACACGCCATCACCAGCGCCGAGGCGGGTGAGCCTGCGGTGGCGCCGAGTGCGGCACCGCAACGGTCGCGGGCGTCGGTGGTGACCCTCGGCGCGCGCCGCCAGGCCGCGCTCCCGGCCGATGCCCGGCCGGCGCCGTCGGTGGCCGACTACGACCAGCTGCTGGCCCACCGCCAGCCCCGCCCCGATCACGTCGTTGACCACGCCCAGGAGCGCAGCTCATGAGCAGACCCGCCCCCTCCCGTCCCCCTTCCTCCCGGGACGAGTTGACCGATGCCGCCGCGGACGCCGCGATCGAGCAGGCCTGCCGGATCCTGCGGCTGCCCACCATCCGCGAACACCACGCCCGCGTCGCCGAAGCCGCCACCCGGCAGAAGGCCGGCTACAAAGGATTCCTGGTCGAGCTGCTGTCCATGGAGTGCGACGAGCGCGAGGACCGCCGCAAAGCCCGGCTGATCCGTGACGCCGGGTTCCCTCGCCCGAAACGCATCGACGACTTCGACTTCACCGCGAACCCGCTCATCGACCCCGGACTGATCCACACCCTGGGCAAAGGGGCCTGGATCCGCGCCGGGCAACCACTCTGCCTGATCGGCGATTCCGGCACAGGGAAGTCTCACCTGCTGATCGGGCTCGGGATCGCCGCCGCGGAGGCCGGCTACCGGGTCCGCTACGTCACCGCCGCCGCCCTGGTCAACGAACTCGTCGAGGCCGCCGACGACAAACACCTCTCCCGCACCATCGCCCGCTACGGCCGGGTCGATCTGCTCTGCCTCGACGAACTGGGCTATTTGGAACTCGACCGCCGCGGCGCGGAGTTGCTGTTCCAGGTGTTCACCGAACGCGAGGAACGCGCCTCGGTCGCGGTCGCGTCGAACTCCGCGTTCTCCGAATGGGCCCGCACCTTCACCGACCCGCGGCTCTGCGCCGCGATCGTGGACCGGATCACCTTCGAAGCCCACATCGTCGAGACCGGCACCCAGTCCTTCCGGCTGCGCTCGAGCCAGCGCAAACACGCCAAAACCAGCGCCGCGCGGGACCGGGAAAGGAGCACTCCATGAACGCCGACCACGCTGCCGACCCACCGACCTTCGACTACGACCCCGGCTACCCCCAGACCTTCGAGCGCGACTACGACAACGCCTACGACCGGGTCACCGCCCGCGACATCGCAGACCTCCTGCACCAGTTCACCGAGATGCGCTGCAGCCCCCGCGGCGGCGTCATCGACACCGTCATCGATCCCGCCGAGCGGGCCGCGTTCCTGTCCCGCAAGGCCGAGCTGTTCACCCGGATCGCACGACGCGCCGAACGGACCCGCGTCGACGACTACAGCCGGCAAGTCCGACAGATGGCCACCGACGCCCGTCACGCGGCCGAGCAAGCCCGGCTACAGATCCCGCAACAGCGGGTGGGGCCAGATCAGAGAAGAACACTCGACGGCCCAACCGCCCGGGATGGGGCCGAATCAGAGGAGAACTCCGGGGCCAGTTCTGGTTGACACAGCCACCGGGCCAGCAGGACCTCACCGGGGCGGCGGGTGAACTCCCGCAGGTCCAGCCGCGCGTTGTGCAGGGTGACGGTGCGGTGGGTGACCGCGGCGATCGCGGTGGCGTGCAGGAACGCGCGGCGGCGCCCGATCCGCACCACCAGCCCGGTCACCGGGGGGTAGCGCTCCTCGCCGTAGAGCCGGGCCACCACATCCACGACCCGCCCGACCTCCTCGCCGGACTGGTTGAGCACCCGCTCGCCGAGCAGCCCGGCCAGCGACACGATCGCCTGGCGCACCGCGCGGGTGGTGGTCACCCGCGGCGAACTCGCCCCGAGATGGCGGCGGAGAGCGTCCGCACCGGGCAACGGCGGACGGGGCAATGACAGCGGAAACGACAGCGACAGCGAGGACATCAGGACCTCCGGGGCGGGGAACCCGCCCCGGAGGCCTACAACGTCATACCGGTGACGTCAGACCAGCCGGGCGGGGAACGGGAACGGACAGCACCCGCGGCGCGGCGCGCAACCCACACACCAGCTCTGTGGCGGCCGCGCCGCGTGGACTAGGAGGCTCACCACCCACGGCGCCCACCTCCTCCACGACTCGCCCATGACCATCACCCACACCTGCGTCCCGGCTCCGGGACGGCGGCTGGACTGTACTCCCCAACCCCGGCGAGTCGACCAGCCAGATCACAAGATCGTCGACCACCTCAAGAGACCCAACAGTGCCGGATCACGCTCGCGGCGGGGATCGCTCGGGGCTCGTTGTCAGAGGCCGGCTGGTGAAGAAGTGCCCCGCGGCGCACCACACCGCGATCAGAACTAGGAACACCCGACGTAGTGAGCAGCGCACCCGCGCCCGCGGTAGCGAAAACCGGGACCTACACGCCCGATGTTGTCCCCGCCGTTGGCCACGGTCACCGCGGCCACAGCGAACACCCCAGGCCCTGCCCCGGCCTCCTCGTCGGTCGCCGCGTCATGGTTCTCGGCGGTGTCGGAGTTGTCGGCGGCGCGGGTGCGGTATTCACCCCAGGCGATCCAGGGCGCGCAGGCCCAGGACCAGCGGGACCAACCCCAGGTAGGGGATGACCGTTTCAGACAGCAGCCCCGCGCCCAGCGCCCCGAGGATCGCGGCGGCCAGGATCGCGGCAAAGCCCAGGTACTGCCCGATGACGCCCCGCGGCACACCTCTGCGGTTAGCGGCTTGGCCGAAGAACAACGCCAGGACGGCGATGCCGTCGATGTTGGTGACCGCGAACAGCCCAATCGCCCGCCCGACCAATCCGCAGCTCACATCTTTGTCCTGTCTGCGGCTACACCGCCCTGACACCACCTCCCGCCGGCGCAATCACGCCGTCGGCGGATTAGCGCAAGGGTGAGCCGGCGCGGCCTTGTCCAGCCTGCCATTGCCCAACGAAGCCGACTGACCAGAGTCTGTTTCAAGCAGCCTGCTCAACGCGGGTGAGCAGCTGGTCGGCAGGCCTGGGGATGCTCCTCGACGGGTTCCGCCCGGACCGGTTCGACGTGGCTGGCGCGCTGATCTGCCTGGTTAGCGTCGCGGTGATCATGTACGCGCCGCGCGCGGCCTGAACCTCGGCTCCGCCATCCCGGATCGCTTGCAGCACACAGGTCAAGGACGCCGGCGGCGGGTCAGCAGCAGTCCTCGCCGCGCCAGGCCTTGCGACCTTCGTTGACCGCGACCGCGGCGATGGCCAGGCCGATGATCGGGTCGGCCCACCACCAGCCCAGGGGGGCGGTGAGGGTGAGACCGAGCAGGACCGCGCCGGCCTGGGCGGCGCACATCAGGTTCTGCACGCCCTCTCCGGCGGTGGCCCCGGAGTCGAGGGTGCGGCCCAGGCGCTGCTTGGCGATCCCGAGCAGGGGCATGACGAGCAGGCTCGCCGCAGTCAGCACGATGCCCAGGACGGTCGTGTCGGCCCGCTGGCCGGTGAGCAGGTCCCGGACGGCCTCGACCGCGATATAGGGGGCGAGCAGGTAGAACGAGACGGCGACCGCCTTCTGGGCGCGGCCCTCCGCGGTCCGCGACCGGGTGCGGCTGCCGGTGAACCGCCAGATCACGATGACCGCGGCCACACCCTCGATGACCGAGCCCAGCGCCCACCCGATCAGCGCGATCGACCCGGCGGTCGCCCCGGCGATCAAGCCGAGAACACCTTCGCCGGTCATCCACAGCAGCGAGAACCACGACAGCGCCTTCGCGCGGGCGGCAGCGCGGTACCATGCCGGGCTGCGTTCCGCTGGGGCGGGCGCGGCAGCCTCGCAGCAGGCGTCTGCGCATCCACCCTGATCGTCGATCGGGATGGCTTGATCGGTGATCTTCTGGGCGGTGATCTGCGCGGCGGGCCGGTCCGGGCTGCTCATCGCGTCGTCTCCTGCGGGTCGCCGTAGGTGGGGCACAGCGCGACGGCGTTGCCGGTGGCGGCCAGGACCTGCTCGGCGACGGCGAACAGGTCCAGCAGCGCCGGCTGGGTCAACGAGAACACCGAGGCCCGTCCGACCGGGCGGGCCTCGACCAGGCCGCAGTCGCGCAGGCACGCCAGGTGCGCCGACACGGTGGCCTGGGCCAGCCCGAGACGCTGTGTCAAGTCCACCACCCGGGCCTCCCCGTCGGCCAGCCCCCGCAGGATCTCCAACCTGGCCGGATCCCCCAACGACCTAAACAACGCCGCGGCCGGGCGCAACCCGGCCCGCACAGCCTCACCCACCGGTATCGCCACCCGACGATGATAACGCCCCACTCCGACGAGAAGCGATACGCGCGATACGCTCCCGAAAACCATGCAGAGATACGCATGAGTGGTAGTGGTTGTCATGAGGGAGTGGTCAGTGGGCACCAGCGACGAACACCAGCACGAGCACGAGCACGAGCACGATGAGCCGGCCGGCCCCGGCCAGGCGCACGGGCACGGGCACGGTTCCGGGGTGTCCGCGCAGACCGACCGCCGCTGGTTGGGCGTCGCGCTGGGGCTGATCCTCGGGTTCATGGCCGTCGAGGTCGTGGTCGGTGTGCTGGCGCAGTCGCTGGCGTTGCTGTCGGACGCCGCGCACATGCTCACCGACGCCGCCTCGATCGTGCTGGCGCTGGTCGCGATGCGCCTGGCCGCCCGGCCCGCCCGCGGGTCCTACACGTTCGGACTCAAGCGCACCGAGATCCTCTCCGCGCAGGCCAACGGGCTGACCCTGCTGCTGTTGTCGGTGTGGCTGACCTACGAGGCGATCCGCCGCCTGATCGACCCGCCGCAGGTCGCCGGCGGGCTGGTGGTGATCACCGCGGTGGTCGGGATCGTGGTTAACCTCGCTGCCGCGTGGGCGATCAGCCACGCCAACCGGTCGAGCCTCAACGTCGAGGGCGCGTTCCAGCACATCCTGACCGACCTGTACGGGTTCATCGCCACCGCGATCGCCGGCGCCGTGGTGCTGACCACCGGGTTCACCCGCGCGGACGCGATCGCCTCGCTGGTCGTGGTGGTGTTGATGGTGCGCGCCGGCACCGGGCTGGTCCGCGAGTCCGGGCGGATCTTCCTCGAAGCCGCGCCCGCGGGGATCGACCCCGATGTCCTGGGTGACCGGCTCGTCGCGCTCGAGCAGGTCGACGAGGTCCACGACCTGCACGTCTGGCAGATCACCTCCGGCGACGTCGCCCTCTCCGCGCACGTGCTGGTCGAGCGGGGCGCGGACTGCCACGCGCTGCGCCGCGACCTCGAACAGCAGCTCGCCGCCGACTACCGGATCACCCATACGACCCTGCAGGTTGACCACGCCGGTGCGGCACCTTCTCGGCGTCCGGCCGACGTCGCCGGACTCCCGCTGGCCGTGCCACACTGCGACACCAGCCACGGGGCCGTGCACCGCGACGAACCCCACCCGCACTAGGTCAACCCCCTCCGCGCAGCCATGCTCACGCCCGGCTCACGTGGCGCAGCGCTCAGCGTGGAATGTCGTGGTGCGGGATGTCGTGTACCAGGTGCCCGGCGAACTGGTAGGCCTCCTCGACCAGCCCGCGCAGGTGATCGCTGGCCAGGCGGTAGAGCATGCGGCGCCCGTCGCGTCGGGCTGAGACCAGCCCGGCCAGGCGCAGCCGGCCCAGGTGCTGCGACACCGAGGACCGCGACGCGGCGACCTGCGCGGTGAGGGTGCTCACGTCCTGCTCACCGACCGCGAGCAGCCGCAGCAGGTGCAACCGGGTGGGGTCGGCCAGATGTCCCAGCACCTGCGCGGCCAGCCCGAGCTGATCACCGTCGGTGGGCTGCTGCGGTTCCGCGGCAACAGCCATGTCATTGTGCGCGCGCATGGTTGCATAATGCGCCCGGTCCGCGCATCCTGGCAACCGTGAGCGACACACGAGCGGCAGACCCGACCGCGGGTGCAGGTGCGGGCGGCCCGGGCGAGCACCCCCACGAGCACGATCAGCCGCAACCCGGTGACCACGCACACGGGCACGGCCACGGGGTCGCGCCGGCGGCCGCGGCCGCGCCGGAATCGGAGCACGGCCACGGTCACGGCCAGCCCGACGAGCACGGCGACGGGCATGAACACGGCCACGACCACCCGGGTGGCGTGCGGGGCTGGATACTGTCGATCTTCCGCCCGCACAGCCATGACGCGGCGGACTCGGTGGACCCGGCGTTGGAGGCCAGCGCCGACGGCATCCGGGCGGTGAAGATCAGCCTGGTCGCACTGTTGGCCACCTCGATCGCCCAGGCGATAGTGGTGGTGCTGACCGGGTCGGTGGCGCTGTTGGCCGACACGATCCACAACTTCTCCGACGCCTTGACCGCGGTACCGCTGTGGATCGCGTTCGTGCTCGGGCGCCGGATCGCGTCGCGCCGCTACACCTACGGGTACGGGCGCGCCGAGGACCTGGCCGGGGTGTTCATCGTCGCCATGATCGCGCTGTCCTCGATCGTCGCCGGGTACGAGTCGGTCCGTCGGCTGTTCGATCCGCAGCCGGTGACCAACATCGGGATCCTGATCGCGGCCGGGCTGATCGGGTTCGCCGGCAACGAGGTGGTCGCGGTCTATCGGATCCGGATCGGACGCCGGATCGGCTCGGCCGCACTGGTCGCCGACGGGCTGCACGCCCGCACCGACGGATTCACCTCGCTGGCCGTGGTGATCGGCGCGCTCGGGGTGCTGGCCGGGTTCCCGCTGGCCGACCCCATCATCGGCATCCTGATCACCGTCGCCATCCTGGTCGTGCTCCGCGGCGCCGCCCGCGACATCTACCGCCGACTGATGGACGCGGTCGATCCCGAGCTCGTGGACACCGCCGAAGCGAGCCTGCTCGCCGTCCCCGGGGTGATCGCGGTACAGGAACTGCGGCTGCGCTGGATCGGACACCGGATCCGCGCCGAGACCGGCATCACCGTCGACCCCACCCTGGGCATCGTCGCCGCGCACGACATCGCCACCGCCGCCAAGCACACCCTGCTCCACGACGTGCCGAAACTGGCGGCCGCGACCGTGCACGTCAGCCCCCGCGACACCGCCGGACACGACCACCACGCCGAGCTCGCCCACCACCCCACCGCCCTGGAGCCCGGCGCCATCACCCAATAGCCAGGCGTCAGCCGGCCGCCAATCTGTCGATCAATCGCCGGTGACACATCCTTACCCCTAGTCCGGTCACCAGGCGAAAGGCAGGGGTCGAGGCCGCCGGTGAGCCGATCGGTGCGTGACGCGAGATCCTGGACCGGCACCGCAGTGGCCAGGTTCGGGAATCGGTCGACCAGTGCGGTGAGCAGGACCTGCAACTCCAGCCCGCCCACGGTGTTCCGCAGCCTGCAGCAGGTCCAGGACGTGTTCGTGCGATACCTGAACGCGGTCAACCAGCAGCGCTCCTCAGCAGCGCGGCGATCTTGCGTCAACCGGTGATCGCTCCGAACGGCAGCCCACGACCGTAGGTCGCCGTGGACGGTGACCCCTGCAGGTGGGCTGAGAAGGCCGGGCAGCCCGGGAGCTCGCGCGGTGGCCATCGTCGGGCGAACCCGCGGCCCTAGGATCTCGCGTCATGTCGCAGTTCAGGATCTCCGAAGTCGCTGGGCTGCTCGGTGTCAGCGGTGACACGGTCCGGCGGTGGGTGGAGGCGGAGAGGTTGCCGGTGGCGCGCGACGAGTCCAATCGCCGGGTCGTCGACGGTGCCGCGCTTGCGGTGTTCGCCCGCGAGCACGCCCGCGCAGCGCCGGACCCCTCGGCGGTCCAGCGATCCGCCCGTAACCGGCTGGTCGGCCTGGTCACCTCGGTGGTCTCGGACCGGGTGATGGCGCAGGTCGAGATCCAATGCGGTCCGCACCGGGTGGTGTCGCTGATGAGCAGTGAAGCTGTGCTGGAGCTGGGTCTGGAACCCGGTGTGCTCGCCGTCGCGGTAATCAAGTCGACCAACGTCGTGATCGAGACACCCGGACAGCAGTGACTGCCACTGCCGGCAAGTGCCGCGCAGTCGCAACGACCGTCCTGGCCGGGCGAACGGATCACCTGTCGTGGGGCGCACAATCACGGGCGGTCGCGCGAGCGAAGGATCGGCGCCGTGGCTCAGCCGAGGCGGGCGACGGTGCCGGCGCGGGACAGGTCGAGGCCGCCCAGGGCGATGACATTTCCCCGGATATCGTGGACGGCCTCGACGAGCAGTGCGGCGGGACCGAACTCCATGACGCACCACCGCGCTGATCGACGCACTCGAAACGCACGACGGGTGTCGCGAGGACCACACCCACCGAGCCGAGCCACCCTGGTCGCGCTCACCGAGCAGGGCGTCGGACATACGGATTGGATGTTCTTCCCGCGCCGCGACGCCGCGCAGGCCGCTGCTGGGCGATGGCCTCCGACCTTGCCGGGTTCACCGCCGTCCCCGACTCCGTGCGGTGGGGTCGGCGCGGCCGCCACCGGCGGTCGAGTCCTTATCCGCGTGGGTGTGTCTCGTACATGCGCGCCGCGGCCAGCAGCCCGGACGCGGCGGTGAGCGCGGCCACCACCCAGATCGCGGCCGGGATGCCGAAGGTGTCGGCGAGCAGCCCGGCGACGAGCGCGCCGACGGCGAACCCGCCGTCACGCCAGAGGCGGTAGACCCCGACCGAGCGGGCCCGCCATGCCGGGTGCGCGACGTCGCCGATCGTGGCCAGCAGGGTGGGGTAGACCATGGCGGTGCCGGCTCCCAGCAGCACCGCAGCCACCGCCCACACCGCGAACGAGCTCCCCACCGCGACGAGGGCGAGCGCGGCGCCCTGTAGCAGCATCCCGGCGACGATCAACGGTTTGCGGCCGATCCGGTCCGACCAGGCCCCGGTGCCCAGCTGCCCCAGTCCCCACACCGCGGGGTAGAGCGCGGCGAGCACCCCGATCTGGGCGATGGACAGCCCCGCGGCGGCGAACAGCACCGGGAACAGCCCCCACGCCAGGCCGTCGTTGAGGTTGTTGACCATCCCGGCCTGCGACGCGGCGGACAGGGCAGGTTCGCGGAAGCTGGTCTGGGTGAAGACCTGCCGGTCGGTCAGCTGCGCGTGCAGGTGTTCGTGGCGTCCGTCGGGACGGGTGGTGTGGGAGGCGGCGTCGAGGCGGGCGTGTCCGCGGGTCTCGCGCACCGCCAGCGTCGAGATGCCCAGGCCGAGGCCGGCGAAGGCGATGCCGAGGTAGAACGGTTGCGGGCGCAGCCCGTAGCGGGCGGCGAGGTAGCCGGTCGCGAGCGCGGTGGCCGCGACGGCGAGGTAGCCGGCGGCCTCGTTGAGACCCATCGCCAGCCCGCGCCGCGCGGGCCCGACGAGGTCGATCTTCATGATGACGGTGGTGGACCAGGTCAGGCCCTGGTTGATCCCGAGCAGCACGTTGGCCGCGATCACCCAGCCCCAGCCGGGTGCCCAGATCAGCAGCAGCGGCACCGGGATGGCGAACATCCAGCCGGCGATCAGGACGGGCTTGCGTCCGTAGCGGTCCGACAGGGTGCCGGCGAGATAGTTGGTAGCGGCCTTGGTGGCGCCGAAGGCGAGGATGAACGTGAGCGCGCTGGTGTAGGCGGTGAGCCCGAACTCCCGCTCGGCGAGCAGCGGCAGCACGGTGCGTTCCTGCCCGAGCATGCCACCGACCAGCGCGTTCACCGCGACGAGCAGGCAGAACTGGGCCAGGTTCGCGCGTAACCCCAGCTGGGGGGCTCGCACCGGGTCCGTTCGGGTCATGGCCCGGTCCGCAGGTGGTTGCCGGTGGCGGCGGCCCAGTCGGGGGGGCCGCCGACGAGCACGCCCAGATGTCGGTGACCGGCCCGTTCGAGCAGGCTGACGGCGCTGGCGGCGCGTTCCCCGTGCCCGCACATGACCACGGTGGGCCCGGCGGGAAGCCGCTCCGCGGTCCCGGCGAGGTCACCGAGCTCGACGTGCACGGCACCAGGGAGGTGCCCGGCGCGGAACTCCGGGCGCTGTCGGACATCGAGCACGTGTCGGTCGGTGATCCGGTCCGGGGTGACCAGCTCGGTAGCCGCGATCGGCTCCCCTGCCGCGGTCCATGCGTCGATGCCGCCCGCGAGTTCTCCGGCGAGCCGGTCGTGGCCGACGTTGAGCGCCCGCCACACCAGATCGTCGAGGTCCTGGTCGGGGCCGCGGAGGATCACCAGCGGGGTGTCCGGCTCGACGAGCCAGCCCAGCCAGGTCCCGAACTGCGCACGCAACGGGTTCGACACCGAGCCCGGCACGTGCGCGGCGGCGTAGTCGGTGACCGGGCGCACGTCGACGATGAGGGCTCCCCCCGCCAGCAGCTCGCGGACCACCGGTACCCCCAGCTCGGGGAGACCCTGGCTCCCCAGAACGGCGGGGCCGCGCCGGTTGAGCTCGCCCAGGCGCAGGAAGTAGGGCGGGTAGCTACCCAGCGAACCCAGCAACGCCGCTACGAACGCGTCCTCGTCCGCGATCCCCAACAGCGGGTTCGTGGCCAGCTCGCGGCCGATGGTGGACGTCCGCTCGGCGCCGGGCGGGGCCGAGCAGAACGACCCGGCGCCGTGGGTGGGCCACAGCGCGGTGGCGGACGGCAGCAGCGCCAGGCGCCGCAGCGAGGCATGCTGCGCGCGGGCCAGTGCCTCGGCGCGGTCGGCGCCGAGCAGGTCGGTCCGCGCCGCCGACCCGACTATCAGCGACCCCCCGCTGAACACCCCGACCGGGGTGTCACCGTCGAGCAGCAGGAACGCCAGGTGCTCGTCGGTGTGCCCGGCGGTGGCCAGGGCTCGCAGGGTGAGGCCACCGAGGTCGACGTCCTCGCCGTCGACCAGCCCGCGATGGGCGAACTCGCGGCGTCCTGCCGCCGACGCCAGCACCTGCGCGGCGTCGTCATGAGCCAGCTGGGTGGCGCCGGAGAGGAAGTCGGCGTGCAGGTGGGTGTCCGCGGCGAATCCCACGGCCACGCCGCGACGCGCGGCCACGGCCCGGACCGCACGCAGGTCCCGCGGCGGGTCCACCACCAGTGCGCGACCGTCACCGAGGTCGACGAGGTAGCTGGAGTTGCCCAGCCCCTCATCCACGATCGGGACCACCTCGACGGCCGCGGTCACCCGGGGCTCCTCGCGAGGAACGGGTAGCCGTAGACCTCGAAGGCGCGGGCGTTGCCCTCCCCCGGTGCCCCGCCGAAGGTGTCCCACGCGGGCCCGATCTGTACGTCGGTGAATCCGGTCTGTTCGAGCATCGCCTGCCAGCCCGCACGGGGCAGCCCACCGGCGATTCAACCGGTCCACAGGTCGACATCGCGCATCGCCTCGATCGGGACCGGCCGCCCGTTGGCGATGTCGGCGAACTGCAGCACCCCACCCGGCCGCAGCACCCGTCGGACCTCGGCGAACACCGCCGCCTTGTCCGCGCACAGGTTGATCACGCCGTTGGAGATGACCACATCGGCCCAGCCGTCGGGCACGGGCAGCGCCTCGGCAAGCCCCGCACGGAACTCGACATGGTCCAGTCCGAGCTGTGCGGCCGTGCGGCTCGCCCTGGTCAGCATCTCCTCGGTCATGTCGACCCCGACGACCCGCCCGCCGGGCCCGACCTGCCCGGCGGCGATCACACTGTCGAACCCGGACCCGGAGCCGACGTCAACAACCCGCTCCCCGAGCTCCAGAGTGCGCAGCAGGAACGGGTTGCCGACACCGGCGAAGGACTCCACCGCGGCGTCGGGCAACGCATCGACGACCGTGTCGGGGTAGTCCAGCCGGGCGGCGAGCGGACGTCCGGTGTGGAAGTGGAACGTGGCGCCGGGGTCGGTGGCCACCTCGCGGTACTTCTCCCGGACCTGATCGCGCAGCACAGACGGGTCCACCAGCATGTCGCTCATCGCCGTGTCTTCCTCTCCATACCGGGGGTGGTCAGTAGCTGAAGACCGTGGCGGCCTCGCCACCGAGCCAGTCGAACAGCGGGACGGTGCCAGCGATCTCGGCGTGCGCGACCAGCGCGGTGTCGTCGAGCCGGCGCGCGTTGAAGCAGATCGGACATACCTGCAGCCGTCCGCCCGCGGAGGCGAACCGCTCGGCCAGATCCGGCAGCGGCGGACACCCCTCGCACGCCACCCCGATCGCGCCGTCCTTCAACGCCAGCCGCACGGCCTCCTTGGTCAGGAACATCCGCACCGGCTGCCCCCGCTCGGCCGCGGCGACCCCGACCAGGAACGCGACGGTGACCCGCTCGGAGTCCTCCATGCCGGTGGCCAGGTTCACGATCACCTTGTCGCTCATGGGTCCTCCCGTGCGGTCGAGGAGCGGATCCGCCGCTCATATTCAAGCTGATACTTGAACATCCTCGGCCTGACCAAGCTTGTCAAGTACTTGTATGAACTTGACAGGAGGTCGTGCCCGGACGGAGCATCGACGCATGGGTGATCGGGTGGCGAAAGACGCGCTGTTCGCCGCGTTCGCCGAGGTGGCCGCCGCGCTGGGGTCCGGGCGGCGAGCCGAGATCGTCGACCTGCTCGCCCAAGGCGAGCGCTCCGTCGAGGACGTTGCCGACCAGATCGACCAGAGCGTCGCCAACACCTCCCATCACCTGCGCACCCTGGCCCGCGCGAGGCTGGTCACCACCCGCCGCGACGGCACCCGCATCTTCTACGCGCTGAGCAGCGGGCGGGTCGAGCAGATGTGGGCGGCGGTCCGCGCCGTCGCCGAGGAACACGCGGCCGGGCTGGACAATCTCGCCCAGGCCTACCTCGGCGACCGCGCCGAGCTGGAGGCCATCGACCGACGCGCACTCGTCGAGCGGATGCGCCGCGGCGACGTGATCGTGCTCGACGTCCGCCCCGCCCCGGAGTACACCGCCGGGCACATCGCCGGGGCCCGGTCGATCCCCCTCGCCGAGCTCCGCCGCCGACTCCGCGACCTGCCCGACGACACCGAGATCGTCGCGTACTGCCGGGGCCCGTACTGCGTCTACGCCGACGACGCCGTTCGACAGCTCCGCGAGTCAGGCGTCCAGGCCACCCGGCTGCAGGACGGCTTCCCGGAATGGCGCAACGCCGGCCTTCCCGTCGCTGTCGGCTCCGAGACCGACCACTCCATGACCGGATAGTCCCGGCCTCGGGACAGCCCGTCGACGTCTCCGGGCCATTGCTGCGCGTCTATCCGTGGCCGGACGGGTACTCGAACGTCGAGGTGATGAGATGGTTGGGGGTGGTGGCCTCCTCCCGCAGGATCCGGAAGTCCGGTCCGGCAAACAGGCGGATGGCGATGCCCTGGGGGAACCCGAGCCGGATTTCGGTGTCACCGGACCCGGTGGCGACGACAACGGGGTTGCCGCCGCCGTTGTCGTAGGGCTCGGTGGTCAGGAAGTCCGGGCCGGTGAACGGCAGCGCTGTCTCCTCCCCCGGATATCCGGTGTAGTCGCTGGTCACGGCCTGGTGCACGGTCATGCTGGGGACCGCGCGCATGGCGGCGAGCACCTTCGCCAGCAGCGTCGGGTCGGGGCGTGGGGGCCAGGGGATCGTCAGGTTCGCTGTCGCTGCAGGCGAGGGCGGGGCCGCGATGTCCAGGCTCAGCTGATTGATCCCGTCACGCCAGTCCACCGGGCTGGTGAAGCAACCCGCCCCGCAGCCGATCAAGGTCAGGGTCGTCGGGGCGGCGCTGGGCGGGGTCAGCACGGCGGTAGCCCGGTAGTCCGCGGGCCGGGCCGCAGGTGTGCCGCCGTCACCGGTTGCGGTGCTCGGGTCGGCGTTGTCGGTGCCGAGGTCGTCGCGGCCCGGTGCGGTCATGTGGACCACGAGCTGTCCGGTGCTGACGGTGGCGATCACGGTGATCTGCCCGGCCAGGGTGCCCGCCGACACGGCCGGCCCGACCGGCGGCGGCGGGGCCGCGAGCGCGGTCGTGATCGGTCCGGCGGGCGCGACCGACACGAGGACCGCGGTGACGACGAGGACACCGATCAGGCCGGCGGCCTCCCCGCGGACCGCGCGGCCCAGCGGGTGCTCGCTCGGGCTCGGGGTGATCGTCGAGCGCCGTAGCCGGCGCCGAGCCAGCGCGGCGAGCACGAGAACGGCGACGACGAGGGCGAGTTTCGCCACCAGCACCAGCCCGTAGGTGCTGTCGATCAACGCCGCCGGGGTGGGCACCACGAGCACCGCTTCGAGCGTGCCGGTGACGATCACCAGCGCGACCAGGGCCAGAGCGAGGCGGGAGTAGTCATACAGCAGCAGACGGGTCAACCCGATCTCGCCGGGCTGACGCCGCCAGTGCCGGGCGACGCGCAGCACGTGCACCAGCCCGCCGATCCACACGCTCACCGCGATCAGGTGCACGATCGTCAACGCGGTACCCCAGACGAGACTGCTCGCATGCGGATGCGCCCGAAAGCCCTCGGCCGCCACAACGGCCAGCAGCGGCACCGCAGCCACTGCCCACAGCGCCGATCCCCGGGCGGTGCGGGCGAGCACGCCGAGCCCGGCGGCGAGCAGGAACCCGGCCAGTTCGACAAGCAGCACTCGGCCCGGTGCGGTGCTGAGCAGCCGGGACGGGTCGAGCCCGACCTGATCGGCGGCGAGCACCGCCGCAGCCAGCAAGCCCAGAACCGCACCGGGCACCACCGCAGGCCGCAGCCCGACGAATGCCGTGCGGCCGGTGGGACCGGCGTGGTCGACCTCCCGGCCGACGCGGCGCTCGAGACGGTGGCCGACCAGGCCACCCAGGGCCAGGGCCAGCCCGACGAACAGCACCCATCGCGCCGTCACCACGACCGGCGAGTCGACGGGGGCCGCGCTGTCGCCGGCAACGGGTGTCGCGCCGGTGCCGACGGCGAAGGTGATGTTGCCCGAGACGAGGTCACCGTCATCGGCGGTGGCCTGCCAGTGGACGCGGTAGCCGCCCTCGGCCAGCTGGCCGGGGACCGGCGCGGACAGCCGACGCCCGCCCAGCGACAGCGCCGCGGGACCGAGCGGGGAAGGCTTGCCGGCGGGGTCGGTGAGGGACAGCGCCGTCGTCCCGATGCTGACGGGCTCGTCGAAGTCCAGGGTGATCGCCGCCGGTGAGGTGGCCACCGCGTAACCGCCGGGTGGGGTGCTCGCCAGCAGATACGCGTGCGCCGAGGCGGCTGGGGCCGGCAGCGCCAACCACAGCAGCGCGACCAGCGCCGGGAGCGCCAGCCTCAGCTGGCGGCCGCGGGCGGCGCTCGCCCACAGACGAGATGGCCCAGAACGGCCTGGCTGCACCGCAGCAGAGGACCTCACCTCGGCATCAGCCGACGCTCCGAACCAGCCACATCTCCTACCTCCGTACCGAGACGGTAGTCGACGCGGTTGAGCAGTCGTGCGCACACCTGCGCCCCTTGAACATCGCGGCCTGCTGGATGGGGCACGGAGCCGGATTCGGGTCAGAGTCGTTCTGCGGCTATGCCGCGAGGAGCGACCCGAGAACCGCGAGCACGGCGACCAGCGCGGCGGCGGCGAGGGTGAGCAGTCGCCCGGCCGAGGTTCGGCGCGGTTCGCCCCGCAGCGGAAACAGCAGCTGCCGGGCCACGGTGTAGATGGCGAGGGCGCCGACGAACAGCGCCCCGGGCAGTGGCAACCGACCGGCCAACACCAGGGCCAGCGCCGCGACGGCGATCAGTAGTGAGATGGCTGCCTCGAGGAGCTGCACCGGGATGCGGCGGACTCCGATCCGGCGGTCGGAGGACCACAGGCCCCACCGCGACAACGTCGGGCGCCCCGCGCAGCAACCGCCCAGGAAGCATCCCGGCCGCCCCATGGTCATGGCGAGAAACACCCCGGGCGTGGTGGCGTCGAGCAGCACCCCGACCGGGGTCCCGACCAGAAGCGATCCGAGCCCGAGGGTCCCGAAGCCGCCGAGCAGGAAACCCTGGATGCAGGTCCCCGCGGCCACGAACTTCCGCAGGCCCTGGCGGTGCAGAACCAGATACCAGATCTTCGCGGCCAGGTAGCCGACCACGACCGCGGCCACCGAGAAACCGGCCGCGCTCCCCCACTGCCCGGTTCCGCGCTGCAACAACAGGGCCTGCGTCGCCAAGGCCACCAGCACACCGAGCAGGACCAGGACGGGCCAGACCCACGGTCGCACTCCCGGGCCGTGCAGTAGCGCCACCGGGCGGGTCAACGCGGTCAGCCGCGCCACCGCAGGCCGGATCCGCGTCGCCACTCCGGCGGGCCGTGCGGTGTCGCCCACCGCGGCGGAGGCGGTGACCTGCCACTGGCCGGGACGGACACCCACGACCTTGGTGGTGATCGAGACCCGGCCGCTGCCGGGTAGTAGCCCGTCGAGCTGCTCGGTGCGGTCGAAGCGGTCCTTCGGGTCGTCACCGTCGGCGCCGACCCGGCGCCCGACGAAGCGGACCGTCGCCGACGTCGTCGACACCAGAGCGAGCTCGTCCACGTCGAGCCAATAGGTGGCGGCCAGTCCGACCGCATCACCCGGCAGACCATCTGCGAGCTTCTCCGCGCAGCCGGCCACGGCGACGGCCTGCACCGTCGCCTCCCGAGCTCGTGCCGCCGGGGTGGGCATCACCCCGGCCGGCGTGATGATGGTCGGGACGGGTGCTCCCCGGTGCGGTCCCTCACCACCGGACGGCCCGGTCTCCACCGGGTCGTTCGGGCGTCGGGTTAGCGGAGCCGGCCCGGCAACGAACCCCGAGGGGTGGGCTGAGGTGACGGCGCGGCCCTCCCGCGCGGCCAGCGCGGAGGTCAACCGGGTCAGCTCCTGCGGGTCGCCCACCGCGCTCGTCACGGCGGCGGGAGTCGTCGCGGCCGGTCGGTTCACGGATCGCTTCTTCGGCGTCGACCGCTTCCGGGAGTTGGTCACCGACCCTCGGCTTCCTGCCGGTCGCCGCGATCCAGTCCGACGGCAACCGGGTTCCTCGTCTCGCAGCCGGGCCCGGGATGCGGGTGCGGCAGATCAGGCATCGGTGGGGGGCGTCAGCCGGCGGCTGGGAACCCGGCCGCTGTCGAGGGCGTCCTGGGCGCGCAGCGCCCGCACTTCTTCCCGCAGCTCGGCGAGCTCCCGGTCAGCCTCGACGCCGGGCCCCTGTGTCGCAGTCATCGCGCAGCGCCCGCGCAGCGCCGGCCGGACACAGAAGAAGTACGTGGCGGCGATCGCGGCGACCGCGATCACCGCGGCGAACCAGGTCGGCATCACTGCCCGCCCGGTGCGCGCTGCGCTGACCGGTCGGACTTGAGCTGGTCGATCTCCGCGCGCAACGCCGCGACCTGCGCGCTCGGGTCACCGGCCTGCGCCCCACCCGCGTCCCCGCCCGCGTTCCCGCCGCCGGTGCGCTGCCCGCGCATCATCATCCACATCATCACGCCCATCCCGACCGGACAGGCCAACACGGCAACGCCGTAGAGCAACGCTTGCATGGTTCTCCCTCGACCCCCGGCGGACGGCACGACACCATCCGCTACCAACTACTATCTCCGTACCGAGACAGTAGCCGGTGTCCGAGTGCCTGTCACGCCCCGAGGGTTGCCACCATCCGGGAAGGGCTCGCCTGGACGAGGTTCCAATCGCCGCGACCTCCAGCAGTCCGACGGGCCGCGACACCGCAGCTACTTCGCGGACCCCCACCTCGGCGAGAGGTCAGTCGTTACACCAACTACTGTCTCTGTACCGAGGACGGAGTGAGGTGCGTGATGGCGAGGAAGCCCCGAGACAAGACAGCGACCACGGCGCAGACGCGGGCCGGCCGCGCCGCCGTCGCCTCGGCCCGGCGCAGCAACAGCGGGCGCGGCTGGTGGATCGGCGTCGCAGCGATCGTCCTCGTGGTGGCGGTCGTGGTCATCCTGGGGGTGACCCTCAGCCACCCCGGGGCCGGCACGGCGGCCGCGAACCCGCAGCAAGACGCCAACCCGGCACTGCTGGCCAGCACCGGCGGACAGGCCAGCGGCGCCACGGTCGACGGGATCGCGTCCAGCTCCACCGAACAGGTGCTGTTCCACATCCACGCCCACCTGGCGATCTACATCAACGGCAACCCGAAGCTCATCCCCTACGGCATCGGAATCGTGCTGCCCTATCAGCTCGCCACCTCCCGAGACGGCCAGTTCGTCAACGGTGGCAGCGCCTTCTACTGGCTGCACACCCACGACGACACCGGTGTGATCCACATCGAGTCCCCGCAGCGACGCACCTTCACCCTCGGAGACTTCTTTGACATCTGGCACCAGCCCCTGAGCCCCAACCAGATCGGCCCGGCCAGCGGGCCGGTCACCGCCTATGTCAACGGGACCCCGGTGACCGGTGACCCCCGCGCGATCGCGCTTGACCAGCACGCGGTCATCCAGCTCGACCTCGGTGGCGTGCGCACCGCCCCGCGGCCCCACACCTTCCCTGCGGGGCTGTAGCCGAGCCGACCCCGCCCCCACCACAGGCCGGCCAACCGGGCTGGTGTTCCAACTGGCCGGCAGCGACTTCAGCGTCCGAACCGGTCAGACCGCGCGCAGTCCACCAGTGCGGAACAGGGTGTTGTCCTTGGGCTCGGCGAACCCCGCGATGGCGGCAACCTCGGCGGCACTGAGGCCGCGGGCACCGAGTTCGTGCCCGATCGACTCCGCCAGGGCGGGGCGCTCCGCGGCGATGTCGTCGCTGCCCGGTTCCTGGCTACGCCAGCCCTTCGCGCTGAACATCTTGTACAAGCTGGTGCGCTGGATGGGGCTGAGCAGCCCCAAGTGGTAGGCGCGCTCGACGAGGGCCTGCATCGACACGCCGTACTCGCGCTTGAGATCAAGCAACCGCCCGATCTTAAGGTTGCGCAGCGACGGCCGAATCACCTCGGCAGGCATCAGGAACTCCCCGGCGAACGCGTTGGCCTGGGCCTCGACGTCGTCGACCGACAGCGCATCGGCGTGCAGCACCAGGTGGCCGAGCTCGTGGGCCAGGGTCAGGCGCAGCCGATCCGGTGGAGCGGCGGTGTTGAACAGGATCACCGGGTGCTCACCCACCCACTGCGAGAGCCCGTCCACCCGGGCGGTGGCGAAGTCCTCGCCGACCAGCAGACACCCGGCGGCCTCGAGCCATTGAGCCAGGTGCCGCACCGGGGGCCGCCGGCATCCGCCACTGGGCGCGGACGAACCGGGCGGCCTGCTCCGGGGTGACGTCGAGCAGATCGAGGGTCGGGACGTGCTGCTCGGCGCGCAGGGTCACCTCCTCGAACAGGTGCCGGGCATGCCACCGGTACATGTTGAGCCGGGCCTCGAGGAAGACAACGCCGTCGGTGTCGAGGTTCTGCTCGGCCCAGTGGGGGGTGACCAGGACGTCCTGGCGACTCATGCGATTGCTCCTTTGCGGGGTGTCGGGGACGGCTCACAGCCGAGATCCCGGGGTGACACAGGCGGCGGGCGCCTGCGTAGTGCGCCGAGCGCGCGGGTCAGCCGCCGGTCATGCCGTGCGTGTCCGAGCCCATCTGTCCCATCCCGTTCATCCCGCCCTCCGACAGCATCTTCGTCATGGCGGGGCGCATCTGCTCGTGCATGCGCGTGGCGGCAGCGCGCTGATCGGCCGGCACACTCGCCACCATCGTCGCCATCATCTGGTCCATCCGGTGCAGCTGCGCGGTCGGGTCGGCCGGCGCGGCGGTGTCGCTCTCGGCGGCCGGGGGTGCCGGCGCGGGGGTGGCGGCGAAGGCGACGCCGGTGCCGGCGGCACCGAGTCCGATCGCCAGCACCGCCGCGGCGAGCCCGGTCCGGATCTTGTTCGTCTTCATCATGTTGTACCTCCATCGTGGTGCCGGACCGAGGAGTTTCGGTCGACATCCACGACGCTAGGTCGGGGCTATGAAGATCCGATGAAGGTCGCCGGGATCGTGGTGGGGAGCCGGACCAGGAAGCGGCTGCCGCTTCCGGGGCGGCTGTCCACGCTGATGTTGCCGCCGTGGGCGACGACCAGGTCGGCGGCCACCGCCAGCCCGATACCGGAGCCCCCGGGTGGGGCGGCGGCGCCCCGGAAGAAACGTTCGAACACGCGTGCCATCTCGTCGTCGGGGATGCCCGGGCCGGTGTCGGCCACAGCCAGCTCGGCGCCGTCGCTGCCGCGGGTCAGAGTGATGGTGATTGTTCCTGCGGGTGGGGTGTAGGTGGCGGCGTTGGTCACCAGGTTGGTGACGACCTGGCTGATCCGCCCCGGGTCGGCGAACACGGTGACCTCGTCGAGACGACGGACGATGCTGATGCCGAGTGCGGCGACAGGACTGGCCAGGCCGTCCAGGACGGCCCCCACCAGGGGCGCCAGGGCTACCGGTCGGCGGTGCAGGGTGAAGCGGGCGGCTCCGGCGTCGGCCATGGTCTCCAGGTCCGCGACCAGCCGGCCCATCCGCAGCGCTTCATCGTGCAGCGACGCGATCAGCGCCGCGTCGGGTGCGGTGATGCCGTCGCGGACGGACTCGAGTTGGCCCTGCAGGATCGCCAGCGGGGTCCGAAGCTCGTGGGAAATGTCGGCGGCGAAGGCCTGCCGCAGCGCGTCCTCGTGGTCCACCGCGTCGGCCATCGCGTTGAACGACTGGGCCAGCGCCCCGAGCTCATCAGGGGAGGACACGTGGGCGCGGCGGTCGCGGTGCCCGGCGGCGAGGTCGTCGGCGGCCGCGGTCAGCTCGGCCAGCGGACCGGTGGTGCGCCGGGCCAGCAGCAACCCGACCAGCAGCGCCACCGCGCCGGCCCCGGCCGCGGCGAGCAGCAGCAGCCGGTTCACTCCGTCGCGGAACGCGACGTCCGCGACCGGGGACACGGCCTGGGGCACCTGCAGCACCGCGGTGCCGACCTGTCTCCCGTCGACCATCACCGGGTCCTGGACGGTCGCGGTCAGGTCGGGCACCCCCATCATCTGCCGGTGCACAGCGGTCATCGCGGGATCGACCCCGGCGTCGGCCAAGGACCACACGAGTCGACCGTCGGATCCGAGGACCTGCACCGTGGAACCCGTCATCACCAGTCCCGGCGCCAACCGGTCCAACGCCTGAGCCCGCCAGCCCTGCTGCGCCTGGTAGTCGGCGGTCAGCAGGGTGACGATCTGCTGGGCGCGGGCCTGCTGCTGGGTGGCGAGATAGCCATCGAAGCGGGCACTGAAGGCCACGTTGACCACGATCGCCGTCAGCACGGCCGCCGCAATAGCGGTCGCGGTGAACGCCAGCGCGAGCCGTCGAGCGACCCGACCCCGTCGCTGCCGCGTCGTGATCGCGGCCGCCCCCCAACATCTAGTCATCACGGTCGAGCCCGAGCTTGTAGCCGACTCCGGCCACGGTGGCCACCAGCCGCGCGGCCGCGGGTGGGTCGCCCAGCTTGCGGCGCAGGTTCTTCACGTGGGCGTCGATGGCGCGTTCGGCGGCGTCGCCGTCGCGTTCCCCGCGGACCCGGCTGGTCAGCTCTCGCCGCGACCAGACCCGGCCCGGGCGGGCGGCGAGCGCGGTGAGCAGGTCGAACTCCGAGCGGGTCAACGCAACCGGTCGGTCATCGACGTTCACCTCGCGGCGCGCGGTATCGATACGCAGCACGCCCTCCCCGTAGCTGGTCAGCTCGGCAGCCGCGGCGTCGCCCGCGGTGCGGCGCAGCACCGCGGCCACCCGGGCGACCAGCTCACCGGGACTGAACGGCTTGGTCACGTAGTCATCGGCGCCCAACCGCAACCCGGCGATCCGCTCCGCTTCCCCCGCCCGGGCGGTCAGCATGATGATCGGAAGGTCGGCGCCGCGGCGGACCTCGCGGGCCACTTCCTGACCCGACCGGTCGGGCAAGCCGAGGTCGAGGATCATCAGGTCCGCCGCACCGGCCAGCTCCACCGCCGCGGCGGCGGTGGCAGCGTCGATGACCGTGTGGCCCTCGCGCTCCAGGTAGGCGCGCACCAGCTGACGGATCTTCGCCTCGTCGTCGACCACCACGATCACCGCCATACCCTTGCCTCCTGTGGTGTCCCGTTGGCCTCTCCGATCGGGCGCCCTGCGTGGGTGTTAGAGGGGGGTGGTGAAGCCGCCGATCGGGACCCGCAGCCACGCGATGAACACACCCCACAGCCCGGTCACCAGCAACAACCCGACGACCACCAGCATCACCCCGCCGGCGATCTGCACGGCGCGGACGTGGCGGCGCAGCCAGCCGGTCGCCCGCACCGCCCACCCGGCGCCGACGGCGAGCGCGACGAACGGCAGCCCGAGCCCGAGGCTGTAGGCCAGCACCAGCAGCAGCCCGCGCGGGGTGGCCGGCCCGACCTGCGTCCCGGCCGCGAGGGCGAGGACCCCGGTCAGGGTGGGGCCCAGGCACGGGGTCCAGCCCAGCCCGAACACCGCGCCCAACACCGGGGCGCCCCACAGCCCGCGCCCGGGGCGGCGGTGGATCCGCATCTCGCGCTGCAGCGGCGGGATCAGCCCGAGGAACACCAATCCCATGGCGATGGTCACCACCCCACCCAGGCGTTGCAGCACATCCGCATTCAGGTAGAGCAGGTCCGAGAGGCCCAGCACGCTCATGATCCCGGCGGTGAACACCACGGTGAACCCGGCCACGAACAGCAGCGACGCCACCACCAGCCGCAGCCGCCCCGTCGGAGGCGCCACGGTGACCCCCGCACCGGGGCTGCCGGTCGGGGTGTCGCCGGTGGCCGATGGCGTGGCGGCGTCCGGGGTGCCGGCGAGACCGGCGAGGTAGGCGAGGTAGCCGGGCACCAGCGGTAGGCAGCACGGCGAGGCGAACGACACCGCGCCCGCGATAAGCGCGATCAGCGTGGCCAGCAGCAGCGGCCCGGAGATCGCGAGATCGGTCAACCCGCTCACGATCCCGCTCCCCCACGGGCGGCGGGCGCTGCCGCTGGGTCGGCCGGTTCGGCCGCGACCCGCTGTACCACCGGTAGCAGCTCCGCCACCCGTAGCGCGGTCAAGAACACTGCCGCCACCCGGTGGTGGCGGTCCAGCACGATCGTCGACGGGACGGTGTTGCGGGGGAACCCGGCCAGCGCGAGCAGTGACCGGCCGGGGTTGTCGAAGATCGACGGGTAGGTGATGGCGTGCTCGCGGACGAAGTCCGCGGCGGCGTTGCGGTCATCGCGCACGTCGATCCCCAGCAGCGTCACCCCCGACGCGCGGGTCTGCTGGTAGGTCTGCTCCAGCCCGGCGGCCTCGGCCCGGCACGGCCCGCACCAGGAACCCCAGATGTTGATCACCACGACCTGCCCGGGGAAATCGTCGACACCGATGGTGTGGCCGGGCTCGAGCAGGCTGTCCCCGGACAGCCCGCGCACCACCCCGCGGGTCGCCGGCGGGTCGTAGAAGATCTGGGTCTGCCCGCCCGGCGCGACGAAGGTGAACGTGTTGGCTTGGGCGACCGCGTCCTTGGTGCCCGCGCACGCCGTCAGCAGCAGAGCACACAGTGCCACGGCCGCCACGCTGCGCAGCCGCCGCCGACGCGCGCCGCCGGGTCGGTGGCGTGCGAGGCCGGGGAGCGGTGCGGGTGCAGCGGTGCCCCCGACGGCGCGGCGGCTCGATCTGCGCACCGTCATCGGCCCTCGACCGACGCGGCGCCCGATGCGGCAATCAGGTCTGGGTCACCGCCGGGCCGGCGGCGACGCGGGTGGTGCCGGGCGGCGGGGAGTCGGGGCGCGCGCCGTGGTGCGCGGGTGGCCGCGCTCGGCGCAGGGATGACGGTGCTCACCGGCGATGCGCGCCCTGGTCGCCGCCCACCGGGTCGGCGGAAACCGATCGGCGGGCGAGGTGGCGGCGCAGCCGACGCTCCGAGAGCCTCCCGTAGCTGAACATCTCCCCGTCGAGCAGCACGCCCGGGGCGAACAGCACCCCGTGGCGCATGGCCAGGTCGCGGCCGTCCTCGCTGCCCAACTCGATCCAGCGCACGGCGAGTGGATAGTCCTGCGCGACCCGGGCCAGCACCGCCTGGGCGATCTCGCAGAACCCGCAGTCGGGCTGGGTCAGGACGGTCACCTCGACCATCGGCGCTGGGGTTGTCGGCGCTGGGGTCGTCGGTTCTGGGGTCGTCGGTGCCGGGGTGTGGGGCTTTCGGGTCATCGGCGTGGTCACGAGCCCTGGCGGCCGGCGCGCAGGTCACCGGCGAGCTGATCGGGTGCGACGTACATGGTGAACCGGGGCGGGCCGCCGTAGTCGGCCCGCCAGTCGATCTTCCCGTCCGGTCCGACCAGGACGAAGCTGTGCCCGTCACGGGAGGTGCCCATCATCCCGTAGCGGTTGGCCTGGTACTGGGTCGAGACCGCCAGGTTGGTGTCGACCAGCGCGGGCGCGGTGAGTCCGTCGTCGTGCATCTTCTGCGCGACGAGATCCAGCGGGCCACTGGTGATGGTCAGCAGCTGATCCACGCCCAGCGCGCGCAGCGCGGCGGGATCTTTCTGCAGGTCCCGGATCTGGTCCCAGCACGGCTGGCACCCCAGACCCTCGTGGAAGTACAGCAGCACCGTCTTGCCCCGGTAGTCACTGAGCCGGGTCGTCGCCGGGCCACCGCCCGCCGCGGCCGGCGCCGTCGCGTCGGGCAGCTGGAACTCCGGTGCCGTGGCCCCGATCCCGGGGCTGCCCACATCGTAGCGATCGCTGGCGGCCGCGGTACCGCTGGAGTTGCTCTTGTAGATCGCGAACAGCCCGATCAGGCCGACCACCACGAGGATGGCGACGATCCACGGCATGCGGGAACGCTGGGCGCGCCGCGCGCTGCGCACCGGGGAGCGACCCGCCCGGGCGCGCGGGGGCGACTTGGGCCGGCTGGCATTCATCGAAGCTCCTTCTCATCGTCGGCCAGATCTGCCGAGTCCGGCTCCTGGCCCGGGACAGACGCACCCACGCCCGCAGCCCCGTCAGCGTGCGGGGTGCCAACAGCGGGGGTGTCAGCGGTGCGGTTGCGCAGGCCGCGGCGCAGCAACAGGGCGAAGCCGGCGACCAACACAGCGGCCACCGCCCACCCCGGCACCCAGGACAGCGCCTGCGCGGCGATCGTGGCCGTGTGCTGCAGCCAGGCGCTCAGGCGGGTCTGCCAGCCGTCGGTGTCCATGCCCGGGCCGGCGAACGCCAGCACCCAGGACAACACGCCCATCCCGATCATCAGCAGGCCGCTGGCCAGGACCCCGACGGGCATCTGCCGCTGCCGCCCACCGAGCTGCAGGCGCACCGTGCGCGCGGAGAGCAGCCGGGTCGCGCGGTCGCGGTGGCGGTCCCACAGCAGCCCGGCCACCGCCAGCGGCGCGACCATCCCACCGACGTAGGCCAGGCCGATCCCCAGTGCGGTCGGGAACGACGCCGCCGCCCCGGACAGAACCGCGACACCGACCAGGACCGGCGCGCAGCAGGCGCTGGCCACTCCGGAGAACGCGCCCAGCAGATACGCCGAGCCGAGCCCGCCGCCCGCGGCGCCGCGGCCGCCGGGCATCGGCAGCTTCGGCGACCATCCGCCCAGCACCGCGATCCCGCCGAGGAACATCGCCGCCCCGCCGATCAGGTAGACCCACAGGTGCTGATCGACGAACAGCCGGCTCAACGCGGCCGCACCCAGCCCGATCGGCAGGATCACCGTGGCGACCCCGGCACCGAAGACCAGGGTGGCGGCCAGCACCCCGCCGCGCTGGCGGAACCCGGTCGCGAGGTAGGCCGGCAGCATCACCGACACACAGCACGGCGCCAGCAGCGCCACCATCCCGCCCAGGAACGACACCAGCAGGGTGGTCCCCACGAGTAACTGACTCATCGCCGAACCATCCAACCCCTCGAAGCACTAACTACGGTCTCGGTACGGAGATCGTAGCAGCGGGGCGAGCAGGATTGTGCGGGCGGCGCAACGCCCCAACTTTCGCGCCCACATACTCTCCGACGCCGCGAGTGATCCCCGACCTGCCGCCGACACCGGATCAGTGCCAGGTGAGCGCCGAGAGGCGGCGCTCGTACTCCTCGTCGTCGATCTCGCCCGCGGCGTAGCGCAGCCGCAGCCGCTGGCGTGCGTCGTCCTCGGGTGCGGGCGTGACGTCGCCGGCTCGTCTCCCGCGTACCAACCCGACGCCACCGAGCACGGCCAGGGCCAGCACGGCGATCACCACCACGATCAGCACGAGCCCCCAGAGCCCCATCCCGGCCGCCATCCATCCGTTCATCACCAGCGAACCCTCTCTCCTTCGTCCCCGCCGCCGCGCTGAGCCGAGGTGCATCCACCATCGGCCCCGGCGACGTAGGCGCCGCACCGGAAGCGCCGTGTTGCGGGCTACCCGCCCGGACACGCCGGGCCTATCAGCGACTCCAGAATCTACTGTCTCGGTACGGAGACCGTACCTCTATGCTGGGGGTGAGGACCGGACGTCGCCGCCGGTGGGTGTTGTAGTGCGCGGCGCGGTCGACGGTGGGGATCGAGCGGGTTTCAGGGAGATGGTGCGGTGTGCGCGGGTTCGGAGAGCTGGAGGCGGTCGTGATGGACCGGCTGTGGTCACTGGACGGGTCGGGCACCGTCCGCGAGGTGTTGGAGCTCATCCAGACCGACCGGGAGATCGCCTACACCACGGTGCTGTCGACCATGGACAACCTCTACCGCAAGGGTCACCTCACCCGGGAGCGAGTGGGCAAGGCCCACCGGTTCCAGACGGTGGTCAGCCACGACGAGCACACCGCCGCACTGATGCGGCAGGCCTGGAGCACCGGTAAGGACTCCGACGCGGTGCTGACCCATTTCGTGGGCGAGATGAGCGAGGACGAGCTGGCCCGGCTGCAGGAGGTCCTCGCCCGCGGCGGCCGGGCGAGCGGCCGATGAGTCTGGCCGCCTGCCTGCTGACCTACAGCATGGTCGTCGCGGTACTCGGGCCGCCGCTGCTGCGCCGGGTCACCCACGCCGGGACGGTGCCACGGCTGGGCATCGCCGTCTGGGTCACCGCGATGGCCAGCGTAGTGGGTTCCTGGGTGGCGGTGGCGGTGCTGCTGGCATCGGATCTGCTGCGCGCCTCGGGTGACGTCAACCGCCTGCTCGCCGGGTGTTTCGCAACGCTCAAAGCGCTCATCGGGGGCAGCTACGGCACCGTGCTGCAGGCCGGGCTGTCGCTGCTCGCCGCGCTGGCCCTGGCCACGCTGGTGACACTGGCCGGGCGCATGGTGCGCGCGGTGCACGGCACCCACACCCACACCCGGCGCCACGCCGACGCCGCGCACCTCGCCGCCCGTGGCGCACCGCGGGGCCCGGGCGGCTCGCTGATCGTGGACGCCGAACACCGCAGCGTGTACTGCGTGGCCGGCCCGCGGCGCACGATCGTGATCACCCGCCCGGCGCTGCGCGCGTTGGACGACGCCCAGCTGGCCGCGGTCCTGGCCCACGAACACGCCCACCTCAACGGCCGCCACCACCACCTGCTCGCCCTGACCGGGGCGTTAGCCAAGATCCTGCCCGGGATGGCGCTGTTCACCGACGGCGCCGCGCAGATCGCGCGGCTGGTCGAGATGTGCGCCGATGACGTCGCCGCGCGGCGCCACACCGCCGACACCGTCGTCGGGGCCTTGCTCGCGCTCACCCTCGGGCCGCGCCCGCCCGCCCCGGCACCCGCGCTGGGCGCGGCCGCGGTCGGGGTCGCCGACCGCGTCGAGCGGCTGCTGTTCCCGCCGGCCCCGGGCCCGGCGCGGCGGGCCCAGAGCGCGGCGCTGGGCGCCCTGTTGATCGGGCCGCTCGTCGCGGCCGCGCTGATCGTGAGCCAGTCCCCGCTGTGTATCACGGCGTTGAGCTGATCCCGCCCGACGAACGCCGTGCTCGCGTCATGACCAGGCCGGGCCTAGCCGGCGCTGCGAGCGGTATGACGGTGCAGAAGAGGGGCCCGATCATGACTCGGCGGCCCCGGGCGCGCCTCGCCGCCGTCCTGCTGATGGTCGTGGCGCTCGGCGTGACCGCGTGCACGACCGGTCCCCCGCCCGGGCCGGCGGCCGCTCCCGGGCCGCCGACCGCTGCGGGCCTCGGCTCGAGCGTGCCGGGCGGGCTACCGGGCATGCCACCGGTGACCGACCCGCACAACATCTACGCCGCCGCCGGCGCCGGCATGCTCGGCGATGTCGCGAAGGCCACCCGCCCGTTGGTGTACGTGCCGCACTCCAAATCCGGGGACGTCTGGGTGATCGACCCGGCCACGTTCGCGGTCGTCGCGAAATACCCGCTCGGCGGGGAACTGCAGCACATGATCCCCTCCTACGACCTGAGAACCCTCTACGCCAGTGACGACACCACCGACAAACTCGTCCCCTTCGACCCCGCGACCGGGCGACCCGGCGCGGCGATCCCGGTGACCGACCCGTACAACCTGTACTTCACCCCGGACGGTCACTCGGCGATCTCGGTGGCCGAAGCGCGCCGCAAGCTGGTCTTCTATGACCCGCACACCTGGCAGATCCAGGACACCCTCGACACCCCAGGCTGCGCCGGCATCGACCACGCCGATTTCACCCCCGACGGGCGCACGGCCGTGTTCACCTGCGAGTTCGCCGGCCGGGTCGCGGTCGTCGACATCGCCACCCACCGACTCCTGCGCATGATCGACATGCCGGTCCGCAACACCCGGATGGGCCCCCAGGACATCAAGCTGGCCCCCGACGGATCGGTGTTCTACATCGCCGACAGCCAACAGAACGCCCTGTGGGTCCTCGACGGGGCCGCGACGAAGGTGCTGCGCCAGATCCCCACCGGGCTCGGCCCGCACGGGCTCTACCTCGACCGCGCTGCGACACGGCTTTTCGTCACCAACCGCCACGACGGCTCCATCAGCGTGCTCGACGCCTACACCGGCGCCCTGCTGGCCACCTGGAAGATCCCCGGTGGCGGCAGCCCCGACATGGGCAACCTGACCGCCGACGGCACCCAGCTGTGGCTCTCGGGCCGCTATGACCGGGTCGTGTATGTGCTCTCCACGACCGACGGGAAGTTGCTGGCGAAGATCCCGGTCGGGAACGAACCGCACGGCCTGACCGTGTGGCCGCAACCCGGGCGCTACTCGCTGGGCCACACTGGCATCACCCGCTGACGGGCGCATCGCGGGGAGCGCGCGGGCCACACGCCGACCCCGGCTATCCTACGGTCGTACTACGGAGATGGGTTCAGTTGCGGTGACGGGAGCCGGATGACACAGCACGGGCGCCGAATTCTCCGATGAGCGAACGGCAGCGGGTGTGGTCGAGTCCCGAGGCACGGTGGACGGCCGTCGTGCTCGTGCTCGGTGTCGCGGCGGTGGTGGCGCTGTGGCCACGTGGTGGCGTCCACGACGGGGCGTCGGCGCCCGGACCGGTTCCGCAGGTGCTCTCGCAGTCCGCGACGCTCACCTCGCCGGCCCCGGACGACGCCGCGCTGGCCGGCGTGCGGGCCCGGGCCGCAATGGAGCCCTGCCCCGCCCCGCGCCCGGGAGCGGCCCGGCCGTCGGGGCCGTTGTCGGGCATCGTGGTGCCGTGTCTGGGCGCGGCGGGCGCGGTCGACGTGGGTGCGGCGCTGGCCGGGCGGCCCGGGTTGGTGAACCTGTGGGCGTCGTGGTGCGGGCCGTGTCGCGAGGAGATGCCGGTGCTGGCCGCCTACGCCGCGCAACCGGACGCGGTCGCCGTGCTCGGTGTCGACGTTCAGGACGACCCGGGCGCCGCATTGAACCTGGTGGCCTCGCTCGGCGTGCACTATCCGTCGGTCACCGATCCCGACGGCGCCCTGCAGCGGGCGCTGCGGGGTCCGCGGGTGCTCCCCCTCAGCTTCGTGATCGGCCCCGACGGCTCGGCGCAGCTCGTCGCGCCGCGGGTGTTCGGTTCTGTCGAGGAGATCCGCCAAGTGGTGGCCGACCCGACCCGACCCGCAGCAGCCCGATGACCGACAAGGAGGTGGCGGTGATGGATCCGACGATGCGCGCCTCGGACGCCGACCGCGAGCAGATGGTGCGCCGGCTGCAGCGACATGTCGCCGCGGGACGGCTGAGCTTGACGGAATTCTCCGAGCGGGCCGCCGCCGCCTACCGGGCCCCGACCATCGGTGAACTCGCCGCACTGCACCGCGACCTCCCCGACCTCCCCGACCTCGACGACCTGCCGGTGCAGCCCGCGACGAGTGCCCCCGCCGGTGGCCTGGCTCTGCTGGGCAGCGCGCTGCCCGCGACCGTGTTGGTGGGGATCGTGCTCCTGGCGCTGGCGCTGACCGCCCTGTCATCCGTGCTTCCCGGCGCCGCCGGTTTCTGCCACTGACACCGTCAGCCCTCGGCCCGGCCTCAGCGGACCCGCTTCGCTGTGTCACCCGAACGGGCCAATGACGCGGCGATGGATACGGTCGTATAGCCGTATCTATTAGGCTACTTGGGTGCAGCCCTCCGATCATGCCGAGGCGGCACGACGGTTCCTCCTGCGCCTCGCGATGGTCCTGGTCGTCGCGGCGGGCGTGCTGATGCTGATCATCCCGGTGTGTCACGCCGGGATGTCAGCAACGCCGATCGCCGGCTCATCCACCGCCCCCACCACCGCCACCGTCGTTACCGCTCACATCCCCACGTCGGGTGCCGGTTGCGCCGCGGTGCGAGCCGGCGTCGAGCCGTGCCGGGTCGGCACGCGGGTCTCGGCGCCCTCCGGGGCGCAGTCCTCGGCGGGGGTGTCGTCTGCCGTGGGGTCGACTGCCGCGGGGTCGTCCGCGGTGGGGTCGTCCGCGGTGGGGTCGTCCGCGGTGGGGTCGTCCGCGGTGGGGTCGTCCGCGGTGGGGTCGTCCGCGGTGGGGTCGTCCGCGGTGGGGTCGTCGCGCCCGTGGTCGGGCGCGTCGATGCTGGCCTGCATCACGGTCTTGATGGTGGTTCTCGTGGCGCTGCGCTGGCTGCGCCGTCCCCGCTCCCACCACACGCCGGCGGTGGCGCTGCGCTGCGCGCCGATGCTGATCACGCGCTGCGCGCGGCCGCCGACGCTGGCCGAACTCTGCGTGTTGCGGACCTAGAACCGGGCGGTCCACCCGGCGGGCGACCCCTCCCCAGGGTCGTGCCGCGGCGCTCACGGGTCGAACCGTGGGCACGTGTTCCCCGCCCCCGTTCCCACTCCCGCAGGAGTCTGTCCGTGAACCTCACCGCAGTTCTCGCCACCGGCCTGTTCGCCGGCGGTGTCTCGTGCGCCGCCGTGCAGGGGGGCCTGCTCACCGGCCTGCTCGCCCGGCAGCGCGCCGCCGCCGGATCCCCAGCCCTTCCCGCCGCCGTTGCGGCCACCCCGGGGCGCCACCGCGCCGCCACCGACGACGATCCGACGTCGCCCCGCACCCGGGTCCAAAGGATCGCCGACGACATCACCCCGGTCGGCGGGTTCCTCACCGGCAAGCTCGTCTCACACGCCGCGCTCGGTGCCCTGCTCGGCGCGCTGGGCGGCGTCGCGGCGCTCTCGATCAGCGCCCGAACCACCCTGCAACTGCTCGCCGGAGCCCTGATCATCGTGTTCGGGCTGGCCCAGCTCGGCGTCCCCGGGTTCCGCCGGGTCGTGATCGAACCACCGCAGTCCTGGATGCGGGTCGTGCGCAACCGGTCCCGTTCACGATCCGCACTGGCCCCGGCCCTGCTCGGCCTGGCGACCGTGCTCATCCCCTGTGGGGTGACGTTGTCGGTGCAGGCCCTCGCGCTGGCCTCTGGATCGGCGCTGTCCGGCGCGGTGATCATGGCGCTGTTCGTGGCCGGCACCGCGCCGTTGTTCGCGCTGCTGGGCTACGCCGCGCGCCGCGCCGCGACGGCCTGGCGGGGCCGCCTCGCCCTGGCCACCGGACTGGTCGTGGTCGTGATGGGCCTCTACACCCTCAACGGCGGCCTCGAGCTGGCCGGATCCCCGCTGGCGGTGTCCCGGGTCGCGGCGGCCTTCGCCGCCCCGACCGCACCCGCGGACACCTCGACCGTCACCACCCACGGCGGGCGACAGCAGGTGGTGATCACCGCGGGGGTGGGGTACAGCCCCGACAACGTCGCGGTGCGCGCCGGCATCCCGACCACGCTGGTCGTGCGCTCGGACAACCCGCAGGGCTGTGTGCGGGCGTTCCTGGTGCCCAGCCACGGGGTGGACGTGATCCTGCCCGAGCAGGGCGAGACCCGCATCGACCTCGGGGTTCTCCCACCCGGGACGCTGCGCTACTCGTGCGGCATGGGCATGTACACCGGCACCATCACCGCCACCTGACCACCAGCCACCCCGGCCTCACATCGCGCCCCTGAGATCCACCCGGGCGCCCCCCAACAACCGCGCGACGGGGTCATCCCAGCCGCACCAAGGAGCTCCCATGTCGACCACCCACACCTTCCGCGTCGAGGGCATGCACTGCGCCAGCTGCGGGCTGCTCATCGACGACACCCTCGAAGACCTCCCCGGGGTCACCCGCGCCCAGACCTCGATGAAACAGGGCCGCAGCACCGTCGAGCTCACCGCCGACAAGTCCACCCCCGCCGACGTGATCGCCGCGATCGGGGACCTCGGCTACACCGCCCACCCCGAGACCTGATCACGTTGCCCCCGCCCACCCGGTGTCTGTGCTGGGGCAACCGGAGGCGGCGGGGCCGCGGCGGCCTTCTGCGCCTCACGGTCGTGATCGGACCGCGGCCAGCATCGCCCGCGGGTCGCCGGACTTGGGGAGGACCCCGACGGCGCCCGCGGCCAGCGCGAGGTCGATGCGCGGGTCCTGCGGGGTGGCGGTGTGCAGCCAGATCCGGATGTCGCGACGCTGGTGCAGGATCTGCGCGGCGGCGGCGGCGCCGTCCATCCCGGGCATCGCGAGATCCATCAGGATCACCTGCGGATGGGCGTCGGCGACCACGCGGACGGCTTGCTCGCGGCCGGCGCAGTCAGCAACCACCTCGATGTCCGGCTCAGCGGCCAGGATCCTGGTCACCAGCCGCCGCACCGAGGCGTGGTCATCGACCACCATCACCCGGATCACATGCCGGCGCTCCGATGCGGTCCGCCGATGCCGTATCGCTCCGGATACCGCAGCCCACCCTGCCGGGTACCGATGACCATCACCTGCCCGTCAGCTGCCCGTCAGCGCTGGTGACCGTTGCTGTGCTCGCTGTCCGGGCCGCTGGCCGGGCCTGCAGGGCTGTCGGCGCGGACCGCAGTGAGGCTCTGCTCGATCCGGTGGACCTGATCGAGCAGACCCACTTGGGAGCGCAGCGCACCCAGCGCGGTCTCGATGTGGCGGGTCCGGTCGACGAAGCGCCGCTCGGCGATCTGCAGCTGCTCGAAGCGGGCCTCGGTCTCGGCGCGCAGCGCCTCCCACCGGTCCCGCGCGGCGTCCTCGAGCTGCCGCGCACGGCGGTCGGCCTCATCCAGACGCGCCCGGGCCGCGTCGGCGTCGGCCTGCGCGGCGGCATGCAGCGCCTGCGCGCGACGGGTCAGCGCCTCCGCGGCCTCTTCGGCCTGCCGCATCACCAGCGATACCGCCTGATCGGTGCGGGCCCGGATAGCCGCGGCATCCGCGTCGGCCTCGGTGCGGGCCCGGGCTGCGTCGGCGCCCGCGGACGCGGTGGCCGCGTCGAGACGACGCTGCAGCTCGTCGCACTCGGTGCGCACACGGGCCCGGTCCGCGGCGGTGTCGGCGATTTTGTCGATGGCCCCGGTGTAGTCGGTGCCGACCCGACCCAGCATGGTCTGGACCTGCGCGCGGTCATACCCGCGCCAGCGGGGCCGCAGTGCGGTGGCGGTGATCTCCTCGGGAAGCATGGGCATCAGCGGACTCCTGTAGCGCGCGGGCAACGGTTGAACCGGGGGGCGGGGGCAGCGCCGGGTGCGGTGAGCACCTCGATGCGCTCGGTGTCGCAAGCCGGGACGAAACCATCGACGGCCCGCGGTGGGCGTGCACCGCCGTCGGGGTGGTGGACCGTGACGGGGTCGAGCAGCAGGACCCGCTCGTTGCTCCCGGTGGAGCTGCGGCGGTGGCCCTCGACCCAGCCACCGGTGCTCAGGTGCACCCGCAGGTAGTCCGCGTCGCGCTGCGCTGCCCGGGCGTCGCTGGCGGTGTGGCCTGTGCGGTGGGTCGGCGGGACGTGGCGGTGCGGGGGTCGCGGAAGCGCAGCAGCCGCAGCGAGTTCGCGACCACGCTGACTGAGGAGAACCCCATCGCCGCGCCGGCGAAGATCGGGTTGAGCAGCCCGAGCGCAGCCAGCGGGATCAGCGCCACGTTGTAGCCGAACGCCCACCCCAGATTCTGCCAGATCGTGCGGTAGGTACGGCGCGAGAGCCGGATCGCGGTCGCCACCCCGCCCAGGTCACCGCGCATCAGAGTCAGATCCGAGGACTCGATGGCCACATCGGTGCCGGTGCCGGTGCCGATCGCGATCCCGAGATCGGCGGCCACCAGCGCGGGGGCGTCGTTGACGCCGTCCCCGACCATCGCCACCACCTCACCGGCGGCCTGCAGCCGCGCCACCTCGGACTGCTTGTCCGCGGGCAGCACCTCGGCCAGCACCGTGTCGATCCCCACCCGGTCGGCGACCGCGCGGGCCGTCCGCGCGTTGTCCCCGGTGATCATCGCGACCTTCAGGCCCATCCGGTGCAGCTCCGCGACGGTGTCGGCGGCACCGTCCTTGAGGGTGTCGGCCACCGCGAGCACCCCGCGGACCCGCCCATCCCAGCCGGCGAACACCGCCGTGCGGCCCTGGCCCTCCAGCTCCTCCGCAATGCGGGTCAGCTCGTCGGGCAGGGTGAGACCGGCCTCGGCGGCCAGCTTGCGCCGCCCCACCCACACCGTGACGCCCTCGACGTCAGCGCGCACCCCGTGCCCGGCCACCGAGTCGAACCCGGTCACCGCGGGCAGCGCGCCGTACGCCTGCCGTGCGGCGGCGGCGATGGCGTGCCCGATCGGGTGCTCGCTGTCGGCCTCCACCGCCCCGGCCCGGCGCAGCAGCTCGGCCGGGTCGGTCCCGTCGCCGGGTTCGGTGTCGGTCAGGGCCATCTCGCCCTTGGTCAGGGTGCCGGTCTTGTCGAACACCACCGTGGTGATCTTCCGGGTACGTTCCAGCACCTCCACACCCTTGATCAGAATGCCGAGGCTCGCGCCGCGCCCGGTGCCGACCATGATCGCCACCGGGGTGGCCAGCCCGAGCGCGCACGGGCACGCCACGATCAGCACCGCGACCGCGGCGATCAAGCCCTTGACCGGGTCCCCGGCCAGCAGCCACCAGCCGACGAAGGTGGCGGCCGCGAGCCCGATCACGGTGGGTACGAAGATCGCCGAGACCCGGTCGGCCAGGCGCTGTGCCCGGCCCTTCCCGGCCTGCGCCGCGGACACCAGCGCCACGATCTGGGCCAGCGCCGTGTCCGAGCCGACCGCCGTCGCACGCACGGTGAGCACGCCGCTGGTGTTCACCGTCGCCCCGACCACGCTCGCCCCGGGCGCCTTGTCGACCGGCACGGATTCACCGGTCAGCATGGACTCGTCCACCGCCGAGGACCCGTCCACGACCTCACCGTCGGTGGGGACCTTCTCCCCCGGCCTGATCCGCAGCAGGTCCCCGACCCGGACCTGCTCGGCCGGGACCATCACCTCGACCCCGTCCCGCAGCACGCGGGCCTCCTTCGCGCCCAGCTCCAGCAACGCCTTGATGGCCTTCCCGGCCCTGCGACGCGCACGGACCTCGAAGTACCGGCCGAGCGCCAGGAACGCGATCAGCAGCGCGGCGGTCTCGAAGTACAGCTCGGTGCGCCCGCGCAACAGCTCCACCAGCGAGAACGTGTACGCGGTCAGGGTGCCGATCGCAATCAGCGTGTCCATGCTCGCCGACCGCGCCCGGGCACGGCGCGCGGCCTCACGCAGGAACGGCCACCCGACCACGAACTGCACCGGGGTGGCCAACCCCAGCTCCAGCCACGGCGCCCACGCCTGTTCGAGCAGACCCGGCCAGAACGCGATCACCATCGTCGCGAGCCCCAGCGGCCAGGCCAGCAACACCCGCCACAACCACGACCGCTGCACCGCCGCCTCGTCGTCCTCCCCCGCCGGGTCCCCGCCGCCGCCGTCCGCGCCGGCCGGGGCCGGCGGCGCGTCGAGCTGGTAGCCCGCCTTCGCCACCGCCGCCCGCAGCGCCTCGGATGCGGCAGGTTCCGCCGCCAGGACCACGTGCGCGGTGGCGGTGGCAAAGTTGACCTCCGCCCGCTCCACCCCGGGCTGCTTGCCCAGCGTGCGCTGCACCCGGTTGGCGCACGATCCGCAGGTCATCCCGCGCACCGCGAAGTCCAACGTCGCCGACCCGCGGTCCCCCGGGCCCTCCGCGTGCCCCGCGGTCGTGTCGGTGGTGTCCGGGCGGGTAGCGGTGTGGGTGGCCGTGTCAGGCATGGTCGTTCCCCTCCGGCTCGGCTGCCGCGAGGTCGTCCTCGGAGACCTGCGGCGGGCGGAAGACGTGCCTGTCGAACTTCAACGTCTCCATCAGCTCATCGACGATCTCCGCGGTCCGGCCCTCCTGCATCGCCTTCGCGACACAGGTCTCCAGGTGGCGGCGCAACATGATCCGGCTCGCGCCCTCCAACAGGCCCTGCACCGCCGAGAGCTGCTTCATCACATCCGGGCAGTACGCGTCCGCCTCGATGATCGACACGATCCCGGTGATCTGACCCCGGGCGGTCTTCAGCCGGTTGATCACCGACCGCTGATGGGTATCCACACCGCAGACCCTACACCCCACCCCAGGGGGGGTAGGTTCAGCCAGAGAGACGGTCGACACACCGTCATGAGGTGGAAGGGTGAGTCATGCGACGGGCACGCGGTAAGAAGGCGGATCGAACTCGCCGTGGGTTAGCGCCCACCCTCCAGCAGCGCCAACGTTGGCGGCGGCACTGGGACCGACAGGTCCGCGGCTACGACCGCCAGATGGGCTTCATGGACCGCGTCCTGTTCGGCGACACTCGCGATTGGGTGTGCGCGCAGGCCACTGGACACGTCTTGGAGGTGGCCATCGGCACCGGGCTGAACCTGCGCCACTATCCCGACCCAATCACCCTGACCGGGATCGAGCTGAGTCCGGCGATGCTCGAGCTCGCCCGGCGACGCGCCCACGAGCAGCACCGCACCGTCGACCTGCGGACCGGCGACGCCGAAGCACTCGAGTTCCCCGACTCGAGCTTCGACACCGTCGTGTGCACCTTCTCGCTATGCGCCATACCCGATCACCGCCGCGCGGTCACCGAGATGGTGCGGGTCCTGCGCCCGGGTGGGCTTCTGCTGCTCGCCGATCACGTCGTCGCCCCGCACCCGGCCTTGCGAGCGGTGCAACGCCTCGCCGAGCTGGCCAGCGTGCCACTGGGCGGGGAACACTTCCAACGCCGCCCCATCGAACTGGTCCGAGCCGCCGGACTGAACATCGAACGACACGACCGGTTCGCCGCCGGCCTCGTCGAACGCCTCGCCGCCCGCAACCCGGACACCAAGCTCCCCTGACCCACGCCCGCGCGGGCGGGGCACCGGCCGGCGCAGCGGCACCCCCGTCGTCACCGTGCAGTGCCCGCGCGTGCGCCGGCGCGATGCGTGAACCATGCCCGCGCCTGTTGCCCCACCTGATCCGGTGAAAACTCGACCAACCCACCGACGAGATCACCAACGACCCGGACCCGCGACGCCGCGCCGCGCCGCGCCCCCCAACGAGCCTCATCGACAGGAGCACCGTGACCATCGCCGAGATCTGCCGGCCGCCGGCCGCAGGGGCCTGTCTGATCACCACGCTCGCTCCAGCCGCACCGGCCGGGCTGACGTCTTCGTGACCCGCGCCCCGTCATCGCGGGTCGGGCTGCGCGCGGTGTTCGCCCACCCCGGCTACCGCCGGTTGTGGTCCGCGCGCACGGTGTCGCAAGCCGGAGATGTGTTCGCCACCGTGGCCCTGGCCCTGCTGGTGTTCGACCTCACCGGGACAGCGCTGGGGGTCAGCGCGGTCGTGTTCGCCGAGATCATCCCGGTGCTCGCGCTGGCCCCGCTGGCCGGCACGCTGGTCGACCGGCTGCCCCGAGTGGCGGTGATGGTCGCCGCCGATGTGTGGCGCGCCGTGCTGGCCGGCTCGCTGATCTTCCTCGGGCACAACGTGGTCGCTGTGTACGCGATCGCATTCGGGCTCTCGGTCGGCGCGGTGGCGTTCAACCCCGCCGCGGGCAGCGCCCTACCCACGCTCGTGACCGACACCGAACTGGTCGCGGCCAACAGCGGTATCTGGACCGCGGCGGTGCTGTCGCAGATCGCGCTGGCCCCGCTGGCCGGGATCCTCTACAGCGCGCTCGGCGCCGGCCCGGCGTTCGGGATCAACTCCGCCAGTTTCGCGCTCAGCGCCCTCGTGCTGGTCGGACTGCGGCTCCCCGCCACCCCGACACCGACCCGACGTCGCGGGTTCTTCGCCGACGCCGCCGCCGGGGTGCGGCTGCTGGCCGCCGACCGGCTGCTGCGGGCGCTGGGCGCCGGGCAGCTGCTTGCCGCCCTGTCGGCCGGTGCGACCAGTGCGCTGCTTGTCGTCCTCGCCCGCGACCACCTCGCACTGCCACCCTCGGGCTTCGGGTTGCTCCTGGGTGCGATCGGCGTCGGCGCCGCCCTCGGCCCGTTCCTGCTGACCCGGCTGATCGGTGACCCACGCCGGCCGGCGTTCGTGTTCGGGCCCTACGTGCTGCGCGGCCTGGTCGACATCGCCCTCGCGAGCTTCACCGCCCTTCCCGTCGCTCTGGTCGGGCTCGCCGCGTACGGATTGGCCACCTCCAGCGGCGCGGTCACCTTCACCTCGCTGCTGCAAGCACACACCCCCGACCATGCTCGGGGCCGGATCTTCGCCAGCTTCGACCTGCTCTGGCAGCTCGGCCGGTTGATCTCCCTGCTCATCGGCGGAGCCCTCGCCGTCGCCCTCGGCATCCAGGCCGTCTACTACCTCGGCGCCGTCCTGCTGCTGCTCGCTGCCTGGCATCGGATGGACCGCCACCCGCGCTGCGGAAGCTCCAGGCGGCCGAGGGAACGCCAGTAGCGGCAGGTAGCGCGGCCGGTCACCGCCAAGGCCGCGCACCGCGTATTCGTTCGCATCTGCACATGGGTTGCCCAGGTCTGGTGGCCCGCTGCGTGGCGAGGAGCGATGCTTTTCGGACGCCACACAGCGTTATCATCGCCGCATGACGATGTTGTGGGTGAGTCGGTGCGCGCCGAGCTGCGCCCGGCGGCGGCGTTGTTCCGGTCGCTGGGTGATCCGGTGCGGTTGACGATTCTGCGCGGGCTGGGCGACGGGGAGGCGCGGGTGGTGGACCTGACCGCGCGGCTGGGGTTGGCGCAGGCGACGGTGTCGGCGCATCTGGCGTGCCTGCGTGACTGCGGCCTGGTCAGCGTGCGCGCGGTGGGGCGGGCGTCGGTGTACTCGCTGGCCCAGCCCTCGCTGCTGGAGTTGTTCGCCGCCGCCGAGCAGGTCCTGGCCGCCACCGGTAACGCCGTGGCGTTGTGTCCCATCTACGGCGACCCGCAGGAGCAGCCATGAGCAACCCGAACCGGCCCACCGCGCAGATCGCCCCCCCCAGATCACCGTGCAACGTGTCGAGCAGGCCACGCCGCGCACCGGTCCGATCGGATGCGCGGACGACTGCTGCGAGGCCTCCACGCCCACCCCGGCAGGGCGCAGCGCGGCGTGGCACCGTGCCGCCGGGCGAGCCAAGGCGCTGTCGTGGTTCTCGCTGGCCTGGATGACCGGTGAGGGTGTCCTCGGATTGATCGCCGGGGCCACCGCCGGGTCGATCGCGCTTATCGGGTGGGCGCTGGGCTCGGTGATCGAGGGCCTGGCCGCGGTCATCGTGATCTGGCGGTTCACCGGCGACCGCACCCTGTCGTCGACCGCGGAGGGCCGCGCGCAGAAGGCGGTCGCCGTCTCGTTCTTCCTGCTCGCCCCCTACATCGCGGTCGAGGCCGTCCGGGACCTGATCATCGGCCAGCGCGCCGACCCCACCGTCCTGGGCATCGTGGTGACCGCGGCCAGCCTGTTGCTCATGCCGGTCCTCGGGATCGCCAAAACAACGCCTCGGACGGATCCTGGACTCGGGGGCGACCGCCGGGGAGGGTGTGCAGAACCTGCTGTGCGCCGCGCAGGCCGGCGCGGTACTGCTCGGCCTCGCGCTCACCGCCACCCTGGGCTGGAGGTGGGTCGACCCGGTGATCGCCCTCGCGCTGGCCGCGATCGCGATCCGCGAGGGACGGGCGGCCTGGCGCGGCGAAGACTGCTGCTGACCGTGGAGCCGCTCCTGCTCCGCCGCGACGCCCCCAGCCAGGCACCACACTGCGGGAATCGGTCGCACGGGCAAGCCGTCAGGACGACGATTGGCCCGTACACCCAGTCCGGTGAGGATTCCGGGCGCGGTGGTCAGGGCGGTGACTCGGGTAACCAGACAGGGGTATGGAACAGGCACCACCAATACCCCCATAAGTGTTTGGGGGTAATCGGGGATGGTTGCCAATCGGGCACGCGCTGGCCCTGGCCGGGTCGATGGCCTGAGAGCTCCTCTGGGCTCTGATCTCGGGCTTCGTGCTGTCGGCGGTCGTGCATGCCGTCGGATGGCTGCGAGATCACCACCGCGACCTCGGCGCGCCGATCACCCGAGTCTGTTGAGCGGCATCACCGTGCTCCCGACCGAGGCCGATGTCGCGCTAGCCGGGTGTTCACCCCTGCCAGCCACCGGCCACCACATCGGTGGGCTTCGCGGCCGCGGCTGCGCGCCGGGGTTGGGTGCGTTGTCCGTGACGGGTCAGGCCGCGCGGTTTGTACACCGACAGGGCCGCGGCGGCGACGAGCAGGATCAGCGCGCCGCTGGTGTGCACGATCGGGGCGAGGCTGCGCAGCTCGGCACCCGCCGACCCGGTGGCCGCCGCGTCGGCGAGGCGGCGCAGCGGCTGCATGAACATCGTCATGAACAGCACCAGCACGGTGCTGGCGAACAGGTTCATCACCAGCTTGACCAGGACCCAGTAGTGCCGCAGCAACCCCCACCGGGTGCCCAGGGAACTGATCAGCCCGGTGAGCAGCGAGGCGACGCTGAACGGAACCAGGACATACCAGCCGATCACGTCCATCGCGAGGTAGACCGCACGCAATGCCGGCACGTCCGCTGCGGTCAGGCCGGCGACGGCGAGCGCGAGGAACCCCACGACCGCGCCGAGCCACCCCACCGAGGCGACGACGTGCACGGTGCGCGCGAACTGTCGCAGCCGCGGCGTCATCACCCTCACCACGCAGCGCCGACCCGGAGCAGAACGGGACCGCCGCTGCGAGCACCGGCTTCCACGGCGCTGGGCTGCGTGACCGGTGTGGCCGGTCCACCCAGGCCACCGGTCATGTGCCGGCCGGGGCCGTGCCCGGTGAGCAGCGAGATCAGGATCAGCGCGACCAGGACGAGGCCGATGATCCCGAACACCTTCACCCATCGGGGCGGCCCGGTGGTCGACCCACCCGCCTTCTCGGTGTTCTCGTTTCGGATGTCCCCGTGGGCGTCGGGATGGGGTGGATCGGTCATGGTCTTCCTTCGGTCGTCGGAGTGACGGTCCCGCCCGAATGCTCGGCCGGGGCTACCGGGGCTCCCGGGGCGCCGGAGTCTCGCCGCCGCGCGGGCTGGGCTGCGCGACGGCGGCGAGCAGCTCGAGCGCGAACTCCGCGGGCTGCGCGAGCAGCCCCAGATGGCCACCGGGCAGGTCCAGGATCGGCGTCTCGAGTGCCGTGGCCAGCACGGTGGCCGGCTGGTAGGTCATGAACTGCTTCGACTCAACCCCGCCGGCGAGGACGATCCGGTGGGCGTAGGCGGCCAGCGCCGGCACGTCGAGCTCGACTCGGGGGTACTGGCGCAGTTCCCGCTCGAACCAGTACAGCAGGTTCGCCACCGGCCGGGCGCCGGTGTCGGGATCCCTGCGGTGCCCGACCACGCCGCCGCGTCCGACCATGCCGCCGGTGATCCCCTCGCTGAACTGGCGCAGCGCCGGATGCGGCCCCGCCGCCCGGTAGGTGTCATAGACCGCGTCGAAGAACGCGACCCAGTCCTCACCGTCGGGCAGCAGCCGCACCGCCGGCGGCTCGTGCGCGATGACCCTCTCCACCACCCCGGGGTGGTCGATCAGGACCTGCAGCGCCACCAGCGCGCCGGAGCTGTTACCGAACACCGTCGCCCGCTCCGCTCCAAGATGCCCGATCAGCCGCGCGACGTCGTCGGCGTCGACCTCGAACCGGTGGGCGTAGTCCTGCGCGCCATGCAGCTGGCTGCGGGAGAACCCGCGCCGGTCATAGGTCACCACCCGATAGCGGCCGGACAACTCGACGGCCAGCTGCTGGTAGGGCGCCCGGTCCCCGGCCGCGCCCGGGACCACCACCCACAACGGGCCCTCGCCGCGCACCTCGTAGGACAAGCGCGCACCCGGAACCTTCAGCTCGACCGGCAGGATCATCCACCCAGTTTTGCGAGACAGAGTGTATCTGTCAAGACGTCTTGTCGGTTCCCGTCGGTGCGTATACTCCACCGGTGCCGAGGCTCTGGAACGACACCATCGCCGCGCACCGCGCCGCGGTGCGCGACGCCACCCTGGACGCGACAGCAGCCTTGGTGGCCGAACACGGGCTGACCTCGGTCACGATGTCGCAGATCGCCGCCACGACCGGGATCGGCCGCGCCACGCTCTACAAGTACTTCCCCGACGTCGAGGCGATCCTGCTCGCCTGGCACGAACGCCAAATCACCAGCCACCTCCAACAACTCGCCGACATCCGCGACCACACCACCGGCAATCCCGCACAGCAGCTCGAAGCCGTCCTCGAGGCCTACGCCCTCATCACCCACCAATCCCGCCGCCACCACCGCTCCGATCTCGCCGCCGTCCTCCATCGCGACGACCAGGTCGGAGCCGCAGAACGCCGGCTACGCGAGATGATCCAAGACCTCCTGGCCGCGGGCGCGACGGCCGGCGACCTGCGCGACGACATCGCCCCCGACGAACTGGCGAGCTTCTGCCTGCACGCCCTCACCGCCGCCGCCACGCTGCCCTCCCGCGCCGCGGTGCACCGGCTCGTCGCGTTCACCATGACCGGCGTAGCCGCGCACGCCGCCGACGGGATCCGGTCAGGAGACCAGGTCACGCCGCGGGTCCACACCGTCCATGACGAGGCCACTCGACGTAGCGAGGCACGTCTGGATTGACGAAGACGGCGGCGACATCCTCGGTCTTGCCGCGCCCGGGATGCTCAGCCAGTCAGCGGCTGCCGGCGACCGCACCGACCGAGACCGCACCGACGGAGACGGTGTCGGCCGGGACCGGGCGGTCCAGCGAGACGCTCAGCAGCTGGGTGATCTTGTCGTCGACGGCGTGGTAGTAGACGAAGGTGCCGTGGCGGCGACCGCGGACCAGCCCGGCCAGCCGGAGCTTGGACAGGTGCTGGCTGACCGCGGTCGGTGCGGCGCCCACGAGCTCGGCTAGACACGCCACCGAGGTCTCGCCTTGGGCCAGCGCCCACAAGATTTTGATCCGGGTCGGGTCAGCGAGTAGCCGGTAGGCGTCCGCAGCCCGCTCGACCAGCAGGTCATCAGGCATCTGGAACCCCGGCAGCGCATCATGCACACCCCCAATCTACCGCCGAGATGTACACCTGTCGAGCTGTTCAGCTATCAAGCTCACTACGTACCTGCGTTGTCACGCATATAGAGTGTCCCTGGTGATGACGATGGTGCAGGGCCGACCGCGGGTGGTGCGCCCGGCACGGAGCGTGTGGGCCCGGTTGTGGGATCTGACCGAGATCCGCTGGGCGGCGATCGCGACCGGGTTGTTCGCCCTCGGTGGGGTGGCGCAACTGTCCGGCGCGCCGGAGCCGGTGTGGTGGGCGCTGTATCTGGCCTGCTACGTCACCGGCGGGTGGGAACCGGCATTGGCCGGGTTGCGGGCGCTGCGGGAGAGAACTCTGGACGTGGACCTATTGATGATCGTCGCTGCAGTGGTCGCGGCGGGGATCGGGCAGGTCGTCGACGGCGCCTTGTTGATCGTCATCTTCGCCACCTCCGGCGCCCTGGAGGCGTTCGTGACCCGCCGCACCGCGGACTCGGTGCGGGCGCTGCTCGACCTGGCCCCGGAGCGGGCCACCCGGGTGCGCCGCGCGGACGGCGAGGCGGGCTCCAGCGACGACACCGACGCGGAGGAGGAGGTCGATACCGCGCAGCTTGAGGTGGGCGATGTGGTGCTGGTCCGTCCCGGGGAGCGGGTCGGCGCCGACGGGGAGGTCCTGGCCGGGGTCAGTGAGCTCGACCAGGCCTCGATCACCGGGGAACCGCTGCCGGTGCTCAAACAGACCGGGGACCCGGTGTTCGCCGGCACTCTCAACGGCACCGGCGCGCTGCGCGTGCGGGTCACCCGCGCCGCCGCCGATTCGGTCGTCGCCCGCATCGTGGCCATGGTGGAGCAGGCCTCGGCGACCAAGGCCCGCACCCAGCTGTTCATCGAGAAGGTCGAGCAGCGCTACTCGATCGGCGTCGTCGTGGCCACCCTGGCCTTGTTCGGGATCCCGCTCGTGTGGGGGGTTGCGTTCGAGCCGACCCTGTTGCGGGCGATGACCTTCATGATCGTCGCGTCGCCGTGTGCGGTAGTGCTGGCCACCATGCCGCCGCTGCTGTCCGCGATGGCCAACGCCGGCCGCCACGGCCTGCTGGTCAAGTCCGCGGTGGTGATGGAGAAGTTCCGCGAGATCAGCGTCGTCGCGTTCGACAAGACCGGCACCCTGACCGAGGGCACCCCCCGCGTCGCCGACATCCGGCTGCTGCCCCACACCGGAATCACGGCCGGGCTCGATGCCGTCGGGCTGCTCAGGTTGGCCGCGGCCGCGGAACATCCCAGCGAACATCCGCTCGCCCGCGCGATCCTCGCCGCGGCCCATGACCGCCACCTGGCCCTTCCCCGCGCCAGCGACTTCGGCTCCGCGCCGGGTCGCGGCGTCACCGCCACCGTCGACGGCCGCCGGATCCAGGTCGGGTCCCCGGTCTTGCTCGACGGCCTCGCTGCGGCTGCCGGCCTGGCGGTGGCGCGGGCGGTGGTCGCCGAGCTCGAGGACGACGGCGCCACCGCGGTCGTCATCCTGATCGACGAGGTCCCGGCCGGGGTGCTCGGGCTGGTCGACCGGCTGCGCCCGGACGCGGCCGCCACCGTGACCGCGTTGACCGCGTTGACCGGTGCCACCCCGGTGCTGCTCACCGGGGACAACCCCGGTGCCGCGGCGCGGCTGGCCGCGGAGGTGGGCATCACCGAGGTGCGCGCCGGGCTCCTGCCGGCCGACAAGGTCACCCATGTCCTCGCCTTGCAGGGCGATGGGCACCGAGTCCTGCTGGTCGGGGAGGGCGTCAACGACGCCCCCGCGATGGCCGCGGCATATCTCGGTGTCGCGATGGGCCGCCACGGCTCCGACCTGGCCCTCGACACCTCCGACGCGGTCATCGTCCGCGACGAACTCGCGATCCTCCCGAAGATCATCGATCTGTCCGCGCGGGCGCACCGGGTCATGCGCGCCAACCTCGCCCTGGCCGCCACAGTGATCACCGCCCTGGTCGTGTGGGACCTCACCGCGGTCCTGCCGCTGCCCCTGGGCGTGGCCGGACACGAAGGATCCACCGTCCTGGTCGGCCTCAACGGCCTGCGGCTGCTCCGAAAGGCCGCCTGGCGAGGCGCCGGCGCCGACCGATCCGACCCCGCCGTCACAGCCGAACTCCCCGAGCGGGAGCGTGTCGGCCTGAGCCGGTAGACCCGACCAGCCGCCACCTCGGGCCGTCGAGAGCGGCGCGGAAGAGGACGAGAGCAATGAACCTGGCATATCTACCCAGCCCACCGCAGGCGGTCTGGTATCCGGGCCGGGCCGGGCCCGATCCGGGCCTACGCGCTGTGCACCATCGCCGGGATCCTGGTCGCGGTCTGGTGGACCCAACGGCGCTGTCGGGCCCGCGGCGGCGGCCCCGACGTCGTGGTGCCGAACGGGATCGTCCACATCGCGACGTCCGACACACCACCTCGGCGATCCACTGGGCGTCGATCGCATCAGTCTTGCGGCCTGGGACGTGCTTGAGGTGGGTGGCGTTGGCAGCAACACTTCGAAGGTGTCCCTCCCACATGTATACGGCGCCCTGCAGTAGACGCCCGTGGACTTCATCGTCACCTGTGTCTCCCCGGCCGCGGACAGCCAGTCCCGCCGGTCCAGCAGGTCCGGGGTGGTCGCCCCGAACGACCGGACCTTGTGGGCAAGGTTGCCCTTCCCACCGTCCACCCCGCACGCACAACACCAGCAGCGCTGGACCGACATCGATGCCGGCGCACTGATCGATCAAACCTGGGTCATCGCACTGCCGCGCGACGACGACGATGACGACTCGATCATCGGTGTTGAGCTGCGTCCGCGGTGGGGTCAGACTGACTCCGGTCCAGGTTCTACCGATTGATGCTGCGGAACCGGCGCAGCCGTAGGCTGTTGCTGACCACGAACACCGAGCTCAGAGCCATGGCCGCTCCGGCGAACATCGGGTTGAGCAGGCCGGACGCGGCCAGGGGTAGGGCGGCGACGTTGTAGGCGAACGCCCAGAACAGGTTGGCTTTGATCGTGGCCAGGGTGCGGCGGGCCAGCCGGATCGCGTCGACCGCGGCGCGCAGGTCGCCGCGGACCAGGGTGATGTCGCTGGCCTCGATCGCGACGTCGGTGCCGGTGCCCATGGCCAGACCGAGGTCGGCCTGGGCCAGCGCCGCGGCGTCGTTGACCCCGTCACCGACCATGGCCACGACCGTGCCCTGCGCCTGCAGTCGCTTAATGATCTCGAGCTTGTCGGCCGGCAGTACTTGCGCGATCACGGTGTCGGGCCCGGGGTCGATCCCGACCTGCGCGGCGACACTCGCGGCGGCGGCGGGGTTGTCGCCGGTGAGCAGGATCGGGGTCAGCCCCAGCGCCCGCAGACCGGCGATAGCCGCCGCGGAAGTCGGCTTGACGGTGTCGGCGACCACGAGGACTCCCGCGGCGGCACCGTCGACCGCCACCGCGATCGCGGTCCGCCCCTGCTGCTCGGCCGCCGCCTTCGCCGCGACCAGGTCCCGACCCAGGGGCTGGTTGCGCTGCTCGAGCAGGGCGGCCCTCCCGACCAAGACGGCGTGACCGTCCACCACTCCCGCCACGCCAAGGCCCTCAAGGTTGATGAACTCGGTCACATCGGACAGGTTCCCGGCCCGTTCGCGGGCGCCGCGGGCGATCGCCGCACCGATCGGGTGTTCGGAGGCGTTCTCCACCGCACCGGCCAGGCCCAGCACCTCAAGAGCGTCCCGCCCATCCTCCACGTGCACTTCGAGCAGCGACATCTGCCCGGTGGTGACCGTGCCGGTCTTGTCCAGCACCACAGTGTCGACACGGCGGGTGGACTCGAGCACCTCCGGGCCCTTGATCAGGATTCCGAGCTGGGCACCACGACCGGTCCCCACGAGCAGCGCGGTGGGAGTGGCCAACCCGAGCGCGCACGGGCAGGCGATAATCAAAACGGCGACCGCCGCGGTGAACGCCACCCCCGCTCCGCCGCCGACGATCAACCAGAACGCCAGCGTGGCGGCCGCCAGCACGATGACGATGGGCACGAAGATCCCCGAGACCCGATCGGCGAGACGCTGCACCTGCGCCTTCCCGGTCTGGGCGTCCTCGACGAGCCGCGCCATGTGGGCCAGCTGGGTGTCGGCGCCGACCCGGGTGGTCCGCACGACCAGCCGACCACCGGCATTGACGCAGGCCCCGACGACGGTGTCGCCGGGTCCGACCTCGACGGGCAGCGATTCACCGGTGAGCATCGACGCGTCGACCACGGAGGCACCCTCCTCGACCACCCCGTCGGTGGCGATCTTCTCCCCCGGCCGCACGACGAACCGATCCCCGACACGAAGCTGGCCGATGGGGATGCGGGCCTCGACCATCGCCACACCGCCACCGGTGGTGTCCGGGCGCAGCACGGCAACGTCCTTGGCGCCCAGCTGCAGCAGCGCACGCAGCGCTGCGCCGGCGCTGCGCTTGGAGCTGGCCTCGAAATAGCGTCCGGCCAGAATGAACGTGGTGACCCCGGCGGCGACCTCGAGGTAGATGTTCCCGGCGCCGTCGCCGTGCGCGACGGCGAAGGCGAAGGTGTGGGTCATGCCGGGGATCCCGGCCGTGCCGAACAGCAGCGCATACAGCGACCACCCGAACGCGGCGAGGGTGCCCATCGAGATCAGGGTGTCCATCGTCGCCGCGCCGTGGCGCAGGTTCGCCCAGGCCGCGCGGTGGAACGGCGCCGCCGCCCACACCACTACCGGCCCGGCCAGCGCGAGGGAGATCCACTGCCAGTAGGTGAACTGCAGGGCCGGGATCATCGCCAGCGCGACGACCGGGACCGACAGCACCAGACTGGTGATCAGCCGCTGGCGCAGCGCCCGCGTCGGATCAGGCTCCTCGCCCCCAACGCCCGATTCGGCATCGAAGTCCGCACCACCCGGTGTTGCCGGTTCAGTCGAGGGCCGCGGCAGCACGGCGGTGTATCCGGCCGCTTCGACCTGGGCGAGCAGCAGGGCCGGATCGATCCCGGTCGGCGAGCTCACCCGGGCCTTCTCGGTGGCGTAGTTCACCGTGGCGGTGACCCCGTCGAGCTTGTTGAGCTTGCGCTCGATCCGGTTCGCGCACGAGGCGCAGGTCATCCCGCCGATGGACAGCTCGACATCGGTGAGCTCCCCCGCCGCAATGGGTGTGGTCGTGGTCATCGAAACCTCCCTGAGCACGCGCAGCATTGAACATCGAGAGCCCGGGCGGTTGGTCGCCGGAGGGCTGCAAAGCGCGTGCCTCGTCAACCCACCAGGCGGTAGCCGGCTTCGTGGACCGCCTTGTCGACCTGGTCCGGGTCGACCGGTCCGGTGCTGGTCACCGTCACCGCGCCGGTGGTCAGTTCAACCGCCACGGCGGTGACCCCGTCGATCTCGCTGATCTCCTCGGTGACCGACGCGACGCAGTGCTCGCAGGTCATCCCGATGACGGTGTAGGTGTGCTGGCTCATCGTGGGTTTCTCCGTTCTTCCCCGATGCGGGGCGCGGGATGGACGAGTGCGGACAGGTGCGTGGGGTCAGGACTTGACCAGGCGCGCGATCGCGGCGCTGGCCTCGGCGACCTTCTGTTCGGCAACCTGGCCGCCCTCGGCGACGGCCTGCACCACGCAGTGGCGCAGGTGCTCGTCGAGCAGACCGAGCGCGACGGCTTCGAGGGCCTTCGTGGCCGCGGACACCTGAGTGAGTACATCGATGCAGTACTCGTCGTTCTCCACCATCTTCGCGATCCCCCGGATCTGACCTTCGATACGGCGCAGTCGCTTGAGATAGGCAACCCGGTCCTGGGTGTATCCGTTCACGAGTTGTCTCCCACGCCGTCCGCCACACGAGATACGGTACCCTAGGGGGGTACCGTAGTCAAAGAGGAGTAGTCGCACCCCCACCGCACTCCCGGCTCGATGGGTTGCCGATCCCGACCGGGCTATGCATGCCTCAGCCACGTCCCTTGCTACGCAATGTTCAGCCCTGCGGTACACAGCACGCAGTGAGGCGCAGCACGGGCGGAGATGCGGCCAGAACGAACCCCACCGCTCCAACGCATCGCGACGACTTCCGATCACTTCGACGAGCAGCCGACGTACGTGCAACTGCCGAGGTGCGAGATCGGCGTCATCGCGGCTCCGCTGCACGCGCCCGGCCACGTCGACCTACCCCGTTCCGCTGGCGGTCTCGCCGGTGCGCCACCCGAGTCGACGGCGGCGCCAATCGAGGCGGGACCTGCGGTGGACGAACCACTCCCGACCGGCGCTACCCAACGCTAGCTACTGCATTTACCATGCAGCAGGGTGGGGGATGTGCCGCACCGGTGGGTGACGGCTGATAGCAGCGTCAGATGGGGAGTGCTCGATGTCAACCAACGTGCAGCCGGCGACGGCGGCCGGGCCGCCGTTGACCGATAAGCAGCGGATCCGGTTCACCCGCGACGAGATCCCCCGGCTGCTCGGGATGTTCGGTTTCATCGCGGCGCTGCACGTGATCGGGTGGGGGTTGTTCATCCACTACAACTCCATCCCGGCGCTGCACAACGCCACCGGCAGCGACGGCACCCTGGTCTACGCGGGGGCGGGGGCGCTGGCCTATACCTTCGGGCTGCGCCACGCCTTCGACGCCGATCACATCTCGGCGATCGACGACACCACCCGCTATCTGCTGCAGAAGGGAAAACGACCGCTGGGGGTGGGGTTCTTCTTCTCCCTGGGCCACTCCTCGGTGGTGTTCGGGTTCGTGACCGCGCTGGCCCTGGTCGCCGCGCAGGCCACCGCGTTCCAGGAGGCGTTCAAGTCCACCGGCGGCATCATCGGCACCCTGGTCTCGGGGTTGTTCCTTTACCTGATCGCGGGGCTGAACCTGGCGGTGCTGGGCGGGATCGTGCGCGCCTGGCGCCAAGCCAAGCGCGGCGAGTACTCCCCGGAGGAGCTCGAGGAGCTGCTGGCCAAGCGCGGGTTCATGAACCGCATCTTCCGCGGCCGGTACAACAAGTTCATCAACAACTCCTGGCAGATGTACCCGGTCGGGCTGCTGTTCGGGCTGGGGTTCGATACCGCCACCCAGGTCGGTCTGATCGCGGTCGCCGGCGCCGGCGCGGTGGTCGGGGGGCTGCCGCCGTTGGCGATCATCGCGCTGCCGATCCTGTTCGCCGCGGGCATGTCGACGATGGACACCTTCGACGGGGTGTTCATGTCCAAGGCCTACGGCTGGGCGTTCGTCAGCCCGGTCCGCAAGATCTACTACAACATCACCACCACCGGGTTGTCGATCTTCGTGGCGTTCGTGATCGGCACCATTGAGCTGCTCGGACTGCTCTCGGGCCAGCTCGGGCTGACCGGGCAGCCCTGGGATTTCCTGTCCGGCATCGATATCAACACCGCCGGGCAGTTCATCGTCGTGGTCTTCCTGCTCACCTGGATCGGCGCGGTCGCCTACTGGAAGATCCGCAAGTTCGACCGACGCTACGGCGACGGCACCAGCACCGGGGCCGGCACCCGTGGCGCCAGCGGCGGTCGGGTCACCAGCACGCGCGCGGCCACCGAGCACACCTCAAGCGCAGGCGAGGGCCGCAGGCCGTAGCCGCGAGAGGACGGGGTAGGGGAAAGCTCGTCGGGCAGGACCAGGACTTGACGCGCCATCGCCGGCGAGGCGACTGCCTCGCACCGGCGTCGTCACCACATCGCAGAACTCCGCGTCGACGCTATGACCACCGGGGCTCCTCCATCAACGACGCCCGTGGTCGTACTCGCCGGCGTGCGTGATCACACCGCGCACGTCGCCCCCTGGCTCATAGACGTGAGGCCGGGGAAGGTCGATCCCATAGCCGTCCGGGAGTTAGCAGGTCACGGGTTTGCCCCGGCACCTGCTGCGCCCGGATTTCACAAGATCACCCCGACGCGGTCCGCGCCAACGGGCTCGGTCTTCTCCACCCACGGTCCTGCCCTGCACGGCCGTGTCGTTGTAGTGGATTATCCGGTTCAGTGAACCTGGACCTGGTCGCCGACTTGGAGATAGTTGTACCAGGCGGCGGCGTCGTCGGCGGACAGATGAACGCAGCCGGCGGACTGCTTCTGCAGGCTGCCCTCGTGGAAGGCGATCCCGCCGGGGGCGAAGAACACCGAGTACTCCATGGGTGCGTTGTTGTACTCGCTGCTGCGGTGGTGCTGGTCTTTCCACTGCACTCCGAAGGTCCCGACCGGTGTGGTCTGGTCCGTGGCGCCTTGGGTGATCGGAACCGGTCCGCGGATGACTCGGCCGTCCCGGATGAGCCAGGCCTGGTTGTGGGCCAGATCGACGCAGGCTTTCGCGGTCGCGGTACAGGGCGTGCCGGCCACCAATGACGAGGCGTTACCGGCCGGGGCGGCGTTACCGGCCGGGGTCGGGGAGGGGCTGGTCGCGATGGCCGGCGCGGCGATGGCGACGGTGCCCGCACCGAGCATCCCGGCGCCGAGCGCCCCGGCGAGGACCGTTGCCCGTGCGGGCCCGCTCCAGCGACGGGTTGATTCTTTCCGATGCCTGCCCACTGCGCGACCGCCCATGCCTGTAGTGCCCTGTCCGATGTCCTCCCCGTCAACGACGCAGCGTAGGAGAAGGTGACGGCCCGATCCGGTGGCGCGCTCGGCATTCTTCTCGACGAACAACCCCGCCGGGACAATTCCCGTCTTCGGGGCATTCACCTCGTTCGAAACGAACACGTTAATCCGGACAGTGCCGTCAGGAGGCAGGGGTCGTCGCCCATAGATGTGAACGGCCGGCGGATGGACCGGCGCCCGAGGTGGGCCCAACCCGTGCTCAGGGGGTGTGCCACCGCCTCGTCGGGCCCGGGGCGATGGACGATCTTCCCGTCATCGGTGTTGCCGCCACCGCCGGGGTCCTCGCCGTGGCCATCGGTCTCGTCGTCGTGGAGAACCCGGTCGCACCGAGTAGGAGCTAGGTGAGTTGGGAGATGAAGGTATAGATGACCATGACGCTGAGCAGCAGGACGAAGACTCGTAGCGCCCAGAGTGCTGCTCGGGCGCGGCGGCGTAGCCGTGCCGGGGGGACCCGGCGGCGGGTATCGGCGACGAGCTGGTCGGGTTCGAGGAACGCGACCAGCCCGGTGTCGGTGTGTGCTGCGGGTGGGGTCATGCGTTCCGTCCAAGGATGGGTTCGATCGAGCCGGCGGAGGTAAGGGCCGGTTCAGGGTGGGGCCGCGATGAGGTGGACGGTCTGCAGGAAGGAGTCGATGCCGTAGGCGGCGCCGCACACCGCGACGAACCCGACAACGGTGATGGCGAGGATGTTGGTGGCGCGGGTGTTGACCCAGCGGCCCATCAGGTCGCGGTCATTGGCCAGCATCAGCATGAAGATCAGCGCGACCGGGAGCAGCACGGTGGCCAGCACGTTCGCGTTCAGCGCGATCGCGAGCAGCGGGGCGCCGGGGATCAGGATGACCGCGGCGGCCAGCGCGGCGGTGGCGATGTTGGCGAGGTAGAACAGCGCCGAGCGTCGCGGTGAGCTGTTGAAGCTATGCGAGATCCCGATGCATTCCCCGGCCGCGTAGGCCGTCGACGCGGAGATGGTCAGGATCGCCACCGCGCCGGCCTCAATCAATCCCAGCGCGAACACCGCCCCCACCGCCGATCCGGCGGTCGCGGCCAGCGCGGCGGGGAACCCGGCACCGTCAAGCCCTTGGATGGTGGCGCCGCCGTGGGTGGCGAGTGCAGCGCCGGCGATGAGCGCGCCGACGCCGAACACCGCCGCGAGCCCCGCGCCGAGCGCGGTGTCGAGACGGCCGTGTCCGATGTCGCGCGGGGTCATCCCTTTGTCCGCGGACGCCCCCTGCTGGTAGAAGATCATCCATGGGGTGACGGTGGCGCCGATGGTCGAGGTCAACAACAGCAACAGCGTGCTCAGTCCGCCGCCGGGCAATGGGCCCCAGGTCGCGAACGCGGCCCCGACCGCTCCCAGATCGGGTTTGACCCCGACTGCGGCCACCAGGAACAGGCCGTTGAACACGGCCAGGCCGAGCACGACCCGTTCCCACCGCCAGTAGCGGCGCCCGCCGAGCGTCAACACGATCAACACCAGCCCCAGGGCGACCGCGACCGGGGCCCCGAGGCCGAAGTAGGCCAGTCCGACCCGGATCGCGACGAACTCCGCGACCAGGGTGACCAGGTTGGTCAGTACCCAGGTCCGCGGCCCCGAACCAGCCCCACAACGCGCCGTATCGGTGCAGGACGAGCTCGCCGTAGCCGCGGTGGGTCACCGCCCCGATCCGCATGGACATTTCCTGGCAGACATACGCCATCGCGAACAGCACCACGATGAACGGCAGGAAGAACCCCAGCCCGTAGCTGGCTCCGACGGTGGCGTAGGAGATCATGCTGGGGCCGTCGTTCTCCCCGAGCATGGCCAGCACCCCGGGCCCGACCAGCAACCACAGCAGACGCCCCCGCTGCCCGGCCTGTCGCGCGGTCACCACCCGTTCCCGGTCCCGGGAACGGGCGAGGTCCTCCTCGGTCAACAGCGGACCGGTGGCGCCGTCGGTGGGGCTCATCGATCGCCGACCGGCCGCTCACCCGACGGGCCGCCACGGCCGCGGCCTGCGGAACTGTCGCTACCGGCGGGGCCACGGTCGCTACCGGCGGCGGGAGCGGGGTGGCTGTTCTGGGGCGGGTCATCGGTGCCGGCCGCCACGATCTGGCCGTGCAGCAGCCGGGTCAGCGGGACACCCAGCGCGTGGCGTTCACCGTGCAGCCGCACCCAGCGCGGACCTGCGAAGGGGTCTTGCTCCTGCACCCTGCAGAAGGGACACCGGGGACGATCCCCAACCCGCCCAGGTAACGCAACGCGGCGCTGTCGCGGTCCGACACCCGCTGCACACGGAACCAGCACCCCGCCGGCGCCGCGTCCAGGGCCTCGCCCCACACGTCGTCGTGCGGGCCGGTCCGCGGCGGGATCGGATCACCGTGCGGGTCCCGGGTCGGGTGACCGAGCGCTGCGTCGATCCGGTCCTCCAACCGGTCACTCACCGCGTGTTCGAGCAGTTCAGCCTCGGCGTGTACCTCGTCCCAAGGCACGGCGAGCATCGTGGCCAGGAAGGTCTCCAGCAGCCGGTGGCGGCGGATCACCCGCAACGCAGCATGCTCGCCCAGCTCGGTCAACCGCAGCACCCGCCCATCCGGGCGCTCCAGGAACTGCTCCTCGGCGGTCAGGCGTTTCGCCATCGCCGACACCGACGGCGAGGACACCCCCAGCTCATGCGCGAGCAACCCGGTCGTGACCGGCTCTCCGCTGGAGGTCAGCGCATATACCGTCTTGAGTAATCCTTGGTCTCCCGTGACATCACCACCATGAACAGAATTGTTTGCCGCGTCTACCACGACGTCAACGTTGCCGCGATCGACTCCGCCCACGCACTGGATCAGCACCGAGGAGCGTGGTCGAGGCTGGGCTTCGCCCTATCGTCCACGGAGCTCGCGACGTTCGCCGTGCTGGCGTCGGGTCGGGGCGGGTGGCCGCGGGGACGCTCCTGCGCTGCGGTGGGGGTGCCGGCTGTCATCCGGTCCGCAGCGGGGCTGCATGATGATCCACCGGTCGGGCGAGGTCGACTGTTCCCCTGATCTGGTGGATATCGTCGGGTTTGACGGCGTCGGGAGCGGTGCCGTGCGGCTCCGCGGTGTGCGGGGTGGGGCAGGCGGTCGCCCGAGTACCTCGCCAGCGCAGGCCCACCGCTACCGCGAGGCTCAGCACCGATGCGATCCCGAGCAGCGGTTGGATCGGCGCCCAGACGCCGAGCGCCCCGGAGACACCGAGCAGGGCTACCACGACCTTGTTACACACCGGGCAGCCGATGGCCAATGTCGTGACCAGACCGGACACACCCACCTTGCCCGCTCCGCCGGGTTGCCCGGGTAGCCCGGCCCACAGACCGGCGAGCAGTGCGGTCGCGGCCAGCATCGGGTACTCCCACCCGCGCACCGGGGTCATCCGGGTGAACAGCGGGGTGTCCAGCACGTCGGTCGGCACGCCGAGCAGCACCGCTGTGACCACCGTCGCGGCGGCCGCCCGCGCGAGTCGCCACCCCCGGGTAGCCGCCATGACGTCGCTACGCCACATACGACACCACGGTCATCATCCCGGCTTCGCCGTGGTAGATGTTGTGACAATGGGTGAGCCACTGGCCGGGGTTGGTGGCGTCGAAGTCGACCTCCACGGTCTGGTGGGGTAACACGATAACGGTGTCCTTGCGCGGCCCCATCCCGCCCGCGCCGCGGACCTGGAAGGTGTGCCCGTGCAGGTGCATCGGATGGAACATCGTGGTGGTGTTGGCGAACCGTAGCCGCACCCGCTGACCCTGGTGGACCTCCAGGCCCCGGTTCGGGTCATACGCCTCCCCGTTGATCGTCCACGCGTAGCCCGGGTTCGGGCCAGCGATCGTCATGTCGTGGGTGACGTCGGGAGTGCGCGAGCTCAGCTGCACCGCCGCCGCGGCGTGGATGTCGTTGACCAACATCACCGGGCGCGCCATCAACGCGGCCGCGGCCGCGGCCGGGTCCGGTAGCGCGCCGCGGCCGGGCTGTAGCAGTACCTGGGAGATGCCGTTCTTGCCCTCGGCCAGCCCGAGCAGCGGGGTCGGCGTGGCGGGCATGGTGATGATCGCGTCGATGCGTTCGCCCATGCCCATCAGCACCGCGTCGGCCCGGGTCGGGGTCACCGGGTAGCCGTCGGTGTGGGTGATCGTCATCGGGGTGCCGGGTACCCCGACCCGGAACGCGGTGTCCCCACCGGCGTTGATCATGCGCAGGCGGACGCGCTGCCCGGGTTTCGCGGTGAACGAGCGGGCCGCGGCCGCGATGCGTCCGTTGGCCAGGTAGTGGGGGTAGGTGACGTCCCCGGCGTCGCCGTGCAGCGCCGCGGACTGGGCCATCTGCATGCCGCCGCCCATGCCGCCCATGCCGTTGGCCTTCAGATCGGCCAGGACCTGATCGGGGGTGCGGCCGGTGCCGTCGAGCCAGTCGTCGAACACCACGACCAGTTCCTGGTCGTAGCCGGCGCCGTCGGCGGGGTCCTCGATGATCAGCGGTGCGTACAGGCCGCGGTCGAGCTGGGTCCCGACGTGCGGGTGAAACCAGTAGGTGCCCGGGTCGGGGACGGTGAACTCGTAGCGCATCGCCGCGCCCGCGGCGATCTCGGGCTGGGTCAGGACGGGGACGCCGTCCATGTCGTTGCGCAACGCGATTCCGTGCCAGTGCACCGTGGTCGGGGCCGGCAGCCGGTTGGTCAGCTGCGCGCGCAGCAGATCCCCGCGGCGCAGCCGGATCTCCTTGCCGGGCAGCTGCCCACCGTAGGACCACGTCTGCACCACGACCCCGCCGAGATCGACCGGGCCGACCGACGGGGACAGCCCGACATCCACCATTCGCTGCCCGACCGTCTGGCGGGCCCGCTCGGCGGCGGCGATCAGCGGCGCCCCCGGCCCGATCCGGTTTCGAAGCAGTGTCTCCCCTCCGGCGGGCGGCGCACCGGTGCTGGACCCGCACCCGGCGATAACCAGCCCCGCGCCCACACCGCCGGCCCCGATCAGAAACCGGCGGCGGTCGAACGCGGATCCCGGGCCCGACTGGGCTGGACGTCGCATGATGCTCCTTCTCCGGCTCTGCGCCGTAGGTCTCCTACGACCGATAGTAAACCGACGATCGACACAGCCGAGGGCGGCACGGCACGACAGGGCGGATCCGACCAGCAGAGTGACCTACCCGTCGAAGACTCGAGTGTGTCGTCCACTCGTGCCGGCAGCCAGGTCGATGCCGTCGCCCGCCGGGTCGAGCCAGGTCGATGTCGTCACCGCGAGCAATCATCAGGAGGCGGGTCGCAGGGCCGAGGTGGCGACCATCACGGGGTAACGTCCGACGATGCTGAACGCCAGCGGCGCTGCGTGGGGAGCCCAGAGGACACGCGACTCGGGCGCCCGGTCGGTGGTGGTGGACAGTAAGTAGACATCGCGGCTGTATCGGCCCGAGAGCCACAACCGGGTGCCGTCGGCGTTGAGGTTGCCCATGTTAGGGCTGCCGCCTCCGGGGATCGTCCAGGTGGTCCGGGTGGCGCCGGTTGTAGGCATCCAGCACGCTGACCGTGCCCTCCAGTTGGTTGGTGACGAACAATCGGGTGGCATCACGAGATAGATACAGCCCATGCGCACCCCGCCCGGTGGGGATCTCCCGCACGACGCGGGTTGCGGCTCCGTCCGGTACCCAGACGCCGTTCTGCTGGCTGTCGGCGTTGTAGAACACCGACCCATCAGGGGCCAGCCGGATGTCTTGGGCCCGGTCGTCGTGTTGCGCGTCGGCATGTCGATCATGCGCAGCAGGGTGCGGTGCATGAGCTCAACGATCCTCGCCGCACCGGCGGAGCGCCCCGAGAGACGCTCACCCCGGCGGACCGCCATAGTCACACGCGCTCGACCTGGCAGTCGGCCCCGGAGCCCGCGATCGACCGAGCCGGGACATGGTCGTGCCGGTCGGCGATGTCCTCGGTCCTCGCCGCTGCGACGCCCGCGCTGCCCTGCCCGGTGAGGAGCTCATCCTCCATCGGCGCGGTCAGGAGAAGTCGAGCGCTTCGACCGTCGCCACCGATTCGGTGTGGGTGGGGCGGTTGGCGCCGTTGAGGGCGAGCACGGTGGTGCCGACCGTCACCAATGTCATGCCGTGGCGGGCGACGCCGAGCGGTGCCCATGTCGCCCAGGTGGCGGTGTCGATGTCGTAGGCCTCCACGTCACCGAGGACGCGGGTGGGTTCCTCGCCGCCGGCGGCGACGATCCGGCCGTCCACGTAGGTGGCGCCCAGCCCGCCCCGGGGGGTCGGCATGTCGGGCAGCCTCGTCCAGGTGCCGGTGGCGGGGTCGAACCGTTCGACGGCTGCGGTGTTCTTGTCCGCGGACAGGTTGCGGCCGCCGACGGCGTAGACGTAGGTGCCGTCGGTGGTGGCCGCCAGCACGTCGCGGGGGGTGGGGATGGGTGCGGCGTCGGTCCAGGAGGTGCCGTCGAACACCTCGGTCGGGGACACCAGCGCGCCGTTCGCCTGACCGCCGACGACCACGATCTTGTCCCCGACCACGGCCGCCGCCGCCTCGGCGCGGGGATGGTGCAGCGGCGGCAGCGCCACCCAGGCGCCCCCGCGCAGCGCGGACACCGTGTCTGCGGTGGTTCCCGACATGTTGCCTCCGACCGGGATCGAGCCGCCGATCGCGACCACCTCGCCGCGGTAGGTGACCGCGGCGGCGTGGCTGAGCGCCACCGGCAGGTCCGGCCCCGCCTTCCAGGTGTCAGTGCCCGGGTCGTAGCTCTGTACCGCTGCGGTCGCCTCCCCGGCCGCCAACCCGCCGGTCACCCACACAGCGCCGCCGGCGTCGGTGGATCCGGTGAACTGCCGGGCGAGCGGGGAATCTTTCAGCCACCGCCAGGTGGCTGCGGGCTGGGTCCGCCGCGGCGGGAGGTCCAGGGCCTGCCCGACGCCGGTGGACGCGGTGTGACTGGGCTTCGTCGCCCCGTCGAAGTCGAAGACGGTCTTCCCGACCGCGGCGACCGCGAGCCCGTGGCGCGGATCGGTCATTGGCGGTAGCACGGTCCACCGCCCGGACCGCAGGTCGAACGCGTCGACGCTGGCGAGCACGCGGGTGGGGTCCTCACCGCCGAGTACCACGATGCGTCCGTCCGCGACCGCGGCCCCGATGCTGCCGCGCGGCGCCGGAAGCGCCGCCAGCGTCGCCCAGGTCTTCGTCGTCGGGTCGAATCGTTCCACGGCGCCGCTGTTCTTGTCCGACGACAGCGCGCGCCCGCCGATCACGTACCCGTAGCTGCCGTCGGTGACCATCGCCAGGTGCTCGCGCGGCGTCGGCAGGTTCGGTACGGCGGTCCATGTGCTGCCGTTGAACACCTCGGTGGTGGGCACGAGCTTGCCGTTCGCCTGGCCGCCGGAGACGACGATCTGGTCGCCGATCACGACCGCCCCACCCGCGACGTGCGGGGACAGCATCGGTGGAAGCTCCACCCAGCCGCCGCCACGTTGGGCGTAGACCTTGTTCGAGCTTATCGCCGAGAGGTTCGCGCCATCGGGCTGCCAGCCACCGAGGACGATGATCTCGCCGCGGTAGGTGACGGCCATCGCGTGGTGCAGCGGCACGGGCAGGTTGATCGCGGACTTCCAGGTGTTGATCGCCGGGTCGTATCCCTCGACCTTGGTGGTGGCCCCGGAGTCGGTGAGCCCGCCGATCACCCAGATGACCCCATCGGCCACGGTGGTGGCCACCTGCTGCCGCGGCGTCGGGTCGTTCGCCGCAGCCCGCCACACACTGGCCGCGACACCCCCGGTCACCGACGGCGTGCGGGGGGGTGCTGCCGCAGCCGCGGTCCGGTCCCGCAACAGGAACGCACCGGTGACAGTAAGCGAAGCCAGCAGCACCAGCACCGTGACCACTGCGGCGACCATGCGCAGTCGACGCCGCGGGGCGGTCGCGGGCTTCGGCGCGGGAGGAGACCCAGGCGACGGTGTCGTAGGCGACACCCCGGGCGGCGGCGGAGCGGGACGCGGACGGGGGCTCGGGCTCGGGCTCGGGCTCGGGCTCGGGCTCGATGTGACACCAGACTCGACCCCGGCCGTCGCGCCGTCCGGCTCGGGAACCCGGGTGGGAGTCGACATCAGTGGCGTCGACGGGTCAGCTGACGAGGTGGGAATCGGTGACGCATCCGCCTTCGCTTGCGATCTGGAGTGGGGCGTCGGTGTCCGTGGCCGCTCGGTTGGCGGCACCGGGCCCGACACCCGACGCGGCGACCGCTCCTGCGGCGCCGCAGTCGTGGTGACGTCCGGGTCGACCGGGGCCGAGCGCGGGGCCACCGGCAACGCCATCTCGGCCACCGGCTGCCCGGCCGCGCGCTGCACCTCCTGCAACTCGTGGCCCAGCGCCTCGGCCGACGCGGGCCGCTCGGCCGGGTCCTTGGCCATCGCGCGCTCCAGCACCGCGCACAGCTCGTCGGGGACGCCGTGGCCGCGCAGGTCCGGGATCGGCTGGCCGGTGATGCGCAGGAACTGGGCGATGATCTCCTCACCCTCGCGGCGCTCGAACGCCGCGCGCCCCGCGATGATCGAGAACAGCGCCGCACCGAGCCCGTAGATGTCCGACGCCGGCGTGGGCGGGTGCCCGTTGAGCACCTCGGGGGCGGTGTAGGACAACGAGCCGGTGAACGCGCCCGTCGCCGTCTCGAAACCGCCCTCGATACGGGCGATGCCGAAGTCGGTGAGCTGGGCCTCGCCGTAGTCCGAGAGCAGGATGTTGGCCGGCTTCACGTCCCGGTGCAGGGTGCCGACACGGTGCGCGCTCTCCAGCGCACCCGACAGCCGCACCCCGAGCCGGGTGGCCTCCGCCCACTCCAGCGGGCCCTCGCGGCGCACCCGGGAGGCCAGAGAGTCGAGCGCCTGGAACGGCATCACGATGTAGGGCCGGCCGCTGCCGGTGACCCCGACCTGCAGCACGTCGACGACATTGGGGTGGCCTGAGAGCCCGCCCATCGCCCGGCCCTCGCGGAAGAACCGCTCGCGGCTGACCGTGTCGAGATCGGTGTGCAACAGCTTCACCGCGACCGTGCGGTTGAGCGCCTCCTGGTTGCACCGGAACACCACACCGAACCCGCCCCGACCCACCTCGACCGCATCGGTGAACCCGACCCTGGCCAGGTCCATGCCGACCGGCTGTTGTCCCCCACCAGTCGGTGCCGGTGCCTGTCCGCTCGTCACGACACCGCCTGCGCCTTCTCCTCGCGCAGCCCTCTGGGACGGGCTCGTCCCGCAGTCGGGACCTGCGCCGGCGGCGCGGAGCTCGCGAGCACCGCAGGGACACACCACACCTGACCGCCGAACGGCTCCGGCGACACCAGAGTCCGCTCTCCGCCAAGCGCTGCAGAAAGAGCCCTCATCGTTCTCCCCCGCTGCCCGAATTCAGCGCATCGCGCCGCTGTCCACTTGACCTGCTCGCTCCACACGACCCATCCGGATGTGAACGGTAACCGACAGTCAGCCCGGCCGAGAGAAAAGTCATCCAGCCCGGGATGGGAGATCGAGACCGTTGATCCAGAGACACCCAAGCAGGTCTCGAAACGATTACGATTGTCCACCGGAGCTCGGGCGCGGCACGTCGTCCACCTCGTGAGTCGTCGGTGGCGGCGGATCGGCTCGCCGGCGACCAATTCGAGGACGCCCGCTTCGAACAGCTCTCGAGGCACTCCGCGCGATCCCTTCACACCCCCGGAGTCGAACGGCTGCAGTTGACCCTGACAGCGGTGCGGTCACAACCCCCGGCAATACCGGCTTCAAGACGCCCGGCCCACCCCGGCGGGTCGCGCCCGAAGCCGACGAACGATGCGCTCAACCAACCAACCCCCCTCGTCGAGAAGTTCGGCGCACGCCCAGTTCGGCGCACGCCCCCGTGCACCCGCCGCTGTGGTCCGCAACGACGCTGCGAACATCTGCGCGCTCTGGGCGAAGAGCAGCAGTACAGCAACGATGGCCAGTCCGGTGCGGTCGACCGTGGGCACGCCCCCGCGCAGCCACTGAGCCCTCCTTGTAGGGGCTGGGCAATCCCACGAGTGCCGTTGTGTCCCGTGCGGCCGAGCCGACGAGTCGAGGTGCTCCCCGTGCACGGTCGACTGGGACGGTGGCGACGCGCGGCACGAGCGGAACCGTAGGGGGTGCCCTCTGAATACCGGCTCAGAGGCCCACTGCCCCTACCCACTGGGAGAGCAGCTGCCGGTTCATCGACATCCGGTCAGGCCCCCGGTGCTGCGCAGCCCGACACCCGATAACTACTATCGCTCATAGTAGTCCGGTCACGGTCTTCGACACGAGCAACGTCGTCACCGCCGGTACGGATCGAGCCGCGGTCGTAAGAACCGCCGCCATCAGCGCGGTGACGAGAGGAGTCCTTGGTGACGTTCATGCCCCCCGCCAAGCGAGCGGTGAAATTGCTGCGTGGCGCCGTGGAGGCCCGGCTGCCCCAGGCGGCCCAGGGCCGTCATGTGGACCCGGCCGATCAGCTCCCCGTGGATCCGGCGTCATGGGGGGCCGCCTATGCGACGGCGTTCGCGAGTCCGGAGATGTCGGCGTTCCGGGAGAACCTCCGGATCCCGGGCCGCGACCTGCGCGAGTCGGTACTCGACGATCTTGCGACGTATCACGGCATCACCCCCGAGGAAGCGAGACTTCGCTGTCTCACATGGGAGGAGCGCAGCGTCCAGGAGTGGGAGGCGGCCAACGCCGACGACGACGCCGGGAGGGTGGCCTTCTATCGCACGATGCAATCATGGAGTTACGACCTGCTGTGGTGGGCGTACCTGCAGGCCGAGATGTTTGCCGAGCCGTCGAGCGTCATGGCGTTGCGATTCCTGCAGGCGAACGCCGCCGGCCGTCGGCACCTCGACTTCGGGGCCGGTGTGGGTGCGACCAGTCAACTGTTCGTGGCCAACGGATGGGTCAGCACGTTGGCCGATCTGTCCTCCACCCTGCTCGAGTTCGCCCGGTTCCGGCTTGAGCGACGAGACCAGGTAGCCGACTACCTCGATCTCCACAGGCAGGCGTTGCCCGCCGGCGCCTATGACGCCATCACGGCGATCGACACTCTGGCGCACGTGCCCGATGTGCACCGAACGGCGTGCGAGCTGCGCGGTGCGCTCAGCCGGGACGGGATCCTGATCGCCAACTTCGACATTCGGTCGCCCGCCCCGGAAACGGCGTGGCACCTCCATGACGACGACCTGCGGGCACGTCACGATCTGCTCCGTGCCGGCTTCTGTCCGATCACTCATCTGGGCGGAGGCCTCATCGCCTACCGGAGGGTGGACGACTACGGCCTCGCCCGGGCGCGGCGCACAGTATGGGACTGGGCCACGCTGGTCAGCCCCCCACGACGGATCGCCCGCGCGCTGCCACGCCGCGCGCTGACTCGGACGCGATCACTGCTCGGGTCACGACACCCACCGACCTCTCCCGGGTGACCATGCAGGCTTTGGCCATCTCGGAGTCCCCCATCTCGTCGAAAGGTCAGTACATGCCGACCCCGTTCCGTTGCCGTCGAGCGGCTACGCGTCCTCGGATCGACACCGAATCCCATCCGTCCGCAACGGTCGCGGGGGTCGCCTACCTCCCCGTCGACACCGGACGGTCGGGGTTGCGCACGGCCTCAGGTCTCGAGCCGGCCCGGCGAGGCGGCACGGGAGCACGACGGTGAGGGCCCCCGCCGCTGTCCCCGACCGCCACCGAGCGACGCATACCGCCGACTCAACGGTCTCGTTGCCGGCGTTGAGAGGAAACGCGCCGGGGCGTTGGATCCTCGGCGTGGTCGGCATCGTGACGGCGCTGTCGGCGGTGCGTGCCGTGTTGCCGATGCCGTGGCTGGGTGACATCTGGCGTCCCGCCGACACGGCCAGCATCGCCCACAACTTCTTCGTGGGCGGGATGAACCTGTTCTACCCACAGATCGACTGGGGCGGGGCCGGTCCCGGCTACGTCGAGGCCGAGCTGCAGATCCTGCCGTGGATCTCCGCGGCGCTGTACTTCGTGTTCGGGGAGCACGCCTGGGTCGGTCGCCTGGTGTCGGTGGCGTTCATGCTCCTCGGCACGGCCGCGTTCTGGGGACTGGCCCGGCGAGTACTGCCCGCGGACGCATCCCGCTGGGCGTTGATCGCGTTCGCGGCATCCCCGGCCTTGATGACCTGGGGCAACGCGTTCATGCCCGACGCGACGGTGCTATCTTTCTACCTGCTCACGCTGCTGTCTTTTCAGCGGTGGCTGGTCGAGGACCGTCCGATATGGTTGGCGTCCGCGGCCGCTGCGGCGTCGGTGGCGGCGCTGGCCAAGCCCACCTCGCTGCACGTGTTCCTCATTCTACTGATCTGGCTGCTGATCTCCGCGCGGGACCGGCTGCGCCGACCCTCGCTCTACGCGGCCGGGGTGGCGGCGTTGCTTCTCCCTGCCCTGTGGCTGTGGCACGCGCGGAATCTGTACCTGACCTACGGCAACACGTTCGGCCTGGCCTCCGGCGGCGACAGCAAGTTCGGCAACATCAGCTACTGGACGTCGAAACTGTTCTACACCGGGAACCTGACCATCGAGACCCTGCTGATATTCGGGGTGACCGGCGTACCCCTCGCCCTGCTCGGGGCCTGGCTGGCGTGGCGCCGACGGGGGCCCGCCATCCTCGCCGCAGCAATCCCCGCCCTCGTCGTCTTCTACGCCGCCGTGGCCCGCTACAGCGAGGAGGAGGGACCGCAGTACCACATCTTCTCGCTGCCGGTCGCGGCGATCCTCACCGGCATCGGACTCGCCGGCGCAGCTCAGTGGCTACGCGGCCGGTCCTCCGTGAAGCTCCGTGCCGGTCTGGCCGCGGTCGTGGCGCTCGCCTTGTTCGCCTCAAGCGCGAACGTCTTCGCCCAGTCGTTCCTCGACCGAAGCGGCGTCGCCGGGAGGTGTTCTGAGTTGCTGACACAGGTCTCGGCGCCGTCCGACCTGGCGGTGATCAGCACAACGAGCCTGTCCACCGATCGCGGGCTGCCCAACAACTTCCAGGACCCCACCATCTTCTACCTCAGCGACCGGAAGGGCTGGAGCCTGGCCGCCGACCAGCACCAACCCGGGACTGTGCAGGCCTACACGCAGCAGGGCGCGAAGTACCTCGTGGTCTCCGAACCGGCCCTGGTCCCGGTTGACGGTCCATTGGCACTGTGGCTGTTGAGCAACGCCAGGCATCTCCGGTCGGCTGCTACTGACGGCTGCGACATCTGGGCACTCCGACTGGCGTGAGGTCGGACGGAGGGGTGCAACAGCCGTAGCCGGCGTCGTGGCGTCCAGCCAGGTCAGCGGGTCGAGCCTGCACCCGGGGCCGTCGATGACCTCGAAGTGCAGGTATGGCCCGGTGGAGATGCCGCGATCACCGAGCTCGGCTATCACCAACCTGGGCTGCCTGCCTCGACCCGCTGGCCTCTCGAAACGAGTGCCGGTTGACGGCCCGTAGACCGTGGTTCGGTCGAGCAGCGACCAAATCCCGGACTCCGACGCTACCGGCCCGAACCTGCGTTCCGCGTAATTCAGATGGACTAGAGGTCATGATCTTGGGTTGACCTGGGGAAACGCGTAGCGGCGCCCCGGTGGGGCGTGTCTCTAGGTGGTGGTGTTGCCGCTGGTCAGCGGCTTGCGGGGGCGAGTTCGATGATCTGCTTCGGGGCCGGGATGTCGAGCCTGGCGAGCAGGTCTCGTTGGGGCTTGGACAGCTCGGTGCGTTGCCGGAACACCCCGGTGGGGCCGGTGAAGGTCCCGGCGTGGAGCCGGTCGAGGTGACGACGCACGTTGTGCCAGGTGTCGTCGGTGCTGGTCTCGATGATGCGGATGAGCAGCAGCGCGAGCCAGCACAGCACGACGTGGGCGCGGATGCGTTCCTCGAGGCGGTGATAGACCGGGCGCAGGTCCAGGATCTGCTTCATGTCGCGCCAGCCGCGTTCGACTTCAAGGAGCTGCTTGTAGCCCAGCGCGATGTCGGCGGCCGGCAGGTGCGGGTCCGAGCAGCGCAGCAGGTACTTCCCGTCCAGGTTGGCCTCGGTCTTCATCCTCGCCTTGTCGATGCGCAGCAGCCCGCCGGGAGTCACCCGCAGGTACCGGTTCAGACCGGGCTTGGTCGAGATCAGCCCGCGCAGCTCACCGCGTTTCATGATCGGGAGCGTGTCTGACCCGGCGATCAACTCCTCGAGCTGGGCGACGAGTTGGGCGCGGATGTGCGCGTCGCGCTCGGCGGCGTCGGGGTTGTGGCAGATCACGAACCGCTCGGTCTCGGAGACCTTCACCTCCTTGACGCGCATGTTCTCCGCGATGTCGGTGTAGCGGCCTTGCCGCGACAGGGCGGCCTTGATCTCCACCGAGTCCGAGCGGAGCTTCTCCCCGATGATGTAGGCGTGATCGCCTTGGCGCAGGTAGCGGCGGTTGGCATCGGGGGAGAACCCGCGGTCGGCGACCCACACGATCTTCGACAGGGTCCAGTCCCGCATGTCGTCTTTCACCTGGCGGATCAGCTTGGAGTCGTTCGTGTTGCCCGGCCAGCACCACACCCGCACCGGGATCCCGTCGCGGGTCACGGCCATCCCGATCACGATCTGGGGTAGGTCGTCGCGGGAGTCCTTCGACTTGCCGTAGGTCCGGAACCCGACACTGTTCGCCGCCTCGCTCGCCCCGCCGCTCCCGTCGCCGTGGGCGTCGTTCTCGGGGCCGTCCGTGGGCAGCACGTGGCCGTGCTCGTCGCGATCCACCGGGGGGTCGGGGTCCTCCAGCTCGAAGTAGGTGGAGGTGGTGTCGAAGAACAGCAGGTCGACCTCGAGGTTGAGCAGGTTCGCGACCTGGTGAAACACCCCGGCCTCCAGGCGTTCGCGGACGTCGTTGAGCCAGTCCATCGCCCGGTAGCAGGCATCGTCGGAGGTCTCGGGCAGGCCGTCGATGTGTACGTCGTGGTTGATCCAGTCCGCGGCGGCCAGCTTCGACGACGGCGCGAGCGCCCGGTTCGCGACCAGCCCGAACAGCACCCGCTCGGTCACCTCGACCCCGCGGGGTCGGCCCCTGCGCGGTGTCGCGTCCAGACCCTTGAGCACGGCGTCGATGCCCAGGCGTTTCCACAGCGCGTCGAGGGTGAACGTGCCACCCAACGGGCGTGACTCCAGGAACTCCAGATCCGCGCCCGCCGTCGCGGCCAGCGCATCGGCCGGATCCAGCAGTCGGGCCAGGGACCCGACCAGCCGCTTGACCGCGTCCCGGTCGAGCTGGTCCTCACGACCGAACCCGTAGAGGATCTTCGGGACCGACCGGCCGGCGACCGGGTCCCACTGGTTGTGGGCAAGGTGCAGGTAGCGCACCGGGCCGCTCTTCGTCTTCCGCGCCGTTGTCTTCACATACATCGCTCTAGAACCTACACCCTGAAACTGCCCGCTAACAGCAGGTATCCGTCAGAGGCGTGTCTCTAGGCGATTCTCGGTTCAGGAGCAGCCCGCACCGCCCTGACCTCGGACGTCACCCGGCCAGGACCTCCAGGCGAGCCGAATTACGCGGAACGCAGGCCGAACTTCGCGGTCTGATCAGCCAGCATCGCGACGTCGAAGATGCTGGTGGCGCCGTCGGCGGCCGCGGAGGCCCATGCCCACCAGCACTCAATCGGAATCCTTCCGGGCCGAGGCATGCTCGGCCTGGCCGGCGCCTGGGCGAGCAGCGTGGTCCAGAAGCAACCCTCGATGGTCAGGCTGCGGGCGTTCTACTATGATCCATAGGACATCCGAGGACATCGCCGTACGGTCCGCGGGGGCGGGAAAACTAGCGAGGGGTCCCACGGCATGAACGGACTTCGATAGTGAAGCGCATCATGATCGTCGACGACCACCCTTTCCTTCGGGAGTCATTGGCACGGCTACTGGAGCTTGAGGACGAGTTCGACGTCGTCGCGCAGTGCATTGACGGCCGTGATGCGGTCGAGACCGCGGACCGAGTGATGCTCGACGTCATAGTCATGGATCTTCAGATGCCGGTCATGAACGGGGCAGACGCGACCAGTCAGATCCTGAGCGACCATCCGGAGATCGTGATCATCATCTTGACCGCGTCCCCTCGCTGCAGTCTCGCCGAACGGGCGCTCCGTGCCGGAGCGCGTCACTGCCTGTCGAAGTCCGCCCCATACACGCTGCTCTTCGACGCTATCCGCGAAGCGTAACCACAGATTGAGCTTCCGGAAACGGACTGCTAGGCACTCGTGCTTTTGCGCTGTGTCCTATAGGAAATCTCTGGTGCCCTGATGATCGTCCGATCAGCCCTGCTTTGGCCGATCTGGCCGTCAGGCGAACTGCTCCATCGTTCAGACAAGATTGCTGACAGCCCGTCCGTACGGGGGTCGAAGGTCACACTGGTCCATGCCGGGGTGTGGATTAGCTGGGCGCGAATGGTGCCGGTGCGGGCACGGGCATGGGAGGCCGAGGCAGCGCGTCGGCTGAGGATCTGGGTCGCGGCAGCGAGGCGGGCCAGCAGCCGGTGCCGCAGCGACGCCGGTTTGCGCGATCCCCGGCCTGGCATGGCCGGTGACCGAGACATCGTGGTCGTCGCTGATGGCGTGCAGTACTCCTGCTGACAACCCCGCCGAGGCGGCGGAGGCTGCAGTGGAAAGGTCGCCCGGCGCCCCGGGACCGGTGAGCTCCCGGCGATGGTCGCGGTGGAGTCGGCAGAGACGGTGTACACAGAGGTCCCGTCACGGTGCCGATTCCCATGCAGCGGCACGGGGTGCGGTGGGCACAGAGCATCCGTCAGTACCCTGCAAACGTGGCCGAGACGCGCAGACAGCGGTGGGGACGGTTCCGTCTCGGCCGTGGTCTGGAGCTCAGCGCGCTGTCGCTGATGGTCGCCTCGGTGATCACGGCGCTGGTGGGCCTCGTGTTCTGGGCCGTCGCCACCCGAGTCCCCCCGTCGGAGGTCGGCCGCTCGTCGGCGATCATCACCACCGCCACCCTGCTCAGTGCGCTGGCCAGCCAGAACGTCGGGCTCCTGATCAGCCGGTTCCTGCCCGGCGCCGGCGGGCGATCGGCCAAGCTGGTGCTCGGCGGCTACGCCGCGGCGTCCGGGGTGGCGGTGCTGCTCGGCGCGGGGTTCGTGCTGTTCTTCCACAGCACCCTGTTCGTCTCCGACCTCGAGCGGTTCCTGTTCCCCGTCTTCACGATGGTTCTGTCGCTGTTCGTGCTGCAGGACTGGGTGCTCATCGGGCTGAGGGCGTCCACCTGGGTGCCGCTCGAGCAGCTGATCTTCGCGCTCGTGAAGCTGGGCCTGCTGGTGGTTTTCATTGCGCTGTTCCCCGTCGGGGGGATCGTGCTGTCGTGGGTGGTGCCCGCGGCGCTGGCGGTGATCGTGGTCAGCTCCATCGTGGTGTTCCGGGTGCTGCCGCGCCGGCCCCCGCCCGAGCCGGGTGCCGCGCAGCTCCCCGGCCGTCGCGCGCTCGGCATCATCTTCGTCGGCGAGTACGCCACCGGGATCATGACGGTGGCCGTGCCGATGGCCCTGCCTCTGATCATCGTCGCGCAGCTGGGAACCGCCTCCAACGCCTTCTACACGCTGCCGTGGATGCTCAGCGAGGCGTTCAACATGCTGCTGTGGAACATCAGCTCGTCCTACATGGTCGAGGCCTCCAACGACGGCCCCCGGGCGGCCGCGCTGTTGCGGCGCACCATCCGGCTCAACCTGCTCATCGTCGGGCTCGGCGTGCCGTTCATGCTGATCGGGGCGCCGTGGCTGCTCACGTTCCTCGGCGGCGCCTACGCCGCCGAGGGGTCCACGGTGCTGCGGATCCTCGCGTGTGCCATCCCGTTCCTCGTCATCACAGCGCTCTACAGCACCACCGCCCGGGTCCGGCAGCAGATGGGCCGCGTCGTCGCTATCCAGCTGTCCTCGGCGCTCATCACGATCGGGCTGGCGTTGCTGCTGGTCGGACCGTTGGGCATCAACGGTGTCGCGCTGGCCTACCTCATCGCGGTGGTACTCGAGGGGGCCGTCGTCCTCATCCCGCTGATCAACATCCTGCGGGAGAAGACCCCCGCCGAACGGGCGACGCATGCTGAACCGGCCCCACTCGGGGCTTGAGTGGAGTCAACCCGGGACGTCGATCGGGCCGCGACCGACGGTCGGCGTCGTCGTGCCCCGCATCCGCGCCGCTGGTCGCGGCGACGGACCGGGAGAACGGGCCGACCGTCTGCAGCGCGGCGAAGATCGGCCTCCCCCTTGCGCGGTTGACTCTGCCAACTGCGGCCGGTCGATCGCATGTTTTTGACAGCGTCCCGATCGGGGCGCGGGGCACCAGCACCCCGGCAGTCCCGGCAGTCCCGGCAGTCCCGGCAAACGAGATCAGGCCGACATCGATGCTCGGGTGAGCTGGTCGGCGAAAGACTTCGCCGCGGCCTGCGCGGCGTGAGGAGATGTACGCCCGCTTCGAGCACCTGGTCACCAGACGCAGGCGTAGGTGGTGGCGGCGTATCAGCGCAGGCAGTGTCGCGCTCTGAACGTATGCCCGATCACCGACACGAGTCCCGGCACCTCGGTATCGGTTCCCCGTGAGACCGGTGATCCCGACCGTCAGAAGGGCGAGATGATGCCACACACCCCGGTCCTGCATGCCAGTGCACACAGCCGCTCCGCCGCGGATTTGACCGCGGCGGACCGCACGCGGCTGCGCCAGCTCCTGGACACCTACATCACCACGCAAGACCCGGTCGGCGAGCACCTCGCCGCTCAGAACAACCCGGGCCTGATGATTCACGACACGGGTTTCTTGGCCTGGCATGCCGTGTTCGTCGGCAAGCTGGAGAACTGGCTCGTCGTCAACGGAGCCGCCGACATGGTTCCGTTGCCCTTCTGGGACCCCGCGACGGCCATCCCGGTCGAGCTCGACAAGGGCAACACCGCCCCCAACCTCCCGCTGCCCGACGCCCTGCGCCCCGGCGCCATCGCTGCCATCCCGAACTACACCGCCGTCAACGCCGAGATGGTCGACTACCACAACCGCGTGCACAACGCGGCGGGCGGACAACTACCGTTCCCGGCCACCTCGCCGTCGGACCCGCTGTTCTGGCCGCTGCACGCGTTCTTGCTCAACGTGTACGACCACTGGCGTGCCCATTAGACGAGCGCCTTCCCGGCCGGGCCGGCTACGACAACGACATCTCCGCGATCCTGACCACGCTCCAGTGCAGAGGCGGAGCGGGCGGAGCAGCCGCTGGTCGCGTCGCAGCGTTGGAATCACCGGGTCGGCTTCTCGGCCGCGGTGGGTCCGTCGGCTCGTCACGCAGACTGGCCCCCGCGTGGCTTTCACTCGTGTCGCGGGCGGTGTCGGCGTCGGGCGAGGACCTGGAGGCCCTGGACGCGGGCGCGGAGCTCGTCGGTGTCGATCGGTTCGGTGAGGTAGTCATCCGCGCCCGCGTCCAGGCCTGCGGCGCGATCCCGACCGGTCGCACCGGAACCGACCAACAGGATCGGGACCGTCTGGACGTTCCGGCGCAGCAGCCGACATAGCCGGATTCCCGCGGCGCTGTCGGCCACAATGACGACGTCGATCCCGGCAAGCCGATCCGGGTCGGGTCGGGTCGGCAGGTCGACGACGGCAGCGGCAGCAGCGTCAGGGCCGTGGGGCTCAGTGACGTGCAGGTCCTCGGCGCGCGGCACGGCCCGCACGTCGTGGCCGTCGTGTTCGAGTTGGTCGCGCAGCCACGTACACAACGGTGTGGCGCCGACCACCAGCACGCGGCACACCGCTGGGGTGCGCGTTTCGTCGCCGGTCGCGCCGCGATCCCGCACGGCGCCGTCCGACACGCTGCTACACCCTGCTGCCCACGCAGCGCTGACAGCGCTCACGAGGTCAGGCATGCACGCCTCGTTCCCCGGTCGCGGTCAACCCTGGACAGTGGTGAGCTGCTGCACCGCTCGTGGTGACCCGTCCGGTGCTCGTTCCGCTGCTCCGCACAATCGTTTTACTCACCGTCGGGTCTTCCTCCTCGTCCTCGCCCGGGGCCGGCGCGGCGGTGGACAGCCCGGGCCCCGAGCGGCCAGTATGCCTACACCAGGTACGGGTATGGGAGGGGTATGGCTGAGTTCGTGCCGGTTCTGGCTTTGCTCGGCGTCGCGGTGGGCGTAGTGGGGTTGTGCTACGGCCTGTCACGCGTGGTCGGTGTTGCGCCGCTGGTGGTGGAGGTGGCGCCCTTCAGCGGTGGCCTGGCGCCGGTCGAGCATGCGTACTCCCGGTTCCACGTGCGGTGGTACCCGGTGACCCTGGTGTTCCTGGCCTTCGACATGGAGATGCTGTTCATGTACCCGTGGACGCTGGTCGTGTCCCGGGTCGGGGCCTCGGCGGTGATCGAGATGTTCGGGTTCCTCGCCATTCTGCTCGCCGGGGTGCTCTACGCCTGGCGGGAGGGAGCGTTGCGGTGGACTTGACCGCGCGGCTGTTGCGGTTCACCGCGGTCCGCCCGCACGTGTTCGTGGTGCCCGCGGTGGGCGGGACCGCGGCCCGGTTGGCGGTCGAGGCCGAGCTCGTACGCCGCGGCTGGCCGAGGGCCGGCAGCCCGGCCGACACTGACCTGCTGATTGTGGCGGGAACACCAGGGCCGCGGCTGGCCGAGGTCGTGGACGCGGTGTGGCGACAAGTTCCCGCTCCCCGCGCCCGCGCCGATGTCCGGACATCGCCGACCGCGGCCGCCGAACTCGATCGCGCCGCGGCGGCCCTGGCTGATGCCTCACAGCAGCGACCGCCCGCGCTCCACCCCACCCCATCTGCCTCGGCGGCGCCTTCCCCGGCCGCACACCACCTCGCGGCCGCCGCGGACGGCCACCACCGGGGAGGGGCCGAACGTCGCGACCACGCTCACCGCACCGCGACGGGCCACGATCCCGCCCATAACCTGATGCCGATGTCGGATCCCCCGGTCGACGCCGACGACCCGAACGGTGCCCTCGCCGAGCACGGCGAATCCGTGGACCCCGGCGACGGCGGAGAGCCGGGGCACGAAGGTGGCCATCACGCGGGGCACCACGGCGCCGGGATGGACATGCCCGGTGGCCTGCCGATGGCCGATCTGGGTGCCGACCGCGACGGGCTCACGCTCGATCAACTGCACGTCGGGCTCGGTCCGGCGCTGCCGGACTGGCCCGCCGGTTTGGTGGTGCATGTGGTGCTGCAGGGCGACGTGGTCCAGCAGGCTCGGGTCGAGGTCCTGGACCCGGGTACTGGTGCGTCGTTCTGGGACGGGGTACATCCGGCGGCACGGGAGCTGGACTCGCTGGGCCGGTTGTTCGCCGTGACCGGCTGGGACGACGTCGCGGCGCGGACCCGGCGGCTGCGTGACGAGCTGCTTGCCGGAACCCCCGCCGAGCAGCTGATGGCCCGCACCGCCCAGCTCGGGCGGCAGGTTCGACGCTCGCGCACCCTGCGCTGGCTGACCCGCGCCGTCCCGGGGGGCGCCCTGGACGTCCTGGCCCGTCTGCAGCAACGCATGCAAGCGGTCACCGCGTCCCTCGCGGCGCCACCGCCGGGCGCCGCCGCCGCCCCCGCCGAGGCCCACCCGCCTGCCCCCGGTGTCGCCGGGTCGGGGTGGGCGTCGCTGCTGGTGGGCGCGGAGCTGGCCGCGGTCCGGCTGATCGTGGCCGCCCTCGACCCGGACACCGACACCGCCGCCACCCAGGACGACGGCGACGGCGACGGTGGCGGTGGCGGTGGCGGTGGCGGCACGGCCACCGCAACGGAGGCCAACACCGGCCATCACCCCGGGCACGGCGAGCACTCGGGGACTCCGCATGGCTGACCCGAGCCTGCCGGGTGCCCTGCCGGGGTGGTCGGTGCTGGTACTGCCTCCGGTTTTGGCGGTGATGACCTGGGCGGTGGTGGCGCTGGACGGGACGTTGACCGCCCGCGCCGCGGGGAGCCCGGCCGGCGGCGCGGCGGTGCTGGCCCCGCTGCGGGAGACCGCCCGGCTGCTGATCGGGCAGCGGCGCACCACCCCCGCCGCGGACCGGGTGCTGTGGCGGGTCGGGGGCGCGGTGCTGCCGGTCGCCGCGGTGCTGGGCGCGGCGGTGCTGCCGCTGGGACAGCGCCCGGTCGCGGACCTGTCGGTCGGGGTCGTGTGGTTCAACGCCATGGAAGTGCTGGCGTGGGCGTCGGTGTGGATGGTCGGGTGGGGCGCCAACAGCGTGCTGGGCCTGGTCGGGGGTTACCGGTTCGTCGCCCAGGGCCTGGCCTACGAGCTGCCGCACATGTTCGCGATCATCACTGCCTCGCTCGCCGCGGGCAGCCTGCGGATGACCTCGATCGTCGACGCCCAGACCGGCCTGTGGTTCGTCGCGATCATGCCGGTCGCGTTCGTGGTGTTCCTGCTCTCGACCGTCGCGATGGCGTTCTGGGGGCCGTTCGACGCCCCGGTCGGCCGCGACCTGGCCGGCGGGGCCGCGGCCGAGCTGTCCGGGGTGGACCGGCTGGTCTTCGCCGGGGGCCGGTGGCTGCTGCTGGTCGTCTCAGCGGCGACGGCGGTGCCGCTGTTCCTGGGCGGCGGCGCGGGGCCGCTGTTGCCGGCGTGGGCGTGGGTCGCGGTGAAGACGACCGCGATCCTCGCGCTGCTGGTCTGGCTGCGCCGTCGGTTCCCGACCGTGCGGATGGACCGCTACACCGAGTTCGCCTGGCTGGTGCTCATCCCACTCACGATCGCCCAGGCGCTGGTCGTCGCCCTGGTCGTGCTCGCCCGATGACCGGCGGAAGGAGGAGATCGTGACCGTGGTGGTGTTCTGGGTGCTGGCGGTGGCCGCGGTGGTGTTCGGGTTCGCGGTGTTCCGGCTGAACTCGATGGCACGGGTGACCTTCGCGCTGCTCGCCTCGTTCCTGGCCGTGGCCGGGTTGGTGGTGCTGCTCGGGCTGTCCTACCTGGGGGTGGTGATCGCGCTGATGATGGTGATCGAGATGGTGATCATGGCCGTGTTCATGATCATGTACATGATGAACCCGGCCGGGTTGATGCCGATGTCGATGTACCACAACAAGGCTGGCTCGATGACCATCGCGATCGGCACCTTCGTGGTGCTGGGTGCCGGGATCCTGCTGGTGGACTGGCCGGTCCGTCCCGCTCGCGCGGCCCCGGACCCGACCTTCGCGCTGGGGGAGGCGCTGATGGGGCCGCAGATGTTGACCATGATGACGCTCGGGGTCGCGCTGTTCGCGACCATCGTCGCGACCGTGGTGCTGGCCACCGACCGGGGTCGCTACGACCGGCTCGGCGACGACCTGGACCGGCCCGTCGCCGACGACCCGATCCCGGGAGGGGTGGGGCGGTGACGCTGCAGGGGTTCCTGCTGCTCGCGGCCGGGTTGTTCGCGATCGGCCTGTACGGGGCGTTGTCCCAGATGTCCATCGTGATGATCATGATGGGGTTGGAGCTGATGCTCAACGGGGTCATCGTCGCCACCGCCGCGTTCTGGCACTACCTGGCCCCGGCCGGCACCGACGGGCAGGTCCTGATCGTGGTGGTGATCACCGCGATGGCGGTGGAGATGGCCGCCGGGTTCGCCGTGGCCACGGTGCTCTACCGGACCCGGCAGGTCGACATGACCGATGACGCCGCGGACCTGCAAGGCTGACCCCGGGATGGCGCTCTGGTTGCTGGTCATGACTCCGCTGCTGGGCGGCGGGCTGCTCGCGGCGGGCGGGCGGCGCGTCGACCGGGTCGCCGCCGATGTCGGGGTGTTCCTCGCCGGCGCGGCCCTCGCCCTGGCCGTGGCCGCCGCGCTCACCCGTCCGGTCATCGACGCACCGCTGTTCGCGGGCATGTCGGCCGGGCTGGGCGTGGACGGGCTGTCTGCGCTGATGGTGATCACGGTGGCCGGGGCGACGCTGGCGGTGCTGGTGTTCGCCGCGGGCGAGCCCGACCTGCGCACGGCGCGGTTCGTCGGGCTGGTGCTGATCTTCGCCGGGGCGATGCTGGTGACCGTCACCGCCACCACCCTGGCGCCGCTGCTGATGGCGTGGGAGGTGATGGGCGCGATGAGCTGGGCGTTGATCGGGTATCAGTGGCGCCGCGCGGCGGCGGTGTCCGCGGCGCACACGGCGTTGCTCACCACCCGCCTGGCCGACGTCGGGTTGTACGTGGCCGCCGGGGCTGCGCTCGCCGGTGGCGTCGGGACCCTCACGCTGGCGCAGCTGCCGGGCACCGGCGGCCCCTGGGTGCACGTGGTCGCGGCCGGGGTCGTGGTGGCGGCGCTGGGGAAATCGGCGCAGTTGCCGTTCAGCTTTTGGCTCTCGGGCGCGATGGAAGGCCCGAGCCCAGTCTCGGCGCTGCTGCACTCCGCGACGATGGTCGCCGCTGGGGCGTACCTGCTGCTGCGGCTGGGTCCGCTGCTCGCCGTGGCCGGGTGGGCGGGCCCGGTGGTGGCGTGGGTGGGTGCGGCGACGGCGCTGCTGCTCGGGGCTGTCGCGGTCGCACAGACCGATCTCAAGCAGCTACTCGCCGCGTCGAGCTGTGCCCAGATCGGGTTCATGGTGCTGGCCGCCGGCACGGGCGCCACGACCGCCGGGGCGCTGCAGCTGGTGGCGCACGCGGCCACGAAGAGCCTGCTGTTCCTGGCCGCCGGGGCGTGGCTGGTCGCGCTCGGCACCCGGCGTCTGGACGGGTTGCGCGGAGCGGCGCGCCGGTTCCCGCTGGTCGGGGTGACGTTCACGATCGGCGCGGCATCCCTGGCCGGGTTGCCGCCGCTGTCGCTGTGGGTTGCGAAGGACACCGTGCTCGCCGCGGCCCTGGCCCGGAGCCCCGCCCTGTACGCGGTCGGGCTGGCCGCGGCGGTGGTGTCGGCGATGTATGCGGCCAAGGCCGTGTGGTTCGTGTGGCGGCCCGCCCCCGTCCGCAACGACGCCCCGGGGCCCGTCATCGGGGGGCGCGCCACCGCCGCGGACCCCGCCGCAGCGTGGACAGGGACAGGGACGGGGACGGGGGCGTGGTCGGGGACGGGGACGGGGCGGGTGGCCGCGTCGATGGCGCCCCCGTTGGTGGTGTTGGCCGGGCTGGCCGCCGGGGTCGGGGTGCTCGCACTGCCGTTGGCGGTCGACCCTGCGCCGTCGGGCTGGGAGCTCGCAACGTCCGGGGTCCTCGCCGTCGCCGCGGTGGCGGTGACGTGGCGGCTCGCCGAGCGGATCCCGGTGCCGCGCGCGTTCGTGGGGTGGTTGGGGCTCGAGCGGGCCGCGCACACGCTCGTCGTCGGTCCGACGCTCGCGCTGGCCCGCGGCGTGGCCCGGTTCGACGACCTCGTCCTGGACCGCGCGGTCACCGGGGTGGCCGCCGCGACGGGCGGCCTGGCGGAGGTGGTCGCCCGGCGCGTGGAGCCGTCCGTGGACGGGCTGGTCCGGGCGGTCGCCGCCGGGGCGCGGGCGTCGGGTCGGTGGGCGCGGCGCCCGCAGACCGGGCAGATCCACCAGTACTACGCCCAGGCCGCCGCCGCCCTGGTGGTGCTGGCCGTGTTCCTGATCCTGGTGAGGTGAGCGCCCCGTGCTGTCGGTGATCGTGTTCCTGCCCGCTGTGGCCGCTCTAGCGCTGCTGCTGGTACCCCGCCGTACCGGGCGGCGGGTGCTGGTCGGGGCGTGGATCGTGGTCAGCGCCGTCGATCTCGCCCTGATCGTGGCGGTGTGGCTGGGCATGACACCCGGTGGCGGGTTCTCCTTCGTCGAGCAGGTGCCGTGGATCCCGAGCGCCGGGATCTCCTACCACGTCGGGGTGGACGGGCTGTCGCTGCCGCTGCTCGCCATGACCGCGGTGCTGTTCGGAGCCTGTGCGGTGTTCGCGCTGCGCGAGACCCGCCGCGTCAAGGCCTACGTGGTGCTGTTCCTGGCGATGCAGACGGTGTGTCTGGGGCTGTTCGTCGCGCTGGACCTGATCCTGTTCTTTCTGTTCTTCGATCTGTCGATCGTGGTCATGTACTTCCTGATCACCGGCTGGGGCCACGGCGAACAGGCGCGGGCGGCGGCGCTGAAGTTCTTCCTCTACACCTTCCTCGGTTCGCTGGCGTTGCTGCTCGGGTTCATCGGGCTCTCCCTGGCCGCGACGCCGCACACCTTCGACATGGTCACCCTGATCGCCTCCAACCCGCTGGCCGGCGGCGGGGTCTACGGCGGGCTGGTGCTTCTGGCCATCGGGATCGGTCTGGCGGTCAAGACCCCGACCGTGCCGTTCCACACCTGGCTGCCGCCCGCCCACACCGAGGCCCCGGCGACCGGGTCGGCGATCCTGGCGGGGGTCCTGTTGAAGATGGGCACCTATGGCTTCGTGCGGATCGCGATGCCGATGCTGCCGACCAGCTGGCGGCACTACGCCCTGGTGGTGGTCATTGTCGGGGTGGTCTCGGTCGTGTACGGGGCGCTGGTCGCGCTGGCCCAGACCGACATCAAACGCATGATCGCCTACACCTCGGTCAACCACATGGGCTACGTCCTGCTCGGCGTCGGCGCCGCCGGGTTGCTGGCCGGCAGCGACGAGCAGGCCCGGCAGCTCGCCGCCACCGGTGCGGTCACCCAGATGGTGTCGCACGGGCTGATCACGGGCGCGTTGTTCCTGCTCACCGGGGTGTTGCGCGACCGCGGCGGTACCTACGACATGCGCGCCTACTCCGGGCTCGCCGCCCGCACCCCGCGCTTCGCCGGGCTGTTCACCGTCGCCGCGTTCGCCTCCCTCGGGCTGCCCGGGTTCTCCGGGTTCATCGCCGAGTTCCAGATCTTCACCGGATCGCTCGGCGCGGCCCCGATCGCGACCGGGATCGCCGTGCTCGGGATCGTGCTCACCGCGGCGCTGTTCCTGCTCGCGCTGCAGCGGGTGTTCCTCGGCGAGCTACGCACACCGGACGCGCCGGGCACGCCGCGCGTGTTCGCCGACCTGCACCCCAGCGAGACCGCCGCGATCGCGCCCCTGCTCGCGCTCGCGACGATCATCGGGCTGGCCCCGCGGCTGCTGCTCGACGTGATCGAACCCGCAGCCACCACCCTGCTGCACCTGGTGGCGCGGTGACCGGGATGAACGAGAACCCCGCCGCGCTCATCCCGGAACTGCTGTTGCTGCTCGCCGCCGTCGCCGGGCTGCTGCTGGGGGCGTGGCTGCCGCGGCGGCGCCAGTCGCTGGTCCGGGTGCTGGCCGTGGCAACGTGCGCGGCCGGGCTGGTGGCCACGGTCGTGGCGGCGACCGGGCCGGACCAGGTGGTGTTCGGCGGCAGCTACGCCATCGACACCGCCACCCACGCCGTGCGGGTGATCGTGCTCGTCGCGACCCCGATCGCGCTCGCCATCGGCGTCGACACCATCGGCGGGCACCGCCGGGAGACCGAGTTCGTGGTGCTGCTGCTGCTCGCCGCGCTGGGCGCGATCGTGCTCGCCGGCGCGAACGACCTGCTGCTGGCCTTCGCCGGGTTCCTGCTGGCCAGCGTCCCGCTCTACGCCCTGACTGGATGGGCCAAGACCGCGATGGCGGTCGAGGCCGCGATGAAGTACTACCTGTCCGGGGCGCTGGCCGGCGTCGTCATGCTCACCGGCACGGCGATCCTCTACGGGGCCGGCGGCGCCACCGGCTACCCCGCTGTGTCCACCGCTCTCACCGGGGCACCGGCCGCGGCCGTGGCCGTCGGGCTGGTCGCCGTCCTCGCCGGGCTGCTGTTCAAGACCGGCGCCGCCCCGGCGCATTTCTGGGTGCCTGATGTCACCGACGGCACCCCCGCCCCGGTCGCCGCGATCGTCACCACCATCCCGAAGATCGGTGCCCTGGTCGCGGTCTACCGGCTGCTCGCCGTCGCGATCCCGGCGCAGGTGCTGGACTGGCCGCTGCTGCTCGCCGTTCTTGCCGCCGCGTCCATGACGCTGGGCAACCTCGCCGCGTTCTTCCAGACCTCGGTGCAACGGCTGCTCGGGTACTCCACGATCAGCCAGGTCGGGTACCTGCTCATGGCCACCGCCGTCGCCGGACGCGCACCCGGCGCGCTACCCGCCCTGCTGGTCTACCTCGCCGGCTACGCGGTCACCAACCTCGGCGCGTTCGCGGTCGTCGCGGAGTTCCCCGCGGCCCGCAGCCTGACCGACTACCGCGGTCTCGCCCGCGCGCATCCCGGTCTCGCCGCCGCGCTGGTGGTGTGCCTGTTCGGGCTGATCGGCACCCCACCCACCGTGGTCTTCTTGGGCAAACTCACGATCTTCACCGCCGCCGTCGACGGCGGCTTCGCCTGGCTCGCGGTGCTCGCCGTGGCCAACACCGTCGCCAGCGTCTTCTACTACCTGCGCTGGATCGTCCCGGTCTTCCGGCCGGCCACCGACGAGGAATCCGTCGGTGTGCTCACACCGGCCGGGACGTGGTCGAAGATCGCGGCCTACGCAGCCGCCGGCCTGTCGCTGGCGCTGGGCGTCGGCGGCGGCGCGCTACTGGCGCTACTGGACGGGCCGCTCACCCGCTGAACCCCCCGCCTCGACACGTGCCCCGAACGGGGCCACCGCGGTCATGAACTACCCCTCCCTCGGAGGGTCGTGAAGGAGCCAGGGCCGCGGTCGGTGCGGGCGGGCTGCTGTTGCCCGCGGCGCTCCTGGCCGTGATCGACCAATTCGGCTGCCGGGTCGCCGCTCGTGTCCTGCTCCGCCGCGTGAGCCTCGGTGCCGGCCTGACGCTAGCCACGGCCCCCACGCGTCCTCACCCAGGAGCCCTCTACTATGATACGTAGGCGATATCACACCGGGGCGCCCCCAGAACGCCCTGACCGGAACGGTCTGAACCCGCCCGGTCGTTCAGGAGTCGGCATCCGTCACGGTCTCCGTCTCCGGTTCTGTCGTCGCGCCAATCCGTCGGGAACACGGCCCCCCACCCCACCCCACCCCACCACCCGAGCGCTCGCTCGCCTGACACCGTGTTCGACAGGCCTGATATGCCGTCCGTGTTGGACGCCGACGCTCGCGGTGAGCACTGTGCCGACCGCCTTCTACGGTACGTAGAGCTAAACCTACTATGGTACGTAGTAGATGGCGTCGAGGGCCTTCACCGGGCTCAGGACAGGACAAGATCCTTGTGACTGCTGTGGCTCCCCGACCGATCTCCTCCCACCCCGATCCGGTGCGGCCCTCACCGAAGGGCTCGATGCTGCTGAAGATGCTGCACACGACCGACCCCAAGGACATCGCGATCCTCTACCTGGTCACGGCGTTCGGGTTCTTCCTCGCCGGCGGCGCCATGGCACTGCTGATGCGCGCCGAACTCGCTCGCCCCGGCATGCAGTTCCTGTCCACCGAGCAGTACAACCAGCTGTTCACGATGCACGGCACGATCATGTTGCTGCTGTATGCGACGCCGATCCTGTTCGGGTTCGCGAACTACATCGTGCCGTTGCAGATCGGGGCGCCGGACGTGGCGTTCCCGCGGCTCAACGCGTTCTCCTACTGGCTGTTCTTGTTCGGCGGCCTGGTCGTGCTGTCGGGGTTCCTGACCCCCGGCGGTGCCGCGGACTTCGGCTGGTTCGCCTACACCCCGCTCTCGGACGCCATCCGCTCCCCCGGCGCCGGGACGGACCTGTGGATCGTCGGGCTGGTCGTCTCCGGTCTGGGCACGATCCTCGGTGGCGTCAACTTCATCACCACCATCGTCTGTATGCGCGCGCCCGGTATGACGATGTTCCGGATGCCGATCTTCACCTGGAACATCTTCGTCACCGCGCTGCTGATCCTCATCGCGTTCCCGGTGCTTACCGCCGCCCTGCTGGGCCTGTTGGTCGACCGCAAGCTGGGCGGCCACGTGTTCGATCCCGCCAACGGTGGGGTGATCCTGTGGCAGCACCTGTTCTGGTTCTTCGGCCACCCCGAGGTCTACATCGTCGCGCTGCCGTTCTTCGGCATCGTCTCGGAGATCTTCCCGGTCTTCGCCCGCAAGCCCGTCTTCGGCTACAAGGGCCTCGTCTACGCCACCATCTCCATCGGTGCACTGTCCGTGGCCGTGTGGGCCCACCACATGTACGCCACCGGCGCGGTCCTGCTGGCCTTCTTCTCCTTCACCACCTTCCTCATCGCGATCCCGACGGGCGTGAAGTTCGTCAACTGGATCGGCACGCTGTGGAAGGGCCAGCTCACCTTCGAGACGCCGATGATGTTCGCGCTCGGCTTCCTCGTCACGTTCCTGTTCGGCGGCCTCACCGGCGTGCTCCTCGCGTCCCCTCCGATCGACTTCAACGTCTCCGACACCTACTTCGTCGTCGCCCATTTCCACTACGTGCTGTTCGGCACGATCGTGTTCGCCACCTACGCCGGTATCTACTTCTGGTTCCCGAAGATGACCGGCCGGATGATGGACGAAACCCTCGGCAAGGTCCACTTCTGGTTGACCTTCATCGGCTTCCACCTGACGTTCCTGGTCCAGAACTGGCTCGGCGCCGAGGGCATGCCGCGCCGCTACGCCGACTACCTGCCCACCGATGGCTTCACCACGCTGAACATGATCAGCTCCATCGGTGCCTTCGTGCTCGGGGCGTCGACGTTGCCGTTCATCTACAACGTGTTCAAGTCCTACCGCTACGGCCGGGTGGTCACCGTCGACGATCCGTGGGGGTTCGGGAACTCGTTGGAGTGGGCCACCTCCTGCCCGCCGCCGCGGCACAACTTCACCGAGCTGCCGCGGATCCGGTCGGAGCGGCCGGCCTTCGAGCTGCACTACCCGCACCTGGTGGAACGCTTCCGCGAAGAGGCCCACGCCGGAGGCCACGCCGCACCATCCGAGCTGGCCGCACAGGCAACGGCCGCCGAGACACACCCGGGCGCGGACCCGCGCTCGCGTTGACGAGCCTGGGAACGGCACGACATTGGAGCGGATCATGAGTAGTCCCGACGCCGTGACCACGATGCGGCGAAAGCTCATGGCGGGCATGGACCTGAGCGGACGGTCGCATGCCTGAGCTCTTACCCCGACCGCGGGCTGACCGGCGCCGCGAGCCGCCCCGACCGGCCGAGGCCGACGACAACCGTGGGTGCGCTGTCGTGGACCGCATGCCTCCACGGCGGGCGCCCCGCTCGCTGGGCAGCGCGCTGCTGGCGACGGCGGCCGCCACGATCGCGCCCGGCACTGGGCATCTCATGTTGCGCCACCGGCGCACCGGCGGATTGATCTTCGCGCTGTTCCTGCTGGTCGGGGTCGCCTTCGGCGCGGCCACAGCCAGTGCGGGCCGCCCGGCGCTGATCCAGAACCTGCTCTCTACCCGAACCCTCGCGATCGCCTCGATCGGTCTGCTCCTCGCTGCGGCCGCGTGGGTCGTGGTCATCGTGCGCACCTACGTCATCGGACGCCCTCGTGGGCTCGACCGGGGCAGGCAAATCGTCGGAGGCGCGACCGTCGCCGCACTGTGTCTGGTCGTCGCGGCCCCGCTGGGTTACGCGGCAAATCTCGCCAACACCCAGCGCAACCTGCTCAACGACGTGTTCACCGGTGGTGGGGGCACCTCCGCGGCGGAGGCGATCAGCAAGCCGCGGTTGAACATCCTGCTGGTCGGCAGCGACGCGGGGCCCGACCGCACCGGCGCGCGCACCGACACGATGATGGTGGCCAGCGTCGATACGACTACGGCCCGCACCACCCTCTTCTCGCTTCCCCGCAACATCGGCTATGCGCGGTTCCCGCCGGGCACACCGATGGCCGCGAAGTTCCCCGGCGGCTTCCACGATCCGAACGGCAACGCGAACTCAGGGGACTACCTGCTCAACGCGGTGTACGCCTACGGCCTCGAGAACCCGGAGGTGGCCCCCAGCACGCCCACCGGCAACACGGGTCTCAACCTGCTGCAGCAGACCGTCGGCTACATGCTCGGAGTTCAGCTGGACTACTTCATCGAAGTCAACATGTCGGGCTTTGCCGCGATCATCGACGCGCTGGGCGGAGTCACCCTCGACGTCGGCCCGAAACCGCTGCCGATCGGTGGTGTGCTGCCCAACGGCCAGCACGTCACGCCCGACGGCTTCGTCCCGGCGGGAACGCAACACCTGAACGGCGACCAGGCGTTGTGGTACGCCCGCTCGCGCCGCGACTCCGACGACTACTCCCGTATGGGCCGTCAGCGCTGCCTGCTGCAGGCCATTCTGGCGCAGAAGAGCCCAACCGACGTGCTGGCACGCTTTCAGGCCATCGTTGCGGCGACCACCGACAGCGTGGCCACGAACATCCCTCAAGAGGTTCTCCCGTCGCTGGTATCGCTACTCGGAGGGAAGGCCATAACGCTCGACAGCGTCTCATTCGATCCGAACCTGCCCAACCGGGACGAGCCTGATGGCAGGTTCAACACCAGCCGCGCGGACATCGAGTTCATGCGTCACGTGGTGCAGAACGCCCTTACGTCCTCGCCACCCGCGGCCTCGGTCGAGCCCGAACCCCTCGCTGCCGGGGCGCCTCCTCCTGCTTCGAGTGCAGTGGTGACACCGCCACCGTCCGCAATGGGATGCGCATGATCGCGACCGTCCGCACCATCTGGCGGACGTCACAACTAGCAACGCCCGGCCGGTGCGGCGGCCCGTCCTGGAGCGCCGCTCCACCGGCGGTCTCGCCGACATTAACGGATCCGGCGCCGTGTCGGAGAACAGAACTGATAGGAGACGGTCGATGAATTGGGGGATCCGCACCGGGAATCCGCTACGTTCGGTCGGTCGGCTGGCCGGATTGTGCCTGCTGGCCGGGATAGTGCTTGCCGGAATGCTCTCGCCGGTCGTGATCGGCGCCGGGCTGCTCTCAAACCAGGTCAGCGGGTCGGTCAACGATGCGGCCCGCAACGTGACCGCGTCGCAACTGACCTCCACGCAAATGCCGCTGGTGACCACGGTGCTCGACCGCAACGGCGCCCCGCTCGCACAATTGTTCGACCAGTACCGCCTTCCGGTCGTCTACGGGCAGATCTCCCCGACGATGACGGCGGCGATCGTCGCGATCGAGGACCGGCGATTCTTCTCCGAAGCCGGCGTCGACCCACGGTCAGTGCTGCGCGCGGCGCTAAACAACAGTTCCGGTGGCAGCACCCAGGGCGCCTCGACGATCACCCAGCAGTACGTGAAGAACTACCTCATCAACGTGATCGACCGGCAGAACCCGGCCGCGCAGCGACAGGACCGCGCCGACACGTTCTCCCGCAAGGTCAAGGAGGCCGAGCTCGCGTTGCAGATCGGGCAGAGCGTGCCGAAGGAGGACATCCTCGCCGGTTACCTCAACGTCGTGGAGTTCTCCGGGAACGTCTACGGAATCGGGGCGGCGGCGAAGGCGTACTTCGGCACGACGACGGACAAGCTGACCATCCCGCAATCGGCGCTGCTCGCGGGAATGGTCAACAACCCCAACCGCTTCAACCCCTACACCCGTCCCGATCAGGCGTTCGCGCGGCGCAATACCGTGATCGACGCCATGGTGCAGACCGGGTCGCTCGCAGCCGACACAGCAGCCTCGGCGAGAACCGCTCCGCTGGGCGTGGTGCCGGACGGGCCGATCGTGCCGGGCAGCACCTGCATGGCAGCCGCTCCGGACACCGGGTTCTTCTGCGACTACGTCGTGCAATACCTGAAGCGGGCCGGCTTCACAGGCGACCAGATCTCGACGGGCGGGTACACGATCACGACCACCCTGGACCGGCAGGCCAGCCGGACGATCAAGGACGCTGTCGAGGCGAACGTACCCACCACCCAGGACGGCGTCGCCAACACGTTCGCGCTGGTACAGCCCGGCCAGGGCGGGCACCAGGTGCTGGCCATGGTGTCCAACCGCAACTACGGCACCGACGCCGCGCAGGGGGAACGGTCCACCAACATCGTGTCCGACCCGAGCAACGTCTTCGGCGCGGGCTCGTCGTTCAAGATCTTCACCACCGCGGCGGCACTGGAGACCGGCTCGGTGGGGTTCACCTCCGCGCTGCCCAACCCGGGCTCGGACTGTTTCACCCCGCCCAGCAGCAACCGCTACACCAACTGCTACCCCGTGGCGAACTACAGCACGTCCTATCCCGACCCCATCAGTCTGCAGGACGCGCTGGCCACCTCTCCAAATGTCGCCTTCGTCGGGCTGGAGGCCAGGACCGGTGTCCCGGCCGTCGTCCAGATGGCCCAGCGCCTCGGACTACGACAGACTCTGGCGTCCAACAACGTCGGCGGCATCCCGGTGACCGATCCGGCTGATCCACTCTCGAGCAACCCGCAGTACAACCAACCCCAGTCGCGGTATTTCCAGGGGCTGCTCTCGTTCACCCTCGGTGTCAGCCCTATCAGCACCCTGGAAATGGCCAACGTCACCGCAACGATCCTGTCCGGAGGAGTGTGGTGCCCACCGGAGCCAATTCTGTCGCTCACCGACCGCACCGGAACACCGGTCAACGTCATCCGGGAACCGTGCCAACAGGTCGTCTCACCGGGTCTGGCACGCACCCTGGCCGCGGGGCTGAGCAAGGACTCCACCACAGGGACCTCCGCGGCGGCCGCCCGTAACGCCGGCTGGACCCGCCCGGACATCGGCAAGACCGGCACCACCAACGAGAGCAAGTCGGTGGCCTTCGTCGGCGGAGTAGACGGCTACGCGGCCGCCTCGATGGTCTTCGCCGACGGGTCCCGGCCGAGGCCGATCTGCCCAGGCCGACCGGTCTACCTGGGCAACTGCGGCAACGGCGCGTTCGGTGGCACCGTTGCCGCCCCGCCGTACTTCACCGCGATGAACCAGATCCTCGCCGGCAAGCCGGACGTCCCGATTCTCGGGCCCGACCCCGCCTATCTCGCAGAGGGAGAGCGCCCGATCACGCCGCTGGTAATCGGCCGGACCGGTCCTGCTGCAATGCAAGCACTGCAGCAGGCCGACTACCCGGCCATCACGCAGACGATCGACTCGACCGCCCCGGCAGGCGTCGTGGTCGGACAGAGCCCACAAGGCAATGCCGCACCGGGAACCACCATCACCCTCTACGTCAGCGCTACCCCGCCACCGAGATGACCGAGATGATCGCCGTCGCAATGGGGTCGGGCTCGGACCGTGAGTTCGGGTCTCATGATCGGGATAACTGCTGTTGCCATGCGGGTGCTGTCATTAGGGGGTTCCGAGGACACCGACGATGTCCGCCTCTTCGTCGACAACATCACCCGCGGACACCGGATCCATCTCTGCGACTCGACGCCGTCGCGCAGCAGGACCTGCCTTCGACGGCGTCTCCCTGATGAACCCCCGCAACCGGAGCTGGCCGCCCCATCGGGGAGCGCAGGGACCTGCCGTCCAAGTCGGCAACCACAGCTGGCACCCGCTCGTCGAAGACACCGTCGCGGACATAGCGAGTTGCGGCGTGGAACGGGCGCTGGTATGCACCACCAGAGCCTGTGGCGGCTACTCCACGAACCGGCAGGACATGGCCCGGGCCCCCGACCTGGTCGGGCCGGCGCCCCTGAGCTGATCAAGCTGGGCTATTCTTCGGCCACCTCCGGTACATTGCTACTCACCGCTGGCGCAGTGCGGGCGCTTCTTCCCGCAGTGGTGCGCGCCAGACGCACGGCTGGTGTTCACTGTGCACTCGGTTTCCCGCGGCCCCGGACGCCGCCGCCGGCCGACAGGACGGGGAGCGGCACAGCTCGCGGCAGGCCGCCGCGGCCGCCCGGTTGGTCGCCGCCGAGCTCGGCGTGGCCGGCCACGAGGTGGTGTGGCAGTCCCGGTTCGAGTCGCGGCGGGTGCTGTGGCTCGGGCCCAACGCCCCAACACATCGTCGACATGCACCACACGCACCCGGTGATGATCGTGACACCGCCGGGCGTTGTGTCCGGCACCAGGTGATCCCGGGCCTGACAACGGATCGTGCATCTCCTACGACGCGTAGTAACCGGTCCGCGACTTCGTCGTTAAGGGCTCAGGTTGATGTTGACATCATTGAAGGTGCGAGGTGGCTGGTGACGCGGTGGTGGCAAGGTTCGGGTTCGAGGCTCGGGTCGGCCCGGTCGGCGGTGGCCGTCGCGGCCGCCGTCCTGGTCGGCGCGGCGGGGGCAGGGGTGGCTTCGGCGGCGCCCGGTGACCCCACCGACACCGTGATGTCGGCGAACCCGGTGGCGGGCACACCGTGCTCGGTGACGGCGAAAGCATGCGTGGAACTGGCCACCCACACGGCGTGGCTCCTGAGCGAAGGCCGGATCGTGCGCGGGCCGGTGTCGTTCGCCGACGGTGACGTCGCTGCCCCGACCCCGCGCGGGACCTACAAGGTGGAGTGGAAGGCCCAGCACTGGGTCAGCCGGGAGTACGGCACCCCGATGCCGAACTCGGTGTTCTTCGCCCCCGGCGGAATCTCTTTCCATGAGGGGCGCCAAGACACCCCCTCAGCGGGATGCGTGAAACTCACCGCCGCCGACGCACAGGCGTGGTTCGGCTACCTGCAGGTGGGCGATCAGGTCCAGGTGCGTTGACCCGCGGTGGGCCAGACCGATTGTCGAACCCAACATCGTGGCGGAGACGAAGTATTTCGCGACCCGGACGGGTCAGCAGATCGGAGAATGATGGGCACGCATACGAAGACGACGGCGCGGCGCAAGCTGCTGGTAGGGGCGGTGTCGATAGCCGTGCTCGGCGCCGTGTCGGTGGCCGGTGTCGCGGCGGCCGCACCCGGGATCCCGGCACCGAGTGGCGGGCGGCCAGAAGCGTCACCGTGCGAGACGGCCGCGAAAGCCTGTGTTCGCCTGTCGACGCACCAGGCATGGCTGACCGACGGTGCCGGAGTCACCACGTTGGGGCCAGTACTGATGAACGATGGCGCTTCCCAGACGCCCACCCCGACCGGCATGTTCACCGTTCAATGGAAAGATCGGAATCATCGCAGTAGCGAGTTCAACAACGCTCCGATGCCCTACGCGGTGTTCTTCGACACCAACGGGCGCGCCTTCCATGCCGGCGACCCGGCACGCCAGTCCGCCGGCTGCGCCCGTCTCGACCCCGCTAATGCGCAGAAGTTCTTCGACGCACTGCAACCCAACGACCGCGTCCAGATCTTACAGTGACCGGCATGGCCAACCGTTGGTGCAGCAGGACAGACTCGCCGCACCGCGTCCGTCGCTAGCGGTTAACCAGCGGCGACGTCGGGTGGCTCGCAACCTGGCAAGATCGAAAGGGAGGCTTTGTGGGTACTGAGGCGGGTGGCCGAGCCGGAGGCCTCCACCGGTTGCGGGTAGCGACCCTGGCGGTAGCGGTAGCATTAGCGCTGGGTTCGGGACTCGCGGTGGCGATCCCCTCGTCCGCGGCCTCTCCGCTCTCGCCGGTCGCACCTCTTGCCGGACCGGGCTCCGCGGGGAGTGGGAATCCCGGGGTCGGCGCCGACAGGGTTGCGTCCTTTATGCGTATCGTCCCGGCCGACAAGCCGTCGATCAGTCCGCGCACCCCGATCGTGGTTCAGACCTCGGGTGCCCGGATCACGGCGGTGGCGGTGACCGATACGGCCAGCGGTGCCGTCGTCGCCGGATCCCTCTCTCCTGACGCCATGTCCTGGACCTCGAGCAACGTCCTGGGCTACGGATCGACCTACCGGGTCAACGCCACCGCCGTCCGCGCGGACGGCGGCGCGGTGCAGCAGACCGGCACCGTGCGTACGGTGTCGCCGGCCACCCAGACCTACCCGTCGCTGATACCCGCGCCCAGCACCACGCAGACCTTCGGGGTGGGGCAGATCATCGGCGTGTCGTTCGACCACCCGGTCACCGACCGGGCCGCCGCGGAGAAGGCCCTGTCTGTCACAAGCACGCCCGAGCAGACCGGGGGCTGGTACTGGATCGACAACCGTACCGTGCATTACCGGCCGCAAACCTACTGGCAGCCGGGCAGCACCGTCACCGTGCACGCCAGCGTGTTCGGGGTCAACCTCGGCGGCGGTGCCTGGGGCCAGACCGACCGTACCGTCACGTATCGCATCCACGACGCGTGGATCGCGAAGGCCGACGGCGCCACCGAGCAACTCCAGATCTTCCACAACGGCACGCCGGTCATGACGATGCCGATGAGCCTCGGCTCGCCCGGGTTCCCGTCGCACTCCGGACCGCACGTCATCTCCGACAAACAACCCAGCATCATCATGGACTCCTGCACGTACGGGGTTTGCCAGGGCCAACCCGGCTACTACCGCGAACAGGTCGCCCTGGATGAGCGAATCTCCAACGACGGCGAGTTCGTCCACTCGGCACCCTGGTCGGTCGGGCAACAAGGCACCAGCAACGTCTCCCACGGCTGCGTCAACCTCTCCCCCACCAACGCCCAATGGTTCTACGACCACTTCGGCCTCGGTGACGTCGTGGAGATCATCAACTCCGGCGGCCCGCCCCTGCCGCTCTGGGACACCTACGGCGATTGGGAGATGCCGTGGAACCAATGGCGAGGCGGCAACACGACACGATAGGAGCCGCACACCCATCTCCCATCGGCAGACTCCGTTTGAAGGTCACCGGCTCGCCGCAAGTGAGGGCGGTCAATGATCCGTGCAACTGATGTTATGTGGGTTACTGAGGATGTCCCGAGTTCCGTGGAACTTCGGTGGCGGCCTGGTGATCAATCAGGCGGCGTTGACGGTCTCATCATGACCGGTCGCACCGACGGTTTCGGTGACCCGAGCCAGCGTGTCACGTAGCGATCGCAGGTGCATGTGGCCGTTGACCCGGCGGAACTGCTTGCCGGCCTCGACCATGCCGGCGGCGCACCAGCGCAGGGCCATCGTGCCGTCGCGCCAGTTCTTGACGTTGCTTGCGTGATCACGGCAGATCGAGATCATCGACTCGATGGCGTTGGTGGAGCGGAAGGTCCGCGCCAGGGTGGGCGGCATGTTCAGACGCAGCACGGTCAGGGTCTCGGCCATGCCCTCACGTAGGCTCGCCGCCGCCCCGGGGTGGGTGCGGTCGAGCTCGGCAGCCAGGGCGCACAGTTCGGCCTCGGCGGCCAGCGCGGAGTCGGCGTGATAGGCCCGCCGCATCCGCGAGGTGACGACCGTACGCAGCTTCTCCGGGAGATGATCAGCCACATTTCTGATCTTGTGGAGTTGGCAGCGACCGAGCACCGGCCGGTCAAACACATCCAGCACTGCGCGTCGCAGCGCCTTGGACCCGTCGAGGACCACCAGGACCGGGCGGGTCACGTCCAGGCCGCGCTCCCGCAACCCGACGATCAGCTCGGTGACCAGGGTGGTGTTCTCGGTCGAGCCCTCGACCAGCGACAACGGATGCTTGGTGCCGTCGATGTCGATCCCGAGGGCGACCACGCAGGTGTGCTCACCGAAGTGCACGCCGTCGACCATCAGCGCCACCAGATCCAGCGAGCTGAGGTCGGCGGCGAGCAGCGCCGCGAGCGCGGTCTCGGTCTGGGCGACGAACCGCCGCGACACCGCCGAGCGCGACGTGGACGTGGCGGTCTTCTCGGTGCGGTCCCCGACCGGCTCGAGCGCGACCGGGTAGCGCCGCGTCGACAGGCCCGCGAGCATCCGCTCCAGCGCCATCCGACCCAGGACCTCGGTGTCGGAGAACAGCTCGTAGGACGCCACCGCCACCTCGCCGGAGCCATCAGTCGCGCGCATCCGCGGCCGCTCCACCGGGACCCGGCGCCCGCCCAGTGTCACCGATCCGGCGCCGCGGCCGTGCCGGGTCGCGGCCCGTTCGGGATCGTGGCGGCCCTTCTGGCCACACGCCGCGGTCACGTCGGCCTCCATCAGCGCGGCCATCACCTGCAGACCGGTCCCGACCGCGAGGGCCAGCAGGCCCTCGCGCATCTCCCCGGCCAGCTCTGCCAGCGCGACGCTCACCGTGTCGGGCACGGCGGGCTGGCTCGTGTCGATCTTCTCGTTCTGGTAGTGCTTGCGCACGGCGGTCCCCTGTCCTCGTGGTGTTCTTGGCGGTTCACCCGAGTACCTACCGCACGGCAGGACTCAGGCGGGGACCGCCACCTCAACTTCCACGAGATCCGGGACAACCTCATCGTCCGACTGCCGCGCCACAACGGCGTTGATCAACCGTCGCCCCCCGGACCCCGCGCCCACAGGCGAGCCGTCCGACTTCCTGTATTTCAGCGAGTTCGATGAGTCACCGCAGTCAGTGACAATCACGCGGACGGGCGCGCTCGCGGGTTCCGCGGATGACACGGCAGGTGACAGCACCGGGTCACCTCGAGTCACCAGACCGTTCGCGCTGTCCGCGTAAAGCCCCCGCGACAGGTTTGTCAGCGCGACACCCGTCGCATGCCGGCCGAGGTCCGGCGACTGCCAATCCGATGTTGCTGCCGCAGAGACGAAGTCCGCCCACATCCCGCGGTACGCCGCGAGCGCATCCCTTCCTGCGAGGTCCTGGGGCGACGGTGCGGCCGTCGGCGCTGACGGCGTCGTCGAGACCGGTGGCGGCGCTGGCATTGGCGCTGGCATTGGCGCTGACCCCGAGCACCCGGCCACGGAGCCCACGACGACGAGCACCGCAAGGACACACGCTTGCCAACGCACCGACTCATTGCCACCCACCGAACGCCTCCCTGGCGGCTCCCGCGCCCCTGATCATGAGGCGATACTGAGCACAATTACACCCTCGACCCCTACGGACCTGGAAGTCCGCCAACACGGACTTTCAGGTCGGAAAGTGGGATAGGCCGATGTTCACCCGATCGGGCTACGGGTCCCGCGCGGCGGAATCTTGGGCGCTGATGGCAGGGACCCCTTCGCTTGCTGCCGTCCTTGTGTCGGCTGGCGTTGGTGTGGTCGTCGGAGCGGTACTCGCCGCCACCATCACCCCGCGCGCCCTCGTACGCCCGACGCGCCCCCGGCCGCTCATAGCTGTCGGATCGGCCACCACAGGTCTTACGTTCGCAGTCCTCGCCGCACGGTTCGGCGGTGTCGGGCTACTGGCCTTCTGCTGTCTTGCTGCTGCCGGGATCGTGCTGTCATCTATCGACGTGCTCGAGCGGCGGCTTCCCGGTGTCGTTGTTTTGCCGAGCTACCTGGCGCTCGTCAGTCTGCTCACCGTGGGTGCGCTGACAAAGAACACCTTCGCGGATCTGCTACGTGCACTCAGTGCATCTGCTTTGGTTATCGGGGCCTACCTGGTCGTCGCCCTGGTATCCCGCGGCGGGCTCGGAGCCGGTGACGTAAAGCTAGGCGGCTTGCTAGGTCTCGCGTCGGGTTGGCAGAGCTGGGAGGCAGTCCTCGGCGGCACCCTCCTTGGCTGGACCGCGGCGGCGCTCACGTTGCTGACCATCCGTTGCGCGAAGAAGCGTCCGTGGGGCTCCGTCCCTATGGGCCCATTTCTGCTTTTCGGATCATTGCTGGGCATCATGCTCTACTGACTACGCAACCGCTCATCACGTAGTCTGAAGTTTCACTTGCCCTCTTGGTCCTATCGAGCGTCCATTGTGGTGTGCGCAGCCACCGTTTAAACCAAGTAGTTGGCCCTGTATGTCTCAGTCCAATCGCTAACTCCAGACGGACGCAGCGGTGAGGCAACCTCGTGGCCGACGCAGACGTCACCCGAGACGTCGACACCAGGTCTGGCCTATCCAGCACGTCGAGCGACGACACAAGTTCCGCCGCATCATACTTTCGGTGACCATCATCCTTATGTTGATATTGCTCATTATCGCGATTCTCTAGAAATATTGCCCGGCGGAATCATGATATCAGAAGACCGTTATCAGATTGACCGTGACGGCCAAAATGCTCGGAGGCACGTCCTGGCAGATGGCTGCGATGTCGTGCGGTCTGCCCGAGTCGGACGGTGAACGGGTCCGGGCGAAGCTGAGACGCCGCGTCAAACAGATCATGGCCGTGTCGCCGGCAGGGCCCCGGCAAAGTCGTCAGGTGATCATCCCGAGTACTGCCAGCGGGCGGGTCGCGTTGCGTGCGCAGTGACGTAGCGCGGAGGCGATGTTGTCGGCGCCGGCGAGGCGGTGGGCGCTGATGGCGAAGTTGCGCATTCTCTGAACTTGATCTTCAACCTGCGCTGTGCGTGCTCGCCGGTCAGGATCTCGGTGTGAGGGCGGGGATGCCGAGGTCGACTGCCGCCGGGCGTATGCGTCGTTCGACCTGGGCGAGTTTGTGGTTGGCGCCGTCGAGGCTGATCTGGAGTCCTTCGACGTCTCCGAGCCAGCCCTCGCGCTGCGCTTCGGCGATGCGGGCGGTGAGGTTGTCGCGGATCTCGACGAGCCGTTCGCGTTGGGCGGGATCGGGCCAGAGCATCGAGCAGCGGACGCAGGCGTGCTCGTGGATGCAGGGGGTGCCGAACGCCCGGCCGCAGGTGCCGGTGGAGACCTTGCGGCGTTCGAAATGGCCGAGGAACTCGGTCCACTCCTCGTCGGTCGGGACGCGGTATTCCTCGCTGGGGCGTAGTGCTCGGCGGCGGGCGAGGAACGCCAGGTGGGCTTGGATGGCCTCGTCGGGGTAGACGGCCTTGTAGCCCATCGTGACGTTGATGTCGCGATGCCCGGCGATGATCTGAGCGATGTGCGGCGGCAGACCGGACAGGATGGCGTCGGTGATGAACATCCGCCGGAAGTCGTGCGGGGTGAAGTGCAGCGGGCCGCCGGTCTCCGGGTCGGTCAACGGGCTGTGCGCGAGGGCGGTGTTGAGCATGTTGCGGATCGCGCCCGGGCAGATCCTGCGGTGCTCGGCGCCGAGTCTGCGTTGGAACAGCCAGGGTGCGGGCGCCAGCCATAGGCACTCGGCTCGGTCGTAGGCGGGAGTGACCGGAACCGGCCCGGTGTTCTCGCGGACCCGGCCGATGATGGTGGACAGCACGTCGGCCAGCTCCGGGCTGACGACCAGCAGCCGCTCGACGTCGGTCTTGGACGGCGCGATCTGTAGCAGCGGGACGAGCTCCCCGGTGCCGGGCAGCCGGTATTGCACGAGGCTGTGATGGGTGATCTCCAGCAGTTCCTCGATCCGGACGCCGGTGGTTCTCAGGACCTCGACCGTGGCCCACGCCCAGAACGCGAGGTCTTCCTCCATCGCCAGATCCCGCCGTTTCCCGCTGGTCGGGTCGTCGATCCAGACCTTGTCGCTGCGCCCCGTGGTGAGCGAGCGGGTGAAGGTGTGACCGGCGACAGCGAAACGTTCCCCGGGCCGGGTTGCGCGGGCCGCCTGCAGGAGCGCGTCGGTGGTCTTGCGTCGCGCCTCGACGCTGCGCACCAGGATCGGTAGCACGGGCAGCCGTTGGCGGGTGCGGGCATCCATCCGCGACTTGCGCCGACGGGCCTGCTTGCGCTGGTTGATCTCTTCTTCGCCGATCGGGCAGGGCGCGACCCACGGCGCCCAGCGGGCGGGGTCCTCGAAGGCCCATTGGGCCAGGTCCAGGTAGAACGCCCGGACCGGGGTCAGGCATTGTCGGTAGCCGAGGCGTTCCACGGTGAGTGTCGTCTTCTCGCCGGCGGCGGTGGTGACCGTCTTCGTCCGGGTGCGCAGCCGCTGCTTCCACCCGGCGGCGACCGGGGCGGGCAGGCGCAGGCTGTCGATGCCGGGATGGTGGCGTTCGAGGTCCTTCCAGAACACGTTGCCCAGGTCGGCGGCCAGAGCGCGCAGGCTGCTGTAGTCCAACGCCGGTGCGCGTTCACACAGGTAGTCCACCAGCAGGTCGCGCACCGGTCGACACGCCAGGTCGAACCGGTCGATGAGCTGCGCGGGCGTGCGTTGGCCGGCGCTGCGCAGCTCCTGCAGCTGGGTCGGCGCGGCCGACTCGAAGATCCCCAACTGGTGCAAGGCCCGGTAGAACGCCGTGGCGTGCGCCATCGGGCTGCGGTGAGTGTCGGTCTCGACGTCGAGCAGTTCCAGGACGTCGCCGACGGTGACCTCGCCGAGCACGCCGCCCTTGGCGCCGAGGATGACCGCGGCCCGATGCAGAGTGTGTGTGCCAGCAGCGGCGGGCAGGTGCGCGTCGAGCTCGCTCTGCTGGTGCAGCCGGGCGAACCCGTCGACGTCACGGGCCTGGGCCATGCCGCGGACCAGGGCGCCACCGCGGGGCACCGCGGCCACCAGCCAGCCGGTGCTGGGTCGCACGAGATCGGCGCAGATCGCGACCGTGAACGCCGCGCCGATCGCGTCGGCCCGCGCCGGGGAGTATCGGCCGGTCAGGTGCAACCACTGCGCGGGAATCCGGCGCCACGCCGTGCCGGCGGCGTCGGCCCCGCTGGCCAGCCACCGGTCCTGCCAGGTCTGGCCGGGCTGCTCGCCGAGCCAGTCCAGCAACGTGCTCACCCCGTGGCGACGTCGCTTCCGGCCGCCGCCGCTGTCGAGCGCGAACGGCCCGACCGTCAACCGCTCGAGCGCCTGCTCGCGGTCCAGGCTGGTGCCCGGCCATCCCGCGGCCGCTGCTCGGGGCGCGAACCGGGTCTCGACGCGCGGCGGCGCCCCTGGCGGCGGCACCGGGCCACCGCGATCACCCACCGCGACATCCTGCTCGGCGGCGGTGATCACGACGTCGGTGATCACGACGTCGGTGATCACGACGTCGGTGATCACGACGTCGGTGATCACGACGGCTGGTTCCCGAACAGCACCGCCAGGCTCTCCGGTCGGTAACCGGGCGCCACGGCGGGAGCGACCCGGGCCGCGGCCCGTCGGGTCTGTTCCTCGTGGTGGGCCAGCACCCGACGGACCACGTCCTGCTTGCGGGGCGTCAGATAGATCTGCGTCGTGGTCAGCTGGGCGTGGCCCAGGACGAACTGCACATCGGTCAGCGGCAGGCCCGGGTCTTCGGCCATCCGGTAGGCGGCGGTGTGGCGCAACGAGTGCAGCGTCGCGGTGGTGCCGGCGCGCTCGTTGACCCGCTCGAACATTCGATGCACCGCGTGATAGGTCAGCGGCCGGGACGGCGCCCGCAGCGTCCACCACAGTGGGTGGGTCTGTCCCCTCGGGATCTGCTCGGCCATCTCGACCTGGTAGAGCCGCAACCAGACGAACGCATCCGGCGACGCCGGCAGCTGCGCGATCTCGCGGCTCCCCTTGCGCACCACTGTGATCAGCCCGCGCCCCGGGTCGGCTCCACCCTGGGTGACCGACAGCAGCTCGCTCGCCCGCGCTCCGGTGGAGACGTAGAAGGCCACCAACGCCCGGTCCCGGTGCGAGCCCAGCCGGGCGAAGATGTCGTTGAACTCCTCGTCCGGGATGCTGCGCGGCAACCGGGTCGGCACCGTCGGGCGATACAGCCCGGCCCGCTCGTTGCGTGGTGGGTCCATCGGGTTGCGGTGCGCGTGCGCGCGGTGGCCTCGCCGGGACCGATCCAACGGGAACGGGTTGAGGATCGGTCCGGTGCCGGCGTCGAGGTGGTAGTCGTAGAAGCTGCGCAGCACCGTCTCGCTGTGCGCGCGCACCGACGCCGCGTACGGCCGGGCGCGCAGCCCGCCACCCGGCCAAGCACCGGTCGCCGTCGGCTCGTCTCGGCGGCGCCAGTGCTGGCGCCTCGGCTTGCCCGCGATCTGCATCCACCGGCAGAAGTCCCTGGCCTCGACCCGGGTCGCCCGGTCCCAGCCGATCTCGACAGCCCACAAGAACCGGAACCACCGCAACAGGTCCAGCGCGTAAGAGCGGGCCGTCGCCGCCGACCGACCCGCCGCCTGCAGATCCCGCAGATACGCCGCGACCGACTCCACCGCGATCCCGTCGGCGTCGACGAGCCGATAGCGCTCCCACGCGTCGTCCGTCGCGACGACACGACCGACCTGCGGCACGACCAGAGCGCTCAGATCCCGTGCGGACTCCTGCATGGCCAGATCAACGAGACAACCGGCAAACGGTCACTGAGCAGCAGAAACGCCGCAGGTAGTTCAGTTAACAGGTAGGCTGGCCATCACCTGGGGAGCGTGGCCGGTGCGGACCTGCGACAGGTCCTCGGCGTAGGTAACGTCGCGGACCCAGTGCAGGCTGTTCTCGATCTGCCAGTGCCCGCGGATCCAATTGGCCAACTGCTCGGGTCGGGCCTGGTGCGGGCGCAGGTCGGTGATCGCGTAGACGGTCTCGGTGTGCCACGTCCCGCTGGTCAGCTGCCGGCGTCGGCGCACGAGCTGGATGGCCTGAGCGGCGTGCGGGAACATGATCCCGGCCGCGATCGTGACAACCTTCAGGGTGCGGATCTCGCGGCGGCCGTGGCCGCGTTCGGTGCTGCGGTGCCCGACCTGCACCGCCCGCCAGGGCATGCTGGCGAGCTGGCGGCGCAGGGTGGGCTGGTTGCCCTTGACGGTCAGCACCCAGTGCGCGCCCCGGGCGTGCAGGTAGTCGACGTGGCCGCGTTGCGTGTGCAGCGCGTCCGCGGTCACCACCACCTCCCGCAGGTCGAGCGAGTCCAGCAGCGGGGCGAACCGCGCGATCTCGCTGGTCTTGCCGTCGACGGCGACCTGTCCGACAACGACGCGGGCGTCGTGGTCGATCGCGGCGAGTAGATGCCGGGCCGGGCCGGGCGGCTCACCGTCCCCGCTGGGGGTGTGGGCGCCGCGGACGGTCTTGCCGTCCACCGCGACCGCTCGGCGGGGGTGCTCTGCATCCAGGCGCGCGGCGATCCAGGTGCTCAGGACGAGATCGAGTCCGTCGCCGTCGACCCGTGCCAGAACCCGGCGGATCGTGGACTCGCACGGTGGACGACGTCGTAGATCCAGGGCGTTCGCCACATCGACAGGCAGGTCATCGGCCCATTCGGCGATCGCGACGAGGGACAGCGCGCCCGCGGTCACCGCGCAGATCGACACCGCCAAGATCGTCACCAACCGGTGGCGCACACCCCGACGGGCCCACGGATCGATCACTGCGGCGAGTACGTCGAGCAACCCGGGCAGCGCCGCGACCGGATCGGGTAACTGCAGCGTGGCGAGTTGGGCGAACGCGGCAGGGATCGGCGAGGATGCGGGCGCGGGCATGGCTCTCTTCAGGTGATCACGGCTGGCGTAGGAACCGCCATGATCAACGTGAGGGTCGTGCCCGCACCACTACCCGCAGGTCCCGGCGTGTCGCGAGCGCCCTGCCGACCTCATCCACAACTTTGCCGGGGCCCTGGTGTCGCCGGGGGGCGTCCTCGCCGTTCGTTCGGCGGCCACGGTGATCGAGCAGTGGCTGCCGGCAGTGCTTGCCGTGGCCGCGTGGCCCGCGGCCGTCGAGGTCATGGTCCTCGTTGTCGTCGCACTCGTCCCGAGCACACATCAGGTCGCCGTACTGGCCGGGATGGCGGAGACCTGCGCGCAGTACGCGGTAGAACGCCGGACCACGCCCGTCGGCTCCGCCGCTGGCCGGCGGGCTTGAGGCAGTGGCGCAGTCCGAGCAGGTCAGCGCCGACGTTCCGGGGAACTTGGCTACTGACGCAGCCCTCCAGCAGCGCGCGCCGACGGACAGGTTGCCCGACCGCAATAGGGTGTTCGAAGGACACCACGGCCTTCGGGTCGCCGCCCTTTGACGAGCAAGGACACCACCGACTGATGCCAGTGACCCAGCAGGAGATCGAGAACCGGTTGTGGGACGCCGCCGACGAGCTGCGCGTCGCGATGCCCGAAGCGCAATACTCGTCGGTCGTCTTCCCGCTGATGTTCTGGAAGTATCTGTCGGACACGTGGGAGCACCACCACCAGGAGTTCCTGGACGACAATGCGGGTCTGGACGGCCTTTCAGCCGAGGAAGTCCGCGAGATCGAGTACCGCGACTACCAGTCGTTCGAGATCCCGTTCATCTACCCCGGTACCGTCCGGAAGCGTCGCGCCTCCTGGTCGTCCATCCTCGCCACCATCACCCAGCCGGGCCTCGGCCAGCGGGTCCGCACGTCCCTGCAGGCCATCGAGACAGCCAACCCGGACAAGTTCTCCCGCCTGTTCGGGTCCATGACCTGGACCTCCGAAGAGGTGCTGTCTGCGGCGGTTCTGGCAGCGGTCATGCAGGCGATGGACCGCACCCCGAAGATGCACGAGGGCAACATGTCCCACGACGTGCTCGGTGGGGCGTACGAGTACCTGCTGAAGCGGTTCTCCGACGGGTCCGGCACCCGCGCCGGCCAGTTCTTCACCCCACGTGAAATCGTCGAGCTGATCGTCGAGGTCCTGGACCCCAAGGGCTTCGAGTCGGTGTACGACCCGACTTGCGGGTCAGGCGGCATGCTCATCGCCTCCGCGAACCTTCTCAAGGCCCACGGTGGGCGTGGCTACACGCTCAGCCTGTACGGGCAGGAGGCCGTTCCGGACACCGCGGGTGTGGCACGCATGAACCTGTTCATGCACAACTTGACCCAGTTCCAGGTCGAGGTCGGCGACAGCCTGAAGGACCCCCGGTTTAAGAAGCCGGACGGGTCCATCGCGCAGTTCGATGTGATCGTCGCCAACCCGCCCTACAGCCTGAAATGGAAGCCGTGGATCAAAGATCCGCGCGTCATCGGTGGTGTCGCCCCGCAGTCGTCGGCTGACTGGGCGTTCGTACAGCATATGATCGCGTCGATGGGCCTCAAAAATGGGCGCGCCGGCGTCGTCTTGCCCCACGGCGTCCTCTTCCGCGGTGGACAGGAAGCAGCCATTCGCCAGCGCGTTCTGGACGACGACCTCCTGGAAGCTGTGATTGGCCTCCCAGCGAACCTCTTCTATTCAACTACCATTCCGACCTGCGTCCTCGTGTTCCGGGCCCCCGGCACTAAGACCGAGGAGCGCCGGGACGGGGTGCTGTTTATTGATGCCTCTAAGCGTTTCGCCAAGGCCAAGAATCGCAACATCCTCACCGCCGCCCATATCGCCGACGTCGTGACAACCTACCACTCGAAATTCGATTCCGCCGGCAACGCGGTCGGCGCGGACGGCGGCGGACTCGCGGCGCGATTCGCTCCCACCATGGAGATCGCGGCGAATGGGTACGACCTCAACATCGGGCGCTACATAAAGCAGGCCGCCGCTGAACAGGCGGATCTCGGCACACTCATCGACGCCCATAACATCGCGCGAGCTCAGCGCCAGAAGACCGAGCAGCACATGCTGACCGTTCTCGCCGCCGCCGGAATCGAAGGCTTCAATGGGTGATCAAGCGGAGTGGGAGCACAAGCCTCTTTCCGATGTAGGAGAACTGGCCCGTGGTCGTCGTTTCACTAAGAATGACTACGTCGAGACCGGACTCGGATGCATCCACTATTCGCAAGTATTCACTCATTTCGAGGCCGTTGCGAGGCATCCTCTCACGTTCCTTCCGGAATCATCGCGTCCGCGGATGCGACTTGCTCACCCTGGCGACCTGGTCATTGCCGCGACGAGCGAGAATGTAGCGGAAGTCGGAAAAGCCGTCGCGTGGCTAGGCGGCGACGACGTTGCAGTACACGATGACTGCTACATCTTCCGTCATGGTCTCAATCCTGCGTACGTCTCGTACTTCTTTGCTTCATCGTTGTTCCATGAGCAGAAGATCAAGTACGTGTCCGAGACGAAGGTCGTGCGGATCTCGGGAGCAAACCTAAACCTGATCGAGATTCCCATCCCGCCTGCGCCGGTGCAGGATCGGATCGTCGAGATTATCGGCGCGGTAGACGACCAAGTCGCCGCACTCGACGCCGAGGCCGACGCGCTAGATGCCCTGTTTCGGGGGCGCAAGGAAGAACTGTTCGCATACTATGCTGCGACTGGCACCCCGCTGCGGATCGGCCAGGTTCTGGAAGAGGTGAAGCGCCCGATCGCAGTCGACCCTGAGGCCGAGTACTGGCAGATCGGGATCAGGTCCCACGGGCGCGGCCTGTTCACCAAAGAGGCGGTGACCGGAGAGTCCCTCGGATCCAAGAAGGTGTTTGGGGTCGAGCCCGGCGACCTGGTCATAAACATCGTCTTCGCCTGGGAGGGCGCAGTCGCCATTGTGCCCCCGGAGATCGAGGGCTACTGCGGATCTCACCGATTTCCGGCTTACCGGCGGCCCGGTGACGGGGACGTCGAGTTCTTTCGACTTTTCTTTTCCACCAAGACGGGCACACAGCTCCTGGCCAGCTGCTCTCCCGGCGGCGCGGGACGCAACCGCACACTGAGCCGCAAACGTCTGATGCAGTCGATAGTCGGCATGCCTTCGACTCAGGAGCAGAAGCGGGCGATCTGCGAGTTGCAGGCACTGGAGGCGTGCGTCGAGGCCGTGCACACCGAGGCCGACCGGTTGCGTGCGGTACGCGCCGCCCTGCTGTCCGGTTTACTGGACCGCAGCGTCGAGTTGACTGACGCGGAGCGGGAGGTCTGACCTGTGGCCAAGGGGATCCGGGAGCGCGAGTTCCAGAACCTTATGATCCGGTGGTCTCTCCCGATGGGCTGGGGCTTCACAGCGGGCAGGTTGCTGCCGCGTGAGACGACGCAGACGGTGGTCGCCGGCCAGCTGCGCGACGCTATCGTCCGACTCAACCCTGGGGTTGTCGACGGGTTCGACGTTGACGCGGTGGTCGAGGAGATCGTTGCCACGGTTAACGCCGTGGAAGGCGGGCTGGTGCGGGCCAACGAGCAGGTGCTGCACCTGCTGCGCGGGCGTAAGGAGTTTCGAGCCGCCGACGGTGTGTGGCACGCCCTGAAGGTCATCGACTTCGAACACCCGACCGCGAACACGCTCGTCGTGTCGGACGAGGTGACAATCACCGTCCCCGGAAAGACCTCCCGCCGGTTCGACCTCGTGTACTGGGTCAACGGCCTGCCCCTGGTCGTGGTCGAGGTGAAGTCACCAACCGCGAAGTCCGGGTGGGCCGACGCCTCTCGCGAGCTCAACGACGTATACGCCACCGAGTACCCGTGGTTCTTCACCCCCAGCGTCTTCGTCGTCGCCTCCGACGGGCTAAAGCTGCGGTTCGGTGCCGCCGGTGCACCCACGAACCTGTGGCAGCCGTTCCGGTCCACCGCCGACGACGAGAACCTGGCCGGGCAGGCCGACGTGCAGCGCTCCGTCGAGCTGCTGCTCAACCCGGCCACGATCCTGGACATGCTCGCCAACTTCGCCCTCTTCGACACCTCCGGGGGTGGGGCGGACACGAAGTACCTACCCCGCTACCCGCAGATGGAGGCCGCCCACCTGATCCACGAGCGGATCCTGGAAGGCGGGTCGAAAGGTCTGATCTGGCACCACCAAGGGTCCGGGAAGACGCTGCTGATGGTGTTCGCCGCCTCGTTGCTGCTGGCCGACACCCGCACCGAGTCACCGACGATCATCCTGCTCTCCGACCGAACCCAGCTGGTCCGGCAGACCTCCGGGGTGTTCACCTCCGCGATGGGGGACGCCTATTTCCATCAGCCCGCCACCAGCCAGGACTTACGTTCTCTGTTGGCTGATGACGTGCGCGGTGTCATCTCCACGACCATCCACAAGTTCGCCGACGCCGGCAAGAGCCTTTCGACCCGGGCCAACATCATCGTGCTGGTCGACGAGGCCCACCGCACGCAGTCCGCCAGGTCGAAGTCCCTGGCCGGGCAGATGCGCGCAGCGTTGCCGCACGCGAAGTTCTTCGGCATGACCGGCACCCCTGTCAGGAACCTCGCGACCGATACCTTCGCCCTGTTCGGCGAGGAGACCGACCCGGGCCGGGTGCTGCACCGGTACTCGGTGTCCCGGTCTCTGCTGGATGAGTCGACCGTCCCGGTCATGCTGGACCCGCGACCGGTCGCCTTCGAGATGAACGACGAAGCGTTGCAGGCCGAGTTCGACCAGTTCGCCGATGACTTCGACCTCGACGACCCCGATCGTGAGGCGTTGTCCCGCAAGTTCGGGCGCCTCACCTCGGTGTTCGCCAACCCCGACCGCATCCACGCGGTCTGCCAGGACATCGTCGACCACTACCTGGCCGGCGCCTACCGCAACGGCCTCAAGGCACAGGTCGTCGCCTACAACCGCGAGCTGGCCGTCGCGTACACAGACAAGATCAACGAGCTGCTGGACGGCTTCGAGGCGCTACACGTACTCGCCGAGGTGGGGAAGCATGACCGGATCACCGCCGAGGTGAACATCTCCGTCTCGGACTCCAAGGACGAGGACTCCGCCATGCGAGCCTTCCGGCTTTCGGAGGCCGAGGAGGAGGAGCAGAAGCGGCGGTTCCTCACCCCGGACGACCCGCTGTGCTTCCTGGTGGTGACCGCGAAGCTGATGACAGGGTTCGACGCACCCAACGAGGGCGTCCTCTACCTGGACAAGCCCCTGAAGGCCCACACCTTGTTCCAGACGATCACCCGCCCGAACCGCACCTGGCTGTCCCCGACCGGCTTCGCGAAGACCTCCGGCGTGGTCGTTGACTACATCGGCCTGGCCGAAGAAGTCCAGCGGGCTGTCGTCGGCCCCACGTCAGAGAGCGCTGGAAAGGGTGGCGGATTCGTCACCGACTTGTCCGACCTGGTCGCCGAGTTCCGCACCACCTTCGCCCGCATCGAGGACCTCCTCGTGGATGTGGACGGCCTGGACCTTACGGTTCACGGATACGAGTCCTTGCGAGCCATCAACGTGTTCCTGGACGCCAACCCCGGCGCCGCCAAGGTGTTCAGCAAGGACTTCCGGCTCCTGGCCCGTCTGTATCCGCTCATCAACACCGACAAGCGGGTCGCCAAGTACCGGGACGGCTTCGGGCTGTTCGGATCCGTCTATACAACCCTGTTCAAGAAGTCCTCCGACGAGGAGAGGAAGGAACGGCTGAGCGAGCTGGGGCCGATGGTCCTGGAGATCATCAATGCCCACGTCCACTCCTTCTCCGTGGCCGCTGCCCAGGAGGAAACCCTCGTCCTGGACGCTCAGGGCATCACCATCCTCAAGGAGCTACTGGCCCTCGTCCGTCCCAAGCCCGACAAGGACGACGGCGAGGACACGACACCGCCGTCCGCGGCGGAGATCCTGGACCACATCAAGGCCGCCCTCGACAAGGACGTCGAACCGGGGTCCGCGAAGTACACCGCCCTCGCTGAGCGGATCAGGCTACTGCGGGACCGGATCATCCAGAACGCCCAGGACGCACTGGAGTTCCTGGCCGAAGCACTCCGGGTCGCTCGCGCAATCGTGAACGCCGCCAAGCACCCGGACGAAGCTGTCGTCGTGCTTGATGACGACCGCGTGGGTGTCCTGTCGCAGATCATTCACGACCACGCACCGGCCGGCCTGACAGTCACGGAGAGGAATCTGGCCGAGGAGATCGACCAGGTGGTCACCCACACCCTCGCCCGGTCATGGGACAACGCCGACGCTCGCAACCGAGGCGCTCGCCGCGCCACCGCCGCAGTCTTCCGCCGGTACATGTTGAAGCCGGTGGGGGAGCCCTACGACTCCACTGTCGCCTACATCGAGGCTCACTACCTCGTTGACTGACAAATGCACGGAGATCCGGCAACCTGCGGCGGCCAGTCGGTCAGCCGCGCCAAACCGGCAGCGGCCGGTCGGTCAGCTCTGTCACCGCGGCCACCCCGGAGACCATGTTCAGTGACTCGTCCGACGCGTCGATCCGCACCGGAGCACGTCTTGCGCGTACTCGCCCACAGGTGGGCTACCGCCACATGCTCACCAGGGCCGCCCGACCTCGTCGTCACCGTCCACCGTGGCGATCTGGACGGGAACCGTCACCAAGATGTCGTCGACAACTGCGTCACAGGTGAAGGAGCAAGCGACACCACCGGCCGGGCGCTGTAGGTCAAGGCGCGCACAGGGGTTTCAGGTCCACCCCTTGAGGATGTCCGTGACGGTTGGCGCCTCGCGTGCCAACGTGGTTCGCCAGTCGAGCCGCCTGGCGTGCTGAAGTTGTCCGACGAGAACGATTGGGGCGATGCCTTCACGTGTTGCGACGCTGGCGATCCACGGCGCTCCGATTCGCGGGGGAATGGGATTTAGGCCGTTGGGCAGGATCCAGTCTTTCGCGTGAAAGTTGGCTGCTGCCTCATTGGCCGATTCGACATCGTGGTCGGTTCCTGCCGGACTGGTCGAGTCGTCGTCGAGCGATTCGATAATGAGGGTGTCAGCATCGACGTGGCCAAGGAGGACGTGGGCCATCTCGTGCAGAAGTGCGAAAAGCACCTTGTCGAGACGCCTACCCCGTCCGGACAGCCCAATGACGGGTACGCCGTCCACGAACATGGCACAGCCGTCGATCTTGGCGCCGGGGAGAGCCTCGACGTAGACCAGTCGAACACCAGCATCCGCGAGAAGGCGAGGAGGTTCGGCGAACGCCTGCGGTGTTGTCAACATCCGGGGCAGCTTGGCTGCCAGAGTTGTCAGCGCGGTAGGCGAGTAGGGCGTCATGGGCATGGCGATCCGCGCCTCTCGCCTGACGCATGCGAGCCAAGCGACCTGCAGGGGAGCGACCGGTTCACCGTGGTTGGACCGCTTCGCGGCAGCCAGGAAGGCGGCCTCCTCGTCAAAGGAGGTGATCTCGAACAGTTCAAGAACCTCGGCCTCAAGTTCGTCGAGCGTGTTGCCCTTGAGGATGCCGCGCTTCTTCAGCAGCGAGATGGGCCCTTTGCTGTTGAGTCGGGCACGCCGTCGTACATCATTGAGGAGGGATTGGGTTGCTTCGCTCTTGGCCTGCTCGGCAAGTAAGTACTGGTCCTGAAGTTGGAGCCAGTATTCCGTCGTGGTCTCGAGCGCGGCAGCGATCTGGGCGGCGGACTCGCGTGTGATCTCCTTCTTGCCGGTGACGATCTCGGAGACGAACTGGGTCGGCCGGCCGAGCACAGAAGCGAAGTCGCCTTGGGTCCAGCCGCGTGCTTCGAGTTCGCGACCGAGAAGCTCGCCGACCGGGATGTGGGCCACCGGCAGTGGGTCGTGAGGCGAGGGGTTCATCGGGACGCTTTCGGTTTGGTGGTCGGGAGTTCTAACGTCACGGCGACATGGCCGTCGGAGCTCTTGAACCTGAGGACGATCACTCGACCGGCCCCGAGGCGAGCACGTGCAACCTCGGGGCTGCCATCGTCGGGACGCAGCCGTAGGACCCGCATGTTCCGCAGATCGGCGTCGCCCTGCGCAGCGCGTGCGCATTGGACGAGAAGCCGGTAGTCCGCGATCTCCACGTCATCCCACCCCTCCGGCCGGTAGTCGGCGTCAGTGGCGAGGCGCCGCAGCGCCTCATCCAGGTACTCCCTGTCCACGTCAGCTTCTCTCCATCACCCATTGACCGATGACGCGCGTGACGTTAGCGGGTGTCGACCTAAAGCGATGCGCGCAGCGTGCCCGAGTCTTGGAATACTGCCATCACCCAAGGGGTGAAGACGGGTGTAGCATGATCGTGCCAAGGAGGTTGATCGACGACCACCTCTCCCCGTGCAAGGAGCTGCAGATGACCCAGGCAAGCGGACCCGTGACCGAGCGCGACAAGAAGGACAAGAACTACGAGGTAGTGATCAACGGGACCCCCCACGAGCTCGACGAGGACACCGTCACCTACGAGCAGCTCGGCAACCTGGCCTACCCCGGCCACGATCCCCAGGCGATGTTCTCCGTCGCCTACCGCGGTGCAATCGGCCCCCACGGTGGCAGCGGCACCCTCGTGGCCGGCGAGTCGGTCCGCGTCAAGAAGGAGGGGACGAGCTTCGATGTCCGGCTCACGACTCGTTCGTAACAGCCCTGATCTCACCCGCCTGCTGGATGAGGGCTACTCGATCCGCGTCGTCAACGGCTACCTGGTCGTCGACGACATCCCGTTCGTCAACGACGCCGCGGAGGTCCGGCGGGGCGCGTTCCTCTGCCCGCTGGACCTCCACGGCGACCGCACCGCCAAGCCGAGCACGCATGTCATGTGCTTCGTTGGAGGCGAACCGCGCGACAAGAACGGTCAGCCGATCGACGGTCTGATCAATACAGGAGTCGAGCGATGGGCCGCCTCGCCCGATCTGGTCGCTGTCTGTGGCTTCTCCCAGAAGCCGCAGGCCGATGGCTACAGCGACTACTACGAGAAGGTCAGCTACTACGCCGCCATGGTGGTCAATCAGGCCCGGGCGCTGGACCTCCGCGTCTCGGCGCTGACGGCCAAGGCGGTCGCGACCGACGAAGACGACGGCGTCTTCGTCTACGTCGACACCTTCTCCAGCCGGGCCGGCATCACCACCCTCAACGAGAACCTCGCGATGAGGAAGGCCGTGATCGTCGGCCTTGGAGGCACCGGCGGCTATCTGCTCGATCTCCTCGCGAAGACCCCGATCCACGAGATCCACTTGTACGACGACGACATCTTCGGCACCCACAACGCGTTCCGCGCCCCCGGAGCTGCAAGCCTCGAAGACCTCCGCGCCGGGCTGATGAAGGTCGGCTACTACGAGCGGACGTACGCCCGCATGCACCGGGGCATCCGCCCGCACGCCGTGCACGTGACATCCGAGAACGTCGCTGAACTCCTCGACGCCGACTTCGTGTTCCTCACGATGGACTCCAACCCCGACAAGAAGACCATCGTCGAGGCGCTCACCGACGCGCGCGTGCCCTTCATTGACACCGGCATCGGGGTCAGCAACGATTCGAACGGCATCGCCGGCCAGATCCGCGTCACGACATCCACCCCGGGGCGCACCGGCCACATCAGCCGCAACGGGCTGATCTCCTACGTTGCCGGAGACGACGCCGAGTACGACACCAACCTGCAGGTCGCCGAGCTCAACATGATGGCCGCGGTCCAGGCGATCATGCGATTCAAGAAGCTGCGTGGCTTCTATGCCGACGCGGAGGACGAGCGGCACTCCGTCTACGTCACCCACACCAACGAGATCCACAGCCGGTACGGGCAGACCGACCTGTCGACGGCCGCCGCCTCGGCGGACCCGACAGACGATCACGAGCCGGAGGTCGCTGCGTGAGGGAGACGAGCTTGCGGCCCACCTTTAGCCAGTACATCCCGGCTGATCTGGACGAGGGGATCATCTACATCTCGCTGGGCTATGCGACCGCTGTGCACCTGTGCGCCTGCGGCTGCAGTTCCAAGGTCGTCACGCCGCTCGGCCCGGCCGACTGGCAACTCGTCTTCGACGGCACCGTCAGCCTGAGACCGTCGATCGGCAACGGACAGCTCCCCTGCCGCTCCCACTACTACATCCGCCAGGACCGAATACTCTGGGCACGGGACATGTCCGCCAACGCGACCACCGCCGCCAGCGAGCGTGACCGGGCAGCCCTCCGAAACCTGCACGCACAAACCGCGGTTCGGCCAGCGTGGTGGCGTCGATGCTCAGCGTGGGGGCGGAAGATCCTGAGCCGCAGCTGACGCTGAACGCCACAACGACAGGGAGCGGATCCACGCGGCACTCCACGACCGCGATCACGTCGCGGCACGCGAGGGTGTTTACTGATCGGCATAGTTCGAATAGCACCTAACTCCGCCGTAGGCGCTCTGCTCGAACCCTGACCCGACAGAGACAGCCGGAGTCCCCGGGCTACTGAAGCGAGACCTTCCGCAGACCACCAACCGGCCGGTTCCCCATCTGCCCAGTCCCTGCCGGGGGCACCGATCTCGGCTGTTTGCACAGGTCATGCGCACCGCGTTGCACTCGAAACGCCGCGCGGGTTGGTGCTTCGGCTGGTCGTCATCGACCTCCATCAGGCCCGTCTCCGGTCAGCTGGAACTCCTTTCAAGCGGCCACCGCTGGTCCTTCCTGCAACTGAGCATCCCGTGCCTGCGCTACTTCGCCGACCTCGTGGCCCACCTCAACGGCACCAAGCCGGACGCTCCCGAGGCTCTTCTCCATATCACTCGATAGGGATTGACGTGGGGACTTTGAGCAGGGTGGCGATCGGCGTGTAGAGGTCAACGTCCGTCTCCGGGGTCTTCAGTGACACGACGAGCGCGTACCGCACTGGCTGGTCGACGCGGGACGACGTCCCGTTGTTCTTCCACCAGCCCCCGACTGGGTAGACGGCGAGCCTGCCGGAGCGGGCCAGCTCGACGCCCGAGGACTCCCAGATGTCCTGGTGCAGCGAGCCGAGGTTGCGCTGGTTCGGACCGACGAGCCATGACACCTGGGTGCTGGTCGGTCGTGCGCCCGCCTCCTCGTCACGTCGTTCCTGGTTGATCCGCCGGACAAACTCGCCCTCGGTCTCCAACGGGTGCTGCGCGTCAAAGCGCAGCTGATGTGACGGGTAGGCGTAGCGCTGGCGCCAGCCCCGCCGCGATGCGGTCGGCTCGATGAAGTACGAGAGCGTGACACGCAGTGTGACCGGTGTGGCACCCAGCTCCTGCAGGGCTTCGCGTGGCCAAGGCAGATCGTGAAGGCGGAAGGCCGGGCACCGGAACTGGTCGCCGACGAAGGGGACGAACTCGTCCTGGACGACGAGGGTCACGGCCTGGCCCGTCGAGTAGAGCACGCGATCCTCGGTCGGGGCGCCCCACCCGTAGCGCCTCAGCATCGCCTGCCGCCGCTTCCGGCCATCTGCTGACATGAGCTGGCGGCGCATGGCCGGGGTCCACTCGGCGGCGTGCACGAGCAGAGCGCGGACCGTCTCAGGCCAGTACTCCGGGTAGGTGGCCATCGTGAGTGCAGCGAGCCGGGCTGCCTGCGCGGTCGCCGCGCTGGTGGCGTTCGCCGACGCCACCGCAAGATCGTTTTTGTGGCCCGTCGTCCTCAGCGTGAGTGCGGGATGGCGGTCCTCGAACATCGATCCGCCGTCGTGGAGGACGTTGCCGCCCTCCATCACGATGTCCGGCTTGATTGGCCACGGACGCTCGCCGAACAGGAGCGACGTACGGCTGTGCGGGGACAGCTCCCCGGCAGGCGCAACCACCTCCCACCCGGTGTAGGTCGGATCGGTCGGCACCATGTCCAGCTCGGTCAGCGCCCCGACCGTCAGGGCATTCCAGGCCTGAGCGGGGTCCTGCACGGGGGACGTGTCGGACTCGGCCAGGTGATCACGCACCCACCGGTCGACGTTGCCCGCGGACACAACGACGAGCCGTCGGGCGTCCGGGTCGGGCGGACCGAGCAGACTGAGGTCCTCACCGTCCCGCGTGACGCTGGTCCCGACGGCCAGCGCATCAACTGTGGCCGACCACAGCGTCGGTTGTCCTGGTCGGGCCGGTGTGTCGCCGGTGGCGGTGACCGGCATGCAAAAGACCCGTCGCCTGACGGCGACGGTCTCGGGCAACGACACAGCCTGCGCCGTCACGTCGCCGTAAGCCAGGGGGTGTGGCCGGGGCTCGTCCGGCGCCGGGAGGATACGGACGGACTCGAGACGGTGGCGGAGCGAGACCTGCTCAGTCCCAGTCAGGTGGTGGTCGAGGTGGCCCAGCAGCGCGAGACCGGCCATGGCGGTGCCGTGGCCGGTGCGGTCGAACCCGCTCGTGCCGATCACCGTGTGGAGGTCCTGCGGGCTGAGCGATTCCGTCAGCAGCACGTGCGTGCGGGCGACGCCGGTGTCGAGGTGGCAGACGGCCGGCGCGAGGTCGTCAGCCGGCTCCACCCGTGCGACGAGGTCATCGACGTACTCCGCCCGCTCCTCCAGCGACAGATCCTCGATCGTGTCGACGAACTCGGGTCGGCGGATCTCCGCAACCGGGACAGCGGTGAAGGGAAGGGCAGTGAGGTCGGCCCACGTCGCCTCGACCCACAGCACGTGCCGGTCGGCGAATCGCACGATCCTCGGGGACACCGTCAGTGCCAGCGGTTGCGCGTACCGGCGCAACAGGTCGGGTCCGTCCGTCGTGGGGCGCAACCACACCTCCCACCACACCCGGCCGCTCCGCGGTGGGTCCCCGTCGGACTGCCAGAGATCGTCGAGGACGGTCGATCGGATGTGAGCGATGTTGGCGATCAACCCGTTGTTCTTCGGCTTCCCGGTCTTCGTCTCGCGCTGGAGGTAGTCCTCGAACAGCTGAACGAACGCATCGCGATATTCGTCGCTGACCCACACCGTTGCCCGTTCCGATCGCCCGGACGCCGGATCCGGCGGGAACACGGAGAGCAGTAGCCACCGAGCCCGCTTCGGTGCCTTTCGGTGGGTGGTGAAGCGTTCGAGAGCGTCGACCCTGAGCGGGAACGCGGCGTCGCCGCCTTCGAGCGTGACGATCGTGCCCAGCGCTCGCAGCTCGTCCGCGGTCAGCAACTCTTCGCGGGCCCCGCCGCCGGACGCGAGTGAGGCTTGAAGTTCGTCCAACCTGCCCACGCCGTGCCGGGCTCGGTCCTCGACCTGGCGAACCTTTGCGTTGCCTCGACCGGGGCGGCGGAAGTCCTCGTCGGTCGACCGGTCCACCACGAGGAGATGACTGAGGTGGACGAACTCAGGAGCCACGGTTACCCGAGTGTCGCGACTGCAGGGCGGCACGGAGATCGTCGACCCCGACCCGCCCGTCCCCAGCGAGGATGGCACTCTTGGCCGCCGACTCAGCAGCTCTCACGAGGTCAGCATGGGACAAGCCGCCGATCACGTCGGCGAGGCCCGCCCACTGGATCCGGGACGCGAGAGCGCCCAGACGGCGACGCATCACGGCCGTGGCCTGAGCTGTATCGGGAAGCTCATAGTGCAGCACCATGTCGAAGCGCCGGAACAGCGCGTGGTCGAGGATCGCGCGGTGGTTGGTCGCGGTGATGACCAGGCTGGCACTGCTGCTGCTCTCCAGGAATAGCAGGAAGGAGTTGAGGATCCGCCGTGCCTCACCCACGTCGTTCCCGGCCCGGTCGCCTCCGAGCGCGTCGAACTCGTCGAAGAAGTAGACGCCGCGCTGCCCTTCCGCCGCGTCGAAGACGGTGCGGAGCTTGCTCGCCGTTTCACCCATGAACTTGCTCAACAATCCGTCCAGGCGGACCGTGAGGAGGGGGAGCGACAGCTCGTGGGCCAGCACTGCGGCAGTCATGGTCTTGCCCGTACCGGGCGGGCCTTCGAGGAGCAGCCGGTGGGCCGGCTCGAAGCCACGATCGAGGAGGTTCTTGCGCTGACGCTGCTCGGCCAGCACCCGGCGCAACTGCCCGTCTAGCCGCTCGGGCAGCACGAGGTCCTTCAGCTCGACGGTCGGGTAGGTCGCGACGACTAGCTCTGCGAGGTCTCCTCGCGGCTGTGCGATCGAGGTAACTTTCCCGGGACGGTCGGTACGAGAACGATCGACCGCCGCCTTGAGGTCCCCCGCGAGCCGGTGATGCCCCTGACGTGCGGCCTGCGCGGCCACCTGCAGAGCAACGGAGTAGAAGGCGTCGTCGTCTCCGCTGGCGTGGCTGCGAACCAAGGCCTTGATGTGCTCACCCGAGCCAGCCAACGTTCACCTCCTCGCTTCCGGATTTCCCTCGCGAGTCTAGGGCCAAGACCGCTACCGGGGCGGCGGCCCCGCGTTGCCTGATCACTCTGACACCGCCAACGTCGGGAACGACATCCTCCTGTACGGACGGCCCGAGTACGGCGACGGGAGGTCGTTACCAACACGGCGATGGCGACGCGACCGCGCCTCCGGGCAGACCAGCGCAGTCCGTTTGGGTAGCGATGCCCAAACTCCGCCGTAGGCGTTCTGCTCGAACCCTGACCCGTCAGAGACAGCCGGAGTCCCCGTACTACGTGAAGCGAGACCACCCCGCTGACTACCAACCGGCCGGTCCCATCTGTGCAGTGTCCTGCCGGGCACAGACCCTGCAAGACCCGCCCACCCCCGGCGCCGCCAGGACGGCCGTCCCGGCCCCGTCAGTCCGCCTGCCGCCGGAGAACAAGCCCATCGGCACAACCGCACCCAGTCACATCATGTCCCGACCCTGCGGCCAACGCTGAGAACGCCATCCATATCGCTGATCCCCTGACCGCCCACAGCACCCCAAAGCGAGCCCGTTATGATCATTTTGAGCAACCGCACCCAACCGTCTTCGACCGGCGCGAACGGCGCCCAGCCGACGCAGATGTCTGGAGCAGACGTTGACCCCATTTCGCAGCTGCAGCCACCGTGCTCCAGATTTGCTCCAGGTTGTCAACCGAAGTTGACTGACCATGATCCACTGAAGATCAACGATAACAACAGAAGACCCCGCCTGACCTGGGCTTACTCAGGTAGCGGGGCTTCGGACGCAAGAGTGGAGCTGAGGGGATTCGAACCCCTGACCCTTTGACTGCCAGTCAAGTGCGCTACCAGCTGCGCCACAGCCCCTTGCGTGGAAGAACCTACACGACCCCTCGACGAACGTTGAAACGGGGTCGCCACCCCCGCTGACCTCACCTACGGTCGGTATCGTGCAGCCTGCCGACATCGCGCGTGTGGTCACCGTCTCCGATCCCCGGGTCTCGCCGGACGGGAGCACGGTCGCCTTCGTGGTCCGCCGGGTCGACATGGAGGGCAACCGGTACCGCAGCGCGGTCTGGCTCGCTGCCGCCGACGGCTCGACTCCGCCCTATCCGCTCACGGCGGGCGAGCACGGCGACGGGCAGCCGGTGTGGTCGCCCGACGGGCGGCGGTTGGCGTTCACGAGCCGGCGTTCGCCCACCTCGGAGCACAGCACGCTGCACATCGTCCCGATCGGCGCCCCGGGCGAGACGATCACGCTGTGCGAGCGCGTCGAGCCGATCGAGGGGCCGGCGTGGTCGCCCGACGGTTCGCGCATCGCGTTCGCGTCGCGGGAGCGCACCGGCCGCTACGACGACGGCGACGACGAGCGCGCCCGGCCACCCCGGCGCATCGACCGCCTCTTCTCCCGCGTCGACGGTGAGGGCTGGACGATCGACCGTCCACGCAGCGTGTTCGTGGTCGACGTGGACGGCTCCGGCCCGGCCCGCATCGTGGCCGGCGGGCCCTACGAGCACTACGCGCTCGCGTGGTCGCCCGACAGCCGCACGCTGGCCGTCACCACCTCGCGCGGCAAGGACTGGGATCTGGAGATGATCCACGACGTCCACCTGGTGGACGTCGACGAGCCCACCGCCGAGCTGCGCCCGCTCACCCAGCGCGACCTGTCGCACGGCTGGCCCTCGTTCAGCCCCGACGGCTCCCGTATCGCCACGGTGGCCGAGAACGTCCTGATCGTGCCGTCGCACAGCCAGATCGCCGTGCTCGACGCCGTCACGGGCGAGCAGCGCGAGCTCACGCGCGATCTCGACCTGCAGTGCGCACCGTACCCGGGCGCCCGCGCGCCCATCTGGCACGAGGACCACCTGCTGTTCGGCCTCGAGGACCGCGGCAACGTCCACGTGTACCGCGTGGCCGTCGACGGGTCCGCCGCTCCCGAACTGCTCATCGGTGGCACCCGCGCCGTCACCGGCTTCGACCTCGCTGGCGGCACGCTGGCGTTCGTCGCGAGCACACCCACCGAGCTGGCCGAGCTGTTCGTGCTGGTCGACGGGCAGGAGCGGCAGCTCACCTCGATCGGCGCACCGTTCCACAGGGCCGTGCCGGTGTTCGAGCCCGAGCACTTCACCGTGCCCTCCCCCGCGGGCGACGGCGAGATCGACGCCTGGCTCGTCCGACCGGCCGGCGCCGCCGACGGTGAGCGGGTGCCGCTGCTGCTGTCGATCCACGGCGGGCCGATGAGCCAGTACACCGCCACCTGGTTCGACGAGGTGCAGCTGTGGGCCGGTGCCGGCTACGCCGTCGTCTGGTCCAACCCCCACGGGTCCACGGGGCGGAGCGAGGCGTGGGCGCGGGCGATCCGCCCACCCGAGGCCGCTGAGGTCCCCGGCACCGGGTGGGGCGGCATCGATGCCGACGACGTCCTCGCCGTGCTCGACGCCGCGCTGGCGCGCGAGAGCACGCTGGACCCGGACCGCGTGGGCGTACTCGGTGGCTCCTACGGCGGCTACCTGACGAGCTGGCTCATCTCGCACGGCGATCGCTTCGCGGCCGCGTGCAGCGAGCGCGCCTGCAACAACCTGGAGTCCGAGGAGTGGAGCTCCGACGCGGCCGGCTTCTTCCGCTACGAGTTCGGGATCACGCACCTGGAGGCGCCCGAGGTCTACCGCAGGCTCTCGCCGATGAGCTACGTCCAGGACATCTCGACGCCGGTGCTGATCCTCCACTCGGAGAACGACCTGCGCTGCCATGTCGAGCAGGCCGACCAGATGTTCGTGGCGCTGCGCATGCTCGGCAAGCCGGTGGAGTACTGGCGCTTCCCCGAGGAGTCGCACGGGCTCTCGCGCGGCGGTTCACCACGCCACCGCGTCCAGCGCGCCGAGATCATCCTGGACTGGTTCGGGCGACACCTCGGCGGGCGCCGGCCCGAGATCACCTGGGACCACCCCAGCCGCAACGCGTGACAAGCGAACGGCGCCGCCGCCCGGGTGGGCAACGGCGCCGCAGCAGCGTCAGTGCATCAGGGGTCGGGGCATCAGGGGTCGGGGCATCATTTGCCGGCGATGGCGTTCTTCAGCCAGTCCGCGTCACCGATGTTGATCTTCGCGCCCTTGACCGCGACGGTCGGGGTGCCGAACTGCCCGTTGGTCTGCAGCGCGGGAGTACCGGCCGACGTGTTGGTCTCGGCCGTGATCGCGGCGTCGTGCGTGGTGCCACGGACGCAGCCGGCGAAGTCACCGGTGGCCCCGAGCTCGGTGCCGAAGGCGATCAACTGGTCGTCGGTGAGCCCGGCGCTGCCCTCGGCGGGCTGCGATTCGAACAGCTTCTTGTGGTACTTCGGGTAGATGCCGGCCGGCACCGCGCAGAGCGCCGCGTCGGCAGCGCGCGTCGAGTACCCGTTGGGAGTGGTGCTCTTGTCGAGGATCGCGATCGTGTGGAACCGCACGGTGATCTGTTTGGCGTTGAGCGCCGTGGTGACCTCGTTGCCGTAGGTCTGCTCGAACCGGTCGCACAGCGGGCAGAGGTAGTCCTCGTAGACGTCGACCACGGTGGGCCCGGAGCCTGCCGTGACCACGGCGCCCGCGGCGGTGGCCGTGTATGTCGGGTCGACCGAGGTCGTCTTCGAGCGCTGGTACAGCACCACGGCGCCGACGATGACGACGACCGCGAGCACCACGGCGATCACGATCAACGGCGTGCGGTTGGTGGCGGTCACCTTCTGCGGCACCTGGATGCCGGCCGCTGCCAGCCGCCGCTGCCTGTCGTCCTGGCGGCGCTTCTTCTCGCTCCGCGACGATCCGCTCATGTCAGGTCCTTCCCGCTGGCGCGAGCCGCGATTCCAGTGCGAACAGTGTGCGGGGCCGCACGATCAACCACGCCGCCAGCAGGAGGAACCCCGTGTCCCGCAGCAGTTCCTGCACGTACGCCGTCTTCCCCGGCTCCACCGCACCACCGCCGCCGAAGCAGCCGCAGTCGATCGAGAGCCCCCGCGCCCATGCCTGGCTCACGCCCGCGATGAACGCCAGCAGCAGCAGCGCCGACAGGATCGCGACCGCCCGGGTGCCGAACCCGACGAGCAGCAGCACGCCGAGTACCAGCTCCAGCCACGGCAGCACCCCGGCGACGATGTCGATGCTGCCACGCGGCAGCACGTCGTATGCCCGAACCGCGACATATGTCTGATCCGGGTCCAACGCCTTCAGCGTGCCCGAGATCAGCCACACGGCCGCGAGGCCGAGCCGCGCCGGCGTTCCGACGATGTCGAGCGCCGCGGTCCGGTTCACACGATCAGCCTAGCGACGCCGCTGCTCGGAGGGATGTTCGGCCCGCCTCGACCGCGGCGCACCGACAGCCGAGGTGGACCGGTTCCGGCGCTACCCTCGTTGCATGATGCAACCGCCCGATCCTGCGGAGCTCCTCGCCCACGATCAGGACCACCATCACACGAACATCTCCGGCGGCTGGCTGCGCGCCGCGGTCTTCGGCGCCATGGACGGCCTGGTCACCAACATCGCGCTGATCGCCGGGGTCGGCGGCGGAGGCGGCGACCGCCACCTGCTGATCCTCACGGGCATGGCGGGCCTCGTCGCGGGCGCGTTCTCCATGGCGCTGGGCGAGTACGCCTCCGTCGGCACGCAGAACGACGCCGTCGCGAACGAGGCCGCCGTCGAGCGCGAGGAGATCCGCCGCCATCCCGACGTCGAACGCGCCGAGCTCGCCGACGCCTACGAGCGGTTGGGGCTCACCCGCGCCACGGCGGAGTCGATGGCACGGGAGATCCACGCCAACCCGGAGCTGGCCGTCAAGGTCCACATCTCTCAGGAGCTGGGTGTCGACGTCGACGAGCAGCCCTCGCCGTGGGTCGCGGCGATCTCGTCGTTCCTGTGCTTCGCGGTCGGCGGCATCATCCCGCTGGTCCCGTTCCTGCTCGGCTCGTCGACGCTGGCGGTGGGACTGCTGGTCGGCGCGGTCGGCCTGTTCGTCGTCGGCGCGCTGACCTCGCGGTTCACCACCCACAGCTGGTGGTTCAGCGGGGCGCGACAGTTGCTGTTCGGCGCGATCGCGGCGGGTGCCACGTACCTCGTCGGCATGCTGATCGGGGTGGGGATCGCCGGCTGAGCTCGCGGTGGCGGCGGCTCAGCCGGATCCGGCCGGGCACGCGGCCTCCACCGCAGCCGTCGGCACGTGCCCCGGCAACGTCTCGGGGGCGAGCACCCAGGTGACGAGCGCGACCAGCAGCACCATCCCGCAGATCGCGAACGCCGCCCCGAACCCGACGGTCTCCGCGAGCACCCCGGCGAGCACCGGGCCGAGGATGCTGCCCAGGTCACCGGCCATCTGGAAGCCGGCGAGGACGGTGCCGCCGCGGGCCTTCGACCCGATGACGTCAGCGACCACCGCGTTCATCGGCGGGTTGATCAGCCCGCTGCCCAGCCCGGCTACGAGGCTCACGACCAGGAACAGCACCGGGTCGCCGACGAACCCGAGCACCCCGGTCGCGAGCGCCGAGACGGCGAGACCGACCAGCGCCGGAGGGCGGCGACCGCGTCGGTCGGCGAGCGGACCGGCGATGATGAGCGTGGCCGCGTTGCCGGCGGCGAACACGGCGAGCGCGAAGCCCGCCCAGGCCGCCGGCTCCCCCAGCGCCTCGACGACGAGCAGCGGCACCAGCGCGATGCGGACGCCGAACACGGCCCACCCGTTCGCGAAGCTCGCCGCGAGGGCGGCCCGGTAGGCCGGGTGCCCGAGCGCGACGACGAACCGCGCGGGCGGGCCGGCGGCGCTGATCTCGGCAGCCGTCTCCGTGGTGCGGTTGCGCAGCATCAACCAGCCGAGCGCCACCACCAGCAGCAGCACGGCCCCGTAGACGAGGAACGGGGCGCGCATGCTGATGACGGACAGCACGCCGCCCACGATCGGGCCGATGATGTTGCCGAGCAGGAACCCGGTGGCCCACATCCCGGAGGCCCGTCCGCGCATGCGCACCGGCGCCAGGCGCAGCAGCAGCGACAGCGCCGAGACCGTGAACATCGTGGACCCGATACCGCCGAGCCCACGCAGCGCGAGCAGTTGCCAGTACTCGGTGGCGAAGGCGCACGCCCCGGTCGTCACGGCGACCACGCACAGCCCGACGAGGTAGCCGGGCAGCTCGCCGAACCGGGCCACGATCCGGCCGCTGAGCGGCGCGAACACCAGCCGCGACAGGGCGAACACGCTGATCACGAGCGACGCTGCGGTGATGCCGACGTCGAAGCTGCGGACGAAGGCCGGCAGCGTCGGGGCGACGAGGCCGTACCCGACGGCGATCAGGAACGAGGCGCCGACCAGCACCCAGATCTCGCGCGGCAGCCGTTCCCGGGCGTGCGCGACGTCGCGCTGCTTGCCGACGCCCACCCGGAACTCCCTCTCACTCAGCCCCGGTCACGTTACGCCACCGGCTCGCCCGGCCCCCCGTTGCAGGAAAGCCACTTTCCCGCAACGTCGTTGCGGGAAAGTGGCTTTCCTGACCTCCGGGTGGGCTGGGGCGATCAGCGCAGCGTGATCACCTGCGCCGGGCAGACGTGCACCGCCTCGCGCACCGCGGCCTCCTGCGCCGCGGACGGGTCGGGCACCAGCAGATCCACGGTGCCCTCGTCGTCCTGGTCGAAGACCTCCGGCGCCGCGAGGACGCACTGGCCGGCCCCGATGCAGCGGTCCTTGGCCGTCTCCACATGCACGCTCACATCGTCACCGGCAGTGCGCTGACGCCGTAGACGACGTTGGTGGACCGGAACGTCAGGTCGTCGATCTCCGCGGCCACCTTCAGGTTCGGGAACCGACGCAGCAGCGCCGGGTAGGCCACCTGCAGCTCCAGCCGCGCGAGCGGCTGGCCCAGGCACTGGTGGACCCCGAACCCGAACGCGACGTGGTGGCGCGCCGAGCGGTGGATGTCGAGCGTGTCGGGGTTCTCGAAGGCCGCCGGATCCCGGTTGGCGGACTCGTTGGACACCAGCACCCCCTCACCGGCCCGGATCAGGACGCCGTCGACCTCCAGGTCCTCGACCGCGACGCGGACGCGGGCCCGGTGCACGATCGTCAGGAGCCGCAACAGCTCCTCCACCGCCCGGGCCACCACGGCCGGGTCGTCGGTGGTGCGCAGCACCTCGGCCTGCTCGGGGTACTGCAGCAGCGTCAGCGTGCCCAGCGCCAGCTGGTTGGCCGTGGTCTCGTGGCCTGCGACGAGCAGCAGCAACCCCATCGCCACGGCCTCGTCGACCGTCAGCTCGCCCGTGCGCACGCGTCGCACCACGAGCTTGCCGAGCAGCGCTTCGCCCGGTTCGGGCGCAGCGAGCTCGGCCTCCACGAGTGACCGCAGGTAGTCCCGCAGCTCGGCGGCGGCCCGCATCGCCACTTCGGGATCGGTGTCGAGGTTGAGCAGCTGCGCCGACAGCCGCTGGAACAGCTCGTGATCGGAGTACGGCACGCCGAGCAGCCGGCAGATCACCATCGACGGCAGCGGCAACGTGAACGCCGTGACGAGGTCGACGGGCTGCGGGCCCGCCGCCATCGCGTCGAGCAGCTCCTCCACGATCTCGGCGACCATCGGCCGCAACGCCTCGGTGGAGCGCACCGTGAAGTCGCTGATCAGCATCTTGCGCAGGCGGGAGTGCTCCGGGTCGTCCAGCGAGATGAACGACGGCGGCCCGGCCTGTGCCCCGCGGAACCGCGCGGGGCTGATCATCGGAAAGCCCTCCCGACGGAAGTCGGAGCTGATCCGCGGGTCCGACAGAACCGCACGGACGTCGGCGTGGCGTGTGATCAACCACGGTGTGCTGCCGTCGAACAGCGTGACCCGCCCGATCGGGCGCTCCTCGCGCAGCTGGGCCAGCGGCGGTGGTGGGTCGAACGGGCAGCCCCCGCGACTCATCGGAAAACCGGGTAGTTCTGCCGCCTCGTGGGCGGGTCGCTCGGCGATCGTCCCCGTCATCGCCGACCTCCCTCTCTCGATTATCAGGGATGCTGACCACCTGACCATAACCCGCTAGCCGGTCGACAGGCTACTACTACTGAGTGACAGTCGAACCACTCTCCGCAACCAGGTCACCACGCCACCGGCAGCGCCTCCACGCCCAGCACGGCAACCGAAGGGCGCAGCTTGATCGCCTCCGGTCCCACTGCGAGGCGCAGTCCGGGGAACCGGTCCAGCAAGGCGGCGAAGGCGATCCGCAGCTCGAGCTTCGCCAGCTGGTGACCCAGACACAGGTGCATGCCGTAGCCGAAAGCCAGGTGCCGGTTCGCCCCGGGGCGGCCCAGCCGCAGCGCATCGGGGTCGGCGAACACCGCCGGATCCCGGTCGGCGGCCGGCAACGAGATCGTCACCGTCTCCCCGGCGCGGATCAGCCGACCCCCCAGTTCGACGTCGGCGAGCGCGGCCCGGAACGGTGCCCCCAGGTGCAGGATCGTGAGGTAGCGCAGCAGCTCGTCGACGGCCGGGTCGAGCAGCGCCGGATCCGCGCGCAGCGCCGCGAGCTGCACGGGGTGCTCCAGCAGCGCGAACACGCCCAGCCCGATCATGTTGGCGGTGGTCCCGTGCCCGGCCACCAGCAGGATCAGGGCGATGTTGGCCAGCTCCTCGTCCGTCAGCTCACCCGCGGCGACGAGCCCACCGAGCAGGCCGTCACCCGGATCGGCGCGCATCGCTCGCACCAGGCCGTGGACGTAGTCGTAGAGCGCCTGCATCGCGGCGCCGGACTCCTCGGGAGCCGCGTCCAGCCGGATGGCCCGAGCCGCCTGCTCCTGGAAGAAGCCGTGGTCGGCGTAGGGCACGCCGAGCAGCTCGCAGATGACGAGCGACGGGATCGGCAGGCCGTAGGCGGCGACGAGATCGACGGGTGGCCCGGCGGCCACCATCGCGTCGAGGTGCGCGTGCGCGATGGCCGTGATCCGGGGCTCGAGTTCCCTGATCCGGCGGGCGGTGAACTGACTCAGCAGCAGCCGGCGGTAGTGCGTGTGCTCGGGCGCATCCATGTTGGCGAACCACCCGGGTCGCGCCGGCGCCGTCGCATCACCCACCCGGATCGAGCGGATCGGCGGGTGGCGCAGCTCCTGGCGTACCGAGAAGCGGGGGTCGGCGAGCACTGTTCGCGCCTCCGCATGGCCGGTGACCAGCCAGCCGAGATGGCCGTCCGGATAGACGAGCCGGGTGACCGGCCGCAGCCGAGCCAGCTCCGACGGCGGATCGAACACGCTCGGGCGGCGGGCGGGGATCTCTGTCAACGTCTGCATATTTCGAGAGTAGACTCCTAAATACTAGTCGACTAGCAAAAGGTGGACGTCTGTCAGAATCTCCCCCATGAGCGAGCGATCGGTCCCGGGCCTGCGGGAGCGCAAGAAGGCCCGCACGCGCGAGCTGATCCAGCGCGAGGCGCTGCGGCTGTTCCGCGAGCAGGGCTACCCGGCCACGACCGTCGAGCAGATCGCCGAGGCCGCCGAGGTCGCTGCCAGCACGGTGTTCCGCTACTTCCCGACGAAGGAGGACCTCGTCCTGCTGGAGAGCTCCCCGGTCTTCCTCGACGCGCTGGCCGCGGCACCCGCCGAGCTGGGCCCGGTGCCCGCGGTGCGGCACGCGCTCCACACCGTCATCACCACCCGCACGCCGCAGGAGCTGAGCGAAGGGCTGGAGCGCGAACGGCTGATGGTCTCGGTGCCCGATCTCTGGGCAGCCGGCCTGGACAACGTCATGGGGGCGGTGCGGGCGATCGAGGCACTCCTCACCGAGCGGGCCGGGCGCGCGCCGGGCGACGTCGAGGTCCGCAACGTCACGGGCGCGATCGTCGGCGTGATCATGGCGGCGTGGTTCGAGTGGGTCCGCCGCCCCGAACTGGACGGCATGGCCGAGGTCGACCGGGCGCTTGCGCACCTGGAGCGCGGGCTGCCCCTGGACGGCAAGACCGTCGGATGAGGTGGGTTCGAGAACGCCCCTCCGAACCACCCAGCAGCTACCTCAGCGAAGCCACCCAGCACCACCTCGGCGGCGAGCGCAGCGAAGCCACCCAGCACCACCTCGGCGGCGAGCGCAGCGAAGCCGCAGCTGGGGGCGAGCGCAGCGATGCCCCGAAGGGGGGTCCCGGGGGGCGAAGCCCCTCCGGGCCGGGGTCTGGGGGCTCGGCCCCCAGAAGACACCCGAGAACGAGAACGGCTCATGCTCTCCATGAGCATGAGCCGTCCACGAGTGGAGGTGCCGGGAATCGAACCCGGGTCCTCTGTTGCTTCACAAGGGCTTCTCCGTGCGCAGCTCGCTGTGCCTCTACTCGGACCCACCGATCGCGCGAGCATGTCGGTGTGACGATCCCAGTCGCTGTTTGATTTCCCCACCCGCCCCGACGACCGGGCGAGCAGGTAAGTCCCCTAAATGATGCCGGGATCCGGAGCGGGAACTCCTCCGGGCCGACAGCGAGTCAGATCAGGCCGCGAGGGCGAAATCGGACTGCGCGCTCACCTTATGGGTGGCATTTATTTTTTTGCGACGCGTGTGGTTAACGAGTGCATCGTCGCCTTCCTCGGCACGCTTCCCCTTGATCTACAGCCAGAGTCGAAACCGTTCACCCCCGTCAGCGCCCCCTGCGGGCGTCGCTACAGAGTAACGCGTCTGCGGCCGGGGTTCATCCCGGATTCACCTACCCGCTCACGCGGGTCGGAGCCGCAGCAGGGCGGCCGGGGTGTCGTGCAGCACGGCGCGCAGGAATCCGGCTCCGAGCCGCTCGTCGGCCGCGGCCCAGTCGGTGATGGCCCGGATCTGCTCGACGTAGGCGTAGGGGATGTTCGGGAAATCCGTGCCCAGCACGACGCGGTCGGCGATGCCGGCCAGCCGGGCGGGCCAGTCGGGCGGCAGCGGTGCCATGGACTGGGAGAACGCGGTGCCGACCATCGTGGTGTCGAGGTACACCCGCTCGTAGCGGGCCACCAGATCCAGCGCCGCGCCGAAGTCCGGCATCCCGGCGTGGGCCAGCACGATCGGCAGCCGGGGGTGTGCGGCGAGCACCTCGGCGAAGATGTCGAGGCCTGTGTACGAGCCGGGGATCGGGCCGTGGCCGCAGTGCACGACGGCCGGGACGCCCGCCTCGGCGAGCAGTCCCCACGCCGGGCGCAGCAGCGGGTCGCGCGGGTCGAAACCACCCACCTGGACGTGCACCTTGACCGCTCGCGCACCACCCTCGACGGCCGTGCCGAGGTAGTCGGCGACGTCGGGCTCGGGGTACAGCGTGGCCGTGGGCACCGCGGCCGGGGTGCGCGCGGCGAACTCCGTGACCCACTCGGTGAGCCAGCGGCCCATGCCCGGCTTGTGCGGGTACACGAGCGGCGCGTACGCGATGACCCCGAGCTTGGCGAGGACGGCGACGCGCTCCTCCTCGGGGAGCCGGTAGTGGATCGGCCACGGCATGCCGTAATGGGTGCTGCCCTGGTCGAAGTACGCCCAGACCTTGCGCATCACCGATTCCGGCAGGAAGTGGACGTGCGCGTCGACCAGGCCCGGCAGGCCGAGATCGGCAAGGAAGCGCGGCAGGTCGTCGTCGCTCGCGGGCGACACGGGCACGGTCACCCGCGCAGCTCCCGCACCCGGCCCTTGGCGGCCCGGCCGTAGGCCTTCTGGATCTCGCGATCGGAATCGCGCTTGGCCAGATCGGCGCGCTTGTCGTAGGACTTCTTGCCCTTGGCGAGCGCGATCTCCAGCTTGACCTTGCCGTCGTTGAAGTACAGCGACAGCGGCACCAGCGTCAGCCCGCCCTCACGGATCTTACCGACGAGCTTGTCGATCTCGGCGCGGTGCAGCAGCAGCTTGCGGGTGCGCCGGGGCTCGTGGTTGGTCCAGGTGCCCTGCGAGTACTCGGCGATGTACAGGGCGCGCAGCCAGATCTCACCGTCGTCGATGGTGGCGTACGCGTCGACGAGCGACGCCCGGCCCATCCGGAGGCTCTTGACCTCGGTGCCGACGAGCGCCACGCCTGCCTCGAACGTCTCCAGCAGCGTGTACTCGTGGCGCGCCTTGCGGTTCTGCGCGATCACCGATCGGCCTTTCTCCTTCACCTGTCCAGCCTACGCGGACCGGGCCACCGGTTTCACGCTGTTGCGGCCGAACACCGTCAGAGTCGGACGTAGGCCCGCAGCGTGACGTAGCCGGTGACCGCGGCGATGCCCGCGCCGATCATCACGAGGATCGGTGAGACCCAGATGATGTCGGAGACCTCGATCGGCGGCACCACGCCGTTGGACACGATGCCCGAGAGCAGCTGGTCGAAGAACAGGAACTTGCCGGCCAGCAGCCCGCCCGCGGCGATCAGCGCGCCGATCACACCCGTGACGACGGCCTCGATGAGGAACGGCAGCTGCGTGTACCAGCGCGTGGCGCCCACCAGCCGCATCACGCCGACCTCGGTGCGCCGGGTGTAGGCCGAGACCTGGACGGTGTTGGAGATCAGCAGCAGTGCCGCGATGGCCTGCACGAGCGCCAGCGCGAACGTGATGTTGCGGACGCCGCCGAGGAAGTCGAAGAGCTTGGCAACGACGTCGCGCTGGTCGATGACGTTGCGCACGCCGACCTGGCCGTTCATGGCCTGGCGCACCGCTTGCGCGCCCGCGACCTGGTCGGACAGCTTCACCCGCAGCGTGGCCGGCAGCGACTGCGGTCGCACGACGTCGGCGAGTGACTGGCCGGCGAACAGCTCCTTGTAGCGCTCGTAGGCCTGCTGCTGGCTCTCGAACTTCACCGACTCGACGAGCGGCGAGTTCGTCAGGATCGCCTTGATGCCGGTGCAGATCGGCTGGCTGCAGTCGGCGTCGGCCGCGGAGACGTCGGCCGTCAGCGCGACCTGCACCTCGACGCGATCGCTGTAGAGCTGCTCGGTGCGGTCGATCGTGCGGACCGCGAGCAGCCCGGTGCCGACCAGTCCCAGCGAGATCGCGGTGGTGAGCACCATCGCGATCGTCATCGTGACGTTGCGGCGCAGGCCGGTGAGGACCTCGCGGACGACGAAATCGGAACGCATCCCCCGTTACCGCCCCACGCCGTAGACGCCGCGGATCTCGTCGCGCACGACCTGCCCGAGGTCGAGCTCGACGACACGGCGGCGCATGGAGTCGACGATGGAGTGGTCGTGCGTGGCCATGACGACCGTGGTGCCGGTGCGGTTGATCCGCTCGAGCAGCAACATGATGTCCTGGCTGGTGTCGGGGTCGAGGTTGCCCGTGGGCTCGTCGGCGATGAGCACCATCGGCCGGTTGACGAAGGCGCGCGCGATCGCCACGCGCTGCTGCTCACCACCGGAGAGCTCGTGCGGGAGCCGGTCGGCCTTGCCGTCGAGCCCGACGAGGTCGAGCACCTCCGGCACCACCTTCTTGATGGTTGCCGACTGCTTGCCGATGACCTCCAGCGCGAACGCGACGTTCTCGCCGACGGTCTTGTTGGGCAGCAGCCGGAAGTCCTGGAAGACGCAGCCGATGCGCTGGCGCAGGCGCGGGACGCGGCGGCGGGGGAGCTTCGCCACGTTGAGGTCGGACACGAAGATGTTGCCGCGGGTGGGGACGTCCTCGCGCAGCAGCAGCCGCAGGAACGTCGACTTGCCCGAACCCGATGGGCCGATGAGGAAGACGAACTCGCCCTTCTCGACATTCACCGAGACCCGGTCCAGCGCAGGGCGCGTAGAGGTCTTGTACAACTTGGTGACGCGTTCGAGGCGGATCACGTCCGGGGACGCTACCGGTCGGGCGCCCGAGGCTCCCCATCCGCCCCGCCCCCTCGGCGACCAGCCGCTACCGCTCGGCAGATTGCCCGGCCGACCGGGCGGGCGAACGGCTGGGGTCAGGCGTCGGCGGCGTGGTTGCGCCGCCAGCGGATGCCCGCCTCGATGAAGCCGTCGATGTCGCCGTCGAGCACCGCGCCGGGGTTGCCCACCTCGTACTCGGTGCGCAGGTCCTTGACCATCTGGTACGGGTGCAGCACGTAGGAGCGCATCTGGTTGCCCCACGACGAGCCGGTGTCCTTGAGCGAGTCCATCAGGGCCCGCTCCTCCTGACGGCGCCGTTCCAACAGCTTGGCCTGCAGCACGACCATCGCCGAGGCCTTGTTCTGGATCTGGCTGCGCTCGTTCTGGCACGACACGACGATGTTGGTGGGGATGTGCGTGAGGCGCACCGCCGAGTCGGTGGTGTTGACGCCCTGGCCGCCGGGACCCGAGGACCGGTAGACGTCGACGCGCAGATCCTTCTCGTCGATGTCCACGTGGTCGCTCGTCTCGACGACGGGCGCCACCTCGACGCCCGCGAAGGACGTCTGGCGGCGCGCCTGGTTGTCGAACGGGGAGATGCGCACCAGCCGGTGGGTGCCCTGCTCGACCGAGAGCGTGCCGTAGGCGAACGGGGTGTGCACGGCGAAGGTGGCCGACTTGATGCCGGCCTCTTCCGCGTAGGAGGTGTCGTAGACGTCGGTGGGGTACCCGTGGCGCTCGGCCCAGCGCAGGTACATCCGCAGCAGCATCTCGGCGAAGTCGGCGGCGTCGACGCCACCGGCCTCCGAGCGGATGGTGACCAGCGCCTCGCGCGCGTCGTACTCACCCGAGAGCAGCGTGCGGACCTCGAGCGAGGAGATGTCGTCGCGCAGCTTGGAGCGCTCGGCGTCGGCGTCGGCGATGGCGCCCTCGTCGGCCTCGTCCTCGGCGAGCTCGTAGAGCACCGGCAGGTCCTCGAGCCTGCGGCGGAGCTCCTCGAGCCGCCGCAGGTCGCCCTGGGCGTGCGCGAGCCGGCTCGTGACCTTCTGCGCGGCCTCGGTGTCGTTCCAGAGGTCGGGCTGACCGGCCTGGTCGGACAGGTCGGCGATCTCACCGCGCAGCGCTGGCAGGTCGGTGACCGCCTCGATGCTCTCCAGGGTGGTGGTGAGCTCTTTCAGGTCGGCCGCGGCGTCGGGGTTCACAACGGTCCAGGTTACGCGCCGCTCCGAGTCGGGTGCTCCTCAGTCGGCCGGGATGGCGTCGAGCAGCTTGAGCATCGCGCGGACGTGGGCGACGGTGAAGTCGGCCACCGGCTTGAGGTAGGGGTCGGACTCCCCCTTCGCGGCGGCGCGCGCTCCCTCCAACCACGTGGCGTAGGCCTCCCGGCTGCTGCTGACGAGCTCGGCGCGCTGCTTGGGCGTCAACGTGCCCGCGTGCAGCAGCCGCAGCACCAGCGGGCTGCGCACGGCGTCGACCCCGCCGCCTGCCGCCAGCCACGCCTTGAACGACCGCTTGCCCGCCGGTGTGATCGCGTACTGCTGGGAGGCCCGTGGGCCCTGCTTGCCCAGCTTCAGCAGGCCGGCTTCGGCGAGCACCGGGAGCTCCCGGTAGACCTGGCTTCGGGTGACGGAGAAGAAGGAGCCGAACCGCTCCCCCGCGGCAGCGACGAGCTGCCCTCCGGTCATGGGGCTCCCGTGCAGGAGCCCGAGCAGTGCGGCTGCAGTGGAATTGACGGCGGTCGCTCGTACGGGCGGCATACCCCCCACCGTGCCACCCGAACGGCGTCGCCGCATCCATTGTGGTCAACGGGCTGTACACAACCGACACGAAGGGAGAGGACCGGGAACCGGGGTATCAGCCCCGGAGGCTCCCTGCGGGCAGCACGACCGGCTCGCGCGGCAGCATCCGGCCGAGCCCGCCGTGGCCCGACCGCACCGAGCCGCTGCCGACTGGCGCCGGCACGGGCAGCGTGTACGGCTCGGCCGCTGCGAGGTCCACCTGGTACCCGAGGTCGGCCAGGCTCGCCGTGGTGACGCGGCTGAGCGGGTTGCCGGGAGCCGCGATGAAGCCGCTCATCAACTCGTTGCCGAACACCGACTCGCGCCAGTGCCCGCCTGCCGTGCCCGGCCCCCCGATGTTCTCGACGGGCACCGCGACGGCGGCCTTGCCCGTCAGCGTCGCGTACTCGGCCATCGCGCCGGCACCCGTGAACGTCGGGTCGGCGGTGCCCGCACCGACCAGCACGTCCTTCCGGTCCCAGATCGTGCCGATGCCCAGCACGTGCCCCATCTCGTGGGTGATGACGTCGTCGAGCGTGCCGTCGGCCTCCATCGCCGCGAGGTCGGCGGTGTCGAACGTCATCGAGCCCTGCGCGGGCAGCATCGCGGCGACCCCGGCCGCCGCGGGGCGCAGGTGCGTCGGCCCGGCCTGGCCGAGGACCTTCCCGGGACCGTCGACGGTGGCGCCCTCGGCGAGGATCCGCACGTCGTCGATCGTCTCGCTGCCGATCTGCACCGGCGGCAGGTCGCCGACGATCACCCGGGCCCACCGGTCGGCCGCCGCGGTGAACGCGGCCTGCTGCCGCTCGGTCAGTCCGCCCTGGAACCGCACCTCGATCGTGAACGGCGAGTCGGTGGCGGCGAGTACGGCGGCGCGCCGGGCGTCGGCCACGGCCAGGTAGGAGTCGGTCACGATCAGTGGTCTAGCAGAAACAGCGGGGCCCGGCACCATGTGGTGCCGGGCCCCGCCGTGATCCACCGATCGACGGCTACTTCTGCCAGCCGATGTTCTCCGGCGGGGTGGTGAAGTAGCGGCCTGCGCCGTAGTTGGCGAGGCCGTTCTTGACGGCGTAGATCGCCACCAGGTTCACCGTGGGCACGACGCCGTAGGTGCTGAACGCGGCAACCTCGGCCTCGGCGGCCTTCGTGTACTGCTCCTCCGGCGTGGGCAGCGTGTTCACGGACTTGATCAGCGCATCGTTCTTGGGGTCGTTGACCCCGGACTTGATGAACTGGGTGTCCGAGCAGAACAGCTGGCAGATGTACGCGATCCCGAACGGGTCGGTCTGCACGGCTCCGGAGTAGAACATGTCGAACTGCTTGCCCGTGACGATCTTCGAGAAGTCGGCCGACGGGACCTGGCGGATGTCCATCTTGACGCCGATGTTCTTCATCATCGCCGCCGTACCGCCCGCGACGGCCTTGCCGACGGCGTCGTCACCGGTGTTGACGTAGGTGAACTCCAGCGTCTTGCCGTCCTTCACCCGGAAACCGTCCGGTCCGACCGCCCAGCCTGCCGCGTCCAGATCCTTCTTGGCCTGGTCGGGGCTGTACTGGATGACCTTGCCGAAGCTGTCCTGGTAGCCCTTCTGGAAGGGCAGCAGGTTCATCGAGCCGATCGGGTCCGAGGAGTAGTCCAGGCCCTGGAAGTGGAACTGGGTGATCTGCTTGCGGTCGATCCCCTCCATGATCGCCTTGCGGACGGCGGGATCGGAGAGGTTCGGGCTGGTGCCGTTGAGCGTGAAGTAGTCGGTCTGCAGCGACGCCGCCTTGCGCAGCTCGGTGCCGGCCTGACCGTTGACCTGTGCCAGCTGGTCCTTGCCGTTGATCGACACGGCGTCCATCTGACCGTTCTTGAACGCGTTGATGAAGGCAGCGGACTCCATCGCGATGAACGTCCGCGTGTCGAGCTTGCCCTTCTTGCCCCACCACTTCGGGTTGCGCTCGAAGACGACCGTGCTGTTCTGCTGGTCGAACTTCTGGATGGTGTAGGGACCGGCGCCCCACTCGACGTGCGGGGTGTTGATGTAGCCCTTGTTGAAGACGTCGGGCGTGACGGCCTCGGGGTTGAGCACGTAGTTGTAGAGGCTCTGCCACCACAGGTTGATGCCGTCGAACGTGACGACCGCCTGGCGGTCGTCGACGCCCTTGGTCACCGAGGTGATGCGGTCGTAGCCGTCACTGCTGCTGACGCTGTACGCCTCGTCCTTGCCGCTGTTGGCCTTCCAGGTGGCCTCGAACGACTTCCAGTCGATCGGCGTGCCGTCGTTGTAGTTGGCCTTCGGGTTGATCGTGTACGTGATCTTCGTGTTCCCGCCGACCTCCTCCTGCTTGACGTCGGTCAGGTAGTCCGGGTTGTACACGGCCTGGCCGTCGTCGGTGAAGCTGATCAGGTCGGGGTTGTACCAGCGCCACAGGAGCGTCGAGTAGTTCGTGGAGTCGCCCTGGAAGATGTTGAACTGCGGCGAGATCTCCGCCGTCGGCGTCGTGAGGGTGCCGCCGTCCTTGACGTTGTCGTAGGGCTGCGGGTTGTAGGCGGACTTCGCGGCGAGCGTTGCTGCGGTGTCGGCCGGAGCAGCGCTGTTCGACCCGGAGTTACCGCAGGCGGCCAGCGCCACCGCCACCGCGGCGGTGGCCACGAGCGCAGCGGATTTCTTCAGGACATGCATGTGGTGTGTTCTTTCTCGCGAGGTGCGGAGGGTGAGAGTCACATCAGCGGAAGTGACAGGCATTCAGCTGGTCGGAATCCCCCTTTCCGGTCAGCTCCGGCGTTTCACCCGTGCAACGGGCGCGCTTGGTCTCGTCGAGGGTCAGGTGCAGCGGGCAGCGGCTGACGAACGAGCACCCCGCCGTCGCGTCGGTGGGGCTGGGCAGGTCACCGCGCAGGATCACGCGCTCGCGGGCGCGTTCGACCTTCGGATCGGGCACCGGGACCGCCGACAGCAGCGCCTGGGTGTACGGGTGCTGCGGGTCGTCGAACAGGTCGTCGACCGACCCGATCTCCACGATGCGCCCCAGGTACATCACGGCCACGCGGTCGGAGATGTGGCGCACCACCGACAGGTCGTGCGCCACGAACAGGTACGAGAGCCCGAGCTTCGCCTTCAGGTCGTTCAGCAGGTTGATGACCCCGGCCTGGATGGACACGTCGAGCGCCGACACGGGCTCGTCCAGCACGACGAGCGCGGGGTTCGTGGCCAGCGCCCTGGCGATGCCGATGCGCTGGCGCTGCCCGCCGGAGAACGCGGTGGGGAACCGGTCGCTGTGGCCCGGGTCGAGCCCCACCAGCGCCATCAGCTCGTCGACGCGCTGCTCGATGACCTTGCGGCTGCTCTCCGCCATCGCGGTGAGCGGCTCGGCCAGTATGTCGAACACCGTCATCCGCGGGTCCAGCGCACCCATGGGGTCCTGGAACACCATCTGCAACTTCCGCCGCAGCGCCCGCTCCTCGCCACGGCCCTTGAGTCCGGCGACGTCGACGCCCGCCACCCGGATGCTGCCCGTCTCCGGCTTGCGCAGGTTCATGATCTCGAGCAGCGTCGTGGTCTTGCCGCAGCCCGACTCACCGACCAGCCCGACCGTCTCGCCCTCCCGGATGTCGAGGTCGATCCCGGCCACGGCGTGCACCGAGCCGACCCTGCGCTTGAGGATCGCACCCTTGAGCAGCGGGAACGTCTTGCGGACATCGGTGAGCTCGAGCACCGGCGCGCGCCGCTCGCGCGGGATCGACGCCACCGCCGGTTCCAGCAGCGGGCCGAGCGGGTAGATCTCGGCGTCGTCGATCAGGCCACCGTGGATGCCGTGCGCACGGATGCAGGCCGCGGTGTGCGCACCACCGGCTGCGGCCTGCACCGCCATCAGCTCGGGTTCCTCCTCGCGGCATTCGCTGATCGCGATCGGGCACCGCGGTTCGAACGGGCAGCCGGGCGGCAGGTCGACCATCGACGGCGGGTTGCCCATGATCGGCACGAGTGGCCGCCGCTCCGTGACGTCGACGCGCGGGATGGCACCGAGCAGGCCGACGGTGTAGGGCATCCGCGGTTCGGCGAACAGCTCCTCCACCCCGGCCTTCTCCACCGGCTTGCCGGCGTACATCACCATCACGTCGTCGGCGGAGCCCGCGACCACGCCGAGGTCGTGGGTCACCATGATCAGTGCCGCGCCGGTCTCGGTCTGCGCGAGCTTGAGCACGTCGAGGATCTGCGCCTGCACCGTGACGTCGAGCGCCGTCGTCGGCTCGTCGGCGATCATCAGGCGGGGGTTGTTGGCGATCGCCGTGGCGATCACCACCCGCTGGCGCATGCCGCCGGAGAACTCGTGCGGGAACGACTTGGCCCGCGCCTTGGCGTCGGGGATGCCGACCAGGTCGAGCAGCTCCTCCGCGCGCTTCCACGCGGCGTCGCGGCCCATGTCCTGGTGGATCTGCAACGCCTCCACGATCTGGGCGCCGACGGTGAAGATCGGTGTCAACGAGGACAGCGGGTCCTGGAAGATCATGCCGATGTCGCGGCCACGGATCTTGGACATCGCCTTGTCGTCGAGGCCGAGCACCTCGCGCCCGTTCAGCGCGATCGATCCCGACACCACCGCGTAGTCGGGGAGCAGTCCCATGATCGCCATCGACGTGACCGACTTGCCCGAACCCGACTCGCCGACGATGCCCAGCGTCCGGCCGGCGTGGAGATCGAACTCGATGCCCCGCACGGCGTCGACCCGGCCGGCCTCCGACGGGAAGGAGACCTGGAGGTTGCGCACCGAGAGAACGGGCGGGCCCGGCGCGGTCATGCCCGGCCTCCCGACCGCGAGGTGGGGTCGAGCGCATCCCGCAGCCCGTCGCCGATCAGCGCCATCGACACCGTCAGCAACGTGACGAGCACGGCGGGGAAGACGAACAGCCACCACGAGCTCGACAGCGAGCCTGCGCCGTCGCTGAGCATCGTGCCCAGCGAGACGTCGGGCAACTGCACGCCGAACCCGATGAACGACAGGGCCGTCTCGCCCTGCACGGTGGCCACCACGCCCAGCGTGAACGTGACGATCAGCAACGATCCGATGTTGGGGATCATGTGCCGGAACACGATGCGGAACGAGCCCACTCCCATGAACCGCGCTGCCTGCACGTACTCGCGCTCACGCAGTGAGGTGCTCAGCGACCACACCACGCGCGCGTTGTACATCCAGCCCAGTGCCGTCAGGACGATGATCAGGGCCCGCCAGTCCCCGCCTGCGCTCTGCGACACGAGCGCCAGGATCAGGAACGCCGGCACGACCAGCAGGAAGTGCACCAGCCCGAGGATCGCGCGCTCCACCGTGCCGCCGAAGTAGGCCGCCGCCGCACCGACGAACGCCGAGATCACCGTGGTCAGCAACGAGACGCTGAGCGCGATGATCATCGATCGACCCAGGCCGTGTGCGGCCTGGGCATACGTGTCGTTGCCGCTGCCGTTGGTGCCGAACAGGTGATCCAGCGACGGCTCCGAGCTGAGGTTGGTGAAGTCGACGTCGCTGTAGGTGTAGCTGGTGAGGAACCCACCCAACACCGCGAACAGGACCAGCAGCCCGAGGATCACGACCCCGACCACGGCGCCCTTGTTGCGCAGGAAACGGCGCGTGTAGAGCGTGCGCCTGCTCATGTGGCGGCCGCGCCGCTCGCTGAGGCTCTCGTCCGGTGACAGCTCCGCATCGAGGTCGTCGAGCGTCGGCTGCAGTTCGGGAAGGTTGGCGGTCATAATCCGGTCACCCGCACTCTCGGGTCGAGCACCACGACGGCGATGTCGGCGAGGATCGCGCCGACCGCCGTCATCAAGGCTCCGAACGCGGCCACCGCGACAGCGCCGTGGACGTCGTTCTTGCTGATCGTCTGCGTGAAGTACTGGCCCATGCCCTGCCATGCGAAGATCGTCTCGGTGATCACGGCGCCGGTGAAGAGCGCCGGGATCGCGAAGGCGATGGACGTGGCCACCGGGATCAGCGACGTGCGCAGGCCATGGCGACGGATCGCCTCCTGCCGCGTCAGCCCCTTCGCCCGCGCCATCCGGACGTAGTCGGAGTTGATGTTGTCGAGCAGGAGCGCCCGCTGCAGCATGTGGTAGCCCGCGTAGCTGATCAGCGTCAGCGAGACGGTGGGCAGCACGAGGTGCTGGATGCGGTCGACGACCAGCGGCCAGAAACCGCTGACGGTGGGCGACTGGGCCCCCGCCACGAACAGCAGCGTGGTGCCGAGGCCCTGGTTGAGGGAGATCGCGAGCAGCACCACCACCAGCGCGGCGACCACGGTCGGGATGTTGAGCGTGATGATCGACAGGCCCTGGTTGAAGCGGTCTGCGAAGCGGTACTGCCGCGAGGCCGTGTACACGCCCAGCGCGATGCCGATGGCCGTGGCGAAGATCAGCGAGAACAGCACGAGCTGCGCGCTCACCCCGATCCGGAAACCGATCTGGGTGTTGACGCTGTCACCGACCGGCGAGGTGCCCCAGTCCCAGTGCAGGACGATGCCGGTGATCCAGGTCCACCACCGGCCGAACAGCGGGGTGCCGGGATCCAGGTTGTACTGGGCCAGCGAACGCGCGATCTGCTCCGGCGAGCGGGGTGGCCGCAGCTGGAGGTAGTTGGCGCGTGGATCGAGGAACAGGTTGGCCAGGAAGTAGGTCAGATTGGTAGCCACGATGATCATGGCTGCCCAACCGAGGACCTTCCTGAAGAGGTATCTCAGCACCTGCGCAGTGCTCACTTTCTAGGCGCGGGGCGGGCGGTTGCGCGTGCGACCACACAGCGAACGCATAACGTCCGCACGAAGAAATTCCGTAGCGCGATCAGCGGTCACCGTTGCATACTGGAATGTTGCAGACACAGCCAGTCGCAGCAGTCGATACCCATTCGTGACGTTTCGCCGACCGAGCCTCGACCCATACCCGACCGGCGATGAACCCTGTCCTGACCAGCCCGTCTGTCCTTCAGATCGATCTCACAACGCGCAAATCGGGCACGACGGGCGGTGTCGGGACGTCACCCGTTCGGGCTTGCCGCCAGTGCGCCGCCGGCCGCGCATGATCGACCGAATGCGCGGCCGCCGGATCAGGACCAACCATTGGGTGAGGTCCCGCCCAGATAGACGACAGCCCAGATCGACAACCGGGGAGTGCCGCCTTACCGGCTCAGCCGATGGTCAGTTCCGCGATCCGGGCCCGCTGCGCGTCACCGTCGCCGAACTGCCCCGCCAGCCGCTTCGCCCGCTTGTAGAAGAAGTGCGCTTCGTGCTCCCACGTGTAGCCGATCCCACCGTGGTACTGGATCATCGCGGCCGTGGCGTCGAACGCGACGTCGCTGGCCTTGGCCTTGGCCACGGCCACCGCGAGGTCGGCACCGTCGAGGCCGACGTCCACCGCGTGCGCGGCGTAGAGGGCGGCGTGCTCCGCGAGCGTCACGGCCACGTGCAGGTCGGCCAGCGCGTGCTTGATCGCCTGGAACGAACCCACCGGCACGCCGAACTGCTGGCGCTCCCGGTCGTAGGCCACCGTGCGGGTGATGGCCTCGCGGGCGATGCCGACGAGGTCGGCCGCCACGAGCACCGTGGCCCGCGCGGTGAGCTGGTCGATCACGTCGGCCGTCGCGCCGGGCAGCGTCTCCCCCGCACCGGCATCGAGGCTCGCGAGCCGGGTCGTGCCGTCGTAGGAGCCCTGCGGGGTGGCGGCGGCGCCGGTGACGAGCGCCAGTCCGTCGCCGGAGCGGGCCACGACGACGTCGGCGATCGCGCCGTACTCCACGGTGCGCAGGGTGCCCGGCGCCGAGCCACGCAGCGTGAACGCGCCCACCGCGTCGCCGGAGGCCAGCCGGGGCAGCCAGGCGGCCTGCTGCTCGGCGGAGCCGGCCAGCCGGATCGCCTCGGCGGCCAGGACGCTGCCGCGCCACGGGCCGGGTGCGACTCCCGCACCGAGGGCGCGGGAGATGACCTGGGCCTCGACGAGCCCGAGCCCGAGCCCGTCGTGCTCCTCGGGGACCGTGACGGCGAGCCAGCCCTGCTCGGCGGCGGCCTTCCACAGCGAGGCCGGATGGCCGTCCCCGTCGGGAGCCTCGACCACCTCGCGCACGGCGGCGAGGTCGAAGCGCTCGGCCAGGTAGGACCGGACCGCGGAGTCGAACTCACGCTGGTCGTCGGTGAGTGCGAAGTACATGTGCCCGACCCCTATCGCGGCAGGCCGAGCACGCGCTCGGCGGTGACGTTGCGCTGCACCTGCGAGGACCCGCCCCAGATCGTGACCGACCGGGACCACATGGCCTGGCCGTGCAGCGGCCGGAGATCCACGCCGTCGATCTCGTCGAGCGTCGCGTCCTCCCCGAGGATCAGGTCGAACACCTCCCACAGGTCCTGGGAGGGCTCCGACCAGATCAGCTTCGTCATGGACGCCTCGAAGCCGAGGTCACGGCCCTGCTCCACCTGGGTCTGCACGTGCATGGCGTGGTAGCGCAGGCACTCCAGGTCGGTGAGCACCTTGGCCAGCTTCCCGCGGACCACCGGGTCGGCGTCGCGGCCCAGCTTGCGCGCGACGTCGACGACCGTGTCGTACTGGCGGCGGAACTCCGTGTACTGCCCGATGCCGGACGCGCCGCGCTCGAACGACAGCAGCAGCATCGCGGTGCGCCAGCCCTCGTCGATCGCGCCGAGGCAGTCGGCAGCGGCCACGCGGGCGTCGTCGAAGAAGACCTCGCCGAACTCGCTGGCGCCGCTCATCTGCTTGAGCGGGCGCGCGTCGACGCCGGGCTGGTGCATGTCGATGAGCAGCATCGAGATGCCGCGGTGCTTCTCGCTGCCGGGCGTGGTGCGCACCATCGTGAAGATCTTGTCGCCGTGTACGGCGTTGGTGGTCCACACCTTCTGGCCGTTGACCACGAAGTCGTCGCCGTCGCGCACGCCCTTGGTGGACAGCGCCGCGAGGTCGGATCCCGCGCCGGGCTCGGAGAAGCCCTGGCACCAGATCACCTCGTTGCGCAGCATCGGCCCGATGATGTCGCGCTTCTGCTGCTCGGTGCCGATGGCCATCACGGTCGGCGCGAGGAACGTCAGCCCGAGCGGGTTGACGGTGCGCGGCGCGTTGGCCAGCACCATCTCGACGTCGTAGATCGCCTTCATGCCGGGGGTGCCGCCGCGGCCGCCGAACTCGGTGGGCCACTGGATGCCGGCGAACCCGGCGAGCGCTTTGTCGCGCTCCCAGTCGCGGCGCAGTCCGAAGCTCTCGTCGTCGGGCAGCGCGTCCCAGAACCCCGGGGCCGACCAGGCGTCCGGGATGTTCGACTGCAGCCAGGAGCGCAGCTCGCTGCGGAACTCCTCCTCCGCTGCGGTGTAGGTCAGATCCATCGCGGCCTCCTCGCGCGCCAGGCACCCGTCTCCGTCCCACCTTGGCATACCCGTCGGTAACTTGGCATCCCGGTGCACCCTGCTGGGATGCCACTTTCGGGCGTAGGGTCCCGGCCATGCGCACAGAGCGTGTGACGGTGAGCCTGCCGGCCGAGCTGCTGGCCGAGGCCCGTACCGCCGTCGGCCGCGGAGCGGCGCCGAGCATCTCCGCCTACATCGCCGAGGCCGTGTCCGCGCGCCAGCTGCGCGACCGGTCGCTGGCCACGCTCGCCGATCTCTACGGCGGCCCACCGCCGCCCGCCGAGCTGGAACACGCCCGCGAGACGCTGCGCCTCCTGCCGCAGCCGCGCTCCAGCAGCCCCTCCACCGTCTGATGGCGGCCCGATGATCGGCGGGCGCGTGCTCGACTGCACCGCGCTCACCGCCTTCGCCACCGGCCGTCCCGTCTACATGCGGGCGCTGGTGTGGGCGGCCGTCGAGGCCAACATCGTGCTCGCCGTGCCCAGCGCGGCGCTCGGGCGCGCCTGGGCGCTGCTCGCGCCCGAGGACCACCCCGCGCTGCAGGTGCTGCTGGACCTGCCCAACACGGTGATCGACGACCTGGGTTCGGTGTCGGCGCAGGAGTCGGGACTGCTGATGGCCGCGGCGGGCAACGGTGACATCGCCACGGGCCAGGTGGCCGCCAGCGCGCGGCGCCGCGGCTGGCCCGCGGTCACGGGCGAACCGCGCAACCTCCGCGAGCTCGACGCCGCGATGCCGATCGAGGAGCTCCCGTGACGGTCAGACCGAGACGGTGAGGCGCGCGCGGAGGCTGTCGAGCTCGTCGTCGGAGATGCCGTTCTTGCGCAACCAGCCCTCCGCGCCGCCGGCACCGTTCTCCCCGTACTCCGCGTCGAGCCGCGCCAGCATCGTCGCCATCACCGCGGCACGGGGCGTGTGCGCGGACAGGTCGTCGGGCATCTCCTCGCCGGACGCGGTGGTCCAGCGCCGGAACATGGCCTCGATCTGCACGCTCGAGAGCACGTAGTCGGCCACCACCGCGTCGCGCTCGACGCCGATCGCGTCGAGCACCAGCGCGACGAGCGTGCCGGTGCGGTCCTTGCCCGCGAGGCAGTGCACCAGCGCCGGACCGCCGTCTGCCGCCGCGAGCCGCCGAACCGCCGCGATGACGTTGCCGGGCTGGTCGGACAGGTAGAGCAGGTAGTTGCGCAACATCGGGTCGATGTCGTCGTCGGGATGCTCCGGCAGCGACTCGCGACCCTCGCCGATGAACGTGAGCCCGACCGTCTCGACGCCGGCGTCCGCCACCGCGGTGGGGCCGTCGCGGTCGATCTCCTCGGGACGGCGCAGGTCGAGCACGAGCCGCAGCCCGAACTCGTGCACGAGGTACTGCACGTCGGCGGCGGTGAGGTAGTGGAGCGTAGCGCTGCGCAGCAACACCCCGCTCCGGGTGCGGCCGCCGTCGCGCAACGGCAGCCCGCCGACGTCGCGGACGTTGTCGGCGCCTTCCAGCTTCACCCAGCGGTCGGTCTGCGTCACGTACCCGACCCTAACGCGGGCTCCTGTGAGGCAGCCCCGACGTTCACAGGAACGGTGTGGGGTTCGCCACTCTCCGGTTGATCGACGCGACGATCGGACCGTCGGCCTCGCTGTCGCCCTTGATCTTCAACCACTCGGGATCGGCCTGCATGGCGGCCCACTTCGCGACCATGTCGTCGTAGGAGTCGAAGCGCAGGACGTAGACGAGCTCGTTGTTGGAGTTGCTGCCCAGCTCGGTGACCGAGAGGAACACGAGCTCCATCCCGTGCTTCGCGAAGATCCGCGTGGTGTGCTCTCGGAACCGCGCGACGAGCGCCGGCATCCGGCCCGGGACAGTCGTGTACTCCCGAATCTCATAGATCATGCCTCGATCCTGCACCTGGAGGGTGTCGATGAGCGACGTGCCCGTCGGAACCGGCTTCGACGAACTGGCCGCGCGGTCCCCCGACGCCGTGGCCCTGATCTGCCCGGACGGCGCGCAGGTGACCCGCGCCGAGCTCGCCGCCGCATCGAGCCGGGCCGCGCGGGAGTTCGCCGCGCTCGGGGTCGGCCACGGTGACCTGGTCACGATCGGGCTGCCCAACGGCGCCGCCTTCTACGCGGCGGTCATCGGCGCCTGGAAGCTCGGTGCGATCCCGCAGCCGGTCTCGGCGAAGCTGCCGCCCGCCGAGCTCGCCGCGCTCGTCGAGCTGGCCGGCTCGCCCATCGTCGTCGGGCTGGAGGCCACCGGACGGCCGTGGCTGCCCGCCACCTGGTCCCCCGACGAGACGCTGTCGGCCGAGCCGCTGCCACCGGTGCTGCCACCGAGCTGGAAGGCGCCGACCTCAGGTGGCAGCACCGGCCGTCCGAAGATCATCGTGGCCGGCCGGCCGGGGTGGACCAGCGCGGTGCTGGAACGCGCCCCGCGCCTGCGCATCCGCGGCGACGGCGAAGTGTTCGCCGTGACCGCGCCGCTCTACCACAACGCCCCGTTCATGTTCTCCCTGATCGCGCTGATGAACGGGGCGACGCTGCTGGTGCTCGACCACTTCGACGGCGCCACCGTGCTCACCGCCGTCGCCCACCACCGCGTCACCTGGTTCTACGCGGTGCCGACGCTCCTGGGCCGGATCCTGCGGCTGCCCGCGCAGGTGCGCGCGGCGGCCGACCTGTCGGCCGTGCACACGCTGCTGCACGTCGGCGCGCCGTGCCCGGAGCCGGTGAAGCGGGAGTGGATCGACTGGCTCGGCCCGGAGAAGGTGTGGGAGCTCTACGCCGGCACCGAGTCCCAGGCCGTCTGCATGATCGACGGCGTTGACTGGCTCACCCACCCCGGCTCCGTCGGACGGCCGGTGTCCGGCGAGATCCGCATCGGCGACGCCGAGGGCAACCCGCTGCCGCTCGGCGAGGTCGGCGAGGTCTGGATGCGCCCGCCCGCCGACACCGTCACCTACCGGTACGTGGGCGCCACCGCGCGGGAGAAGGACGGCTGGGAGTCGATCGGCGACCTCGGGAACATGGACGAGGACGGCTACCTCTACCTGGCCGACCGGCGGGACGACCTGATCCTCGTCGGCGGGTCGAACGTCTACCCGGCCGAGGTCGAGGCCGCGCTCGGCTCGCATCCGCACGTGCTGTCGTCCTGCGTCATCGGGCTTCCCGACGACGACCTGGGCGCCCGGGTCCACGCCATCGTGCAGCTCGACGCACCGGTGTCCGACGACGACCTGCAGACCCACGTCGCCGACCGGCTGGCGCGGGCCAAGGTGCCCTCGTCCTTCGAGCGGGTGGACGTCCCCCTGCGCGACGACACCGGCAAGATCCGGCGGTCGGCGTGGCGAACGGCACGGGCCGGGAGCTGAGCGGTCGGCCGGCACGTTCGGGAAGGCTGTTCCCCGAACGTGCTGTCCGGTCGGATCGGAGCACCCCGTAGTCTGCGGCGAACGAGTGATCGCGGCTGCGCAACCGTCCGACGCCTCCTGCCGTTGATCACAGAGAGTGGCGCCCCTCCCAACCCGAGGAACTCGATGACGGACCCCCGCACCAGCCTGATCCGCCAGCAGCTCGCCGACCTCGGCCGCCGGCATGCCGCCGAGGCGAACGCGGGGAGCGCTACCCCGCGCGCCACCCGCGTGCTCGTCATCGGCAACTTCGGCAACGGCAACACGGGCGACGAGGCGATGCTCGCGCGCACGCTGCAGGAACTGCCCGCCGACGTCGAGGTGCGCATCGTCTCGCGCAACCCGCGCATGGTCGAGGCGCTGCACCACGTGCCCGCGGTACCGATGGAGGGCCTGTCCTTCACCAAGGCGCTCAAGTGGTGCGACGGCATCGCCGTCGTCGGCGGTGGCCTGTTCGGTACCGGCGCGTCGCCGCTGGTGAAGGCCCTGCCGGCCATCATCTGGGCGGCCACCGCACGTGGCCGCGACATCACCTACCTCGCCATCGGCGTCTACCCGGGCACCCCGGAGCGGGTGCTCGACCTGCTGCGTCGCTCGGTGCGCAAGCCCGGCCGCATCTCCGTCCGCGACGAGGTCTCGGCCGCCACCCTCGGCGACGACATCGTCGCTCCGGTCGTCGGTGACCTCGCGATGGGTCTCGCCCCCGCACCGGCGGCCGACGCCCGGCGCGCGCTCGCGGCCGCGGGCGTCGACCCGGCCGTCCCGCTGCTGCTGGTGGCGCCGAAGGCACTGCCCAACCCGATCCTCGTCGACGCGCTGCAGGACGCCGCCGAGACGCTCGCGCGGCGCTGGATCGAGCGCGGTGGCGCGGTCGCAGGCCTCGCCATCAGCACGCACGCCGACTACGGGCTCGGGCTGGCCCGCCGCGACGAGGTGCTCATCGCCGAGCTCGGCGAGCGCATCGGCCGCCACATCCCGGTGCTGGGCCCGCAGCTCCCCCCGGCTCTCGCCAAGGCCGTGGTCGGCGAGGCCGACGCGCTGTTCGGGCTCCGGATCCACGCGCTCGTCTTCGCCGTCTCCACCGGGGTGCCCTGCCTGGGCGTCGGCTGGGAGGAGCGCACCACCGCGTTCCTCGCCGAGCACGAGCAGTCGGCCATCAGCACCCGCCCGCCGGTGGAGGATCTCTACGCCTGGGTCGACCGCACCCTGCCGGCCCGCTGGTCGGCCCGGCCCCGCCTGCTGTCCTCCTGACCCGGCGCACACCGCGTGGTGCTCACGCACACCGTCAACGGTGTGCGCGGGCACCTGACGATGTGCGTCAGCCGATGCCCTCGGCCGGGGTTCGGCGCAGCAGTGCCGGGAGGAAGCGCGCGCCGGAGCCGTTCTCGGCCGCGAAGTCGGCCGGGTTCGACAGCGCGCAGCGCTTCAGCGAGAGGCACCCGCAGCCGATGCAGGAGTCGAGCCCGTCGCGCAGCGCGGTGAGCGCCGCGATCTGCTCGTCGAGGCGCCCGCGCCACGACCGCGACAGCCGCGTCCAGTCGGCCCGGGTCGGGGTGCGGCCGTCGGGCAGCTTGTCGAGGCCCTCACGCACCTCGTCGAGCCCGACGCCGATGGTGCGCGCCGCCCGGATGAACGCGAGCCTGCGCAGCACCGAGCGCTCGTAGCGCCGCTGCCCGCCCGATGTGCGGGTGGCTCTGAGCAGCCCCTCCCGCTCGTAGAAGCGCAGCGCCGACTGCGGGAACCCGCTGCGGTGGGCCACCTCGCCGATCGTGAGCAGGTCCTTCGCGTCCATCCGTCCCCCGATCCCTTGACCTGAACCTGACTTCAAGTCGCACAGTAGCCGCATGAGAACCCCCGTCGCCATCGTCACCGGAGCCGGGCAGGGCTTCGGGCTGGCCCTCACCGCAGCGCTCGCCGCCGCCGGCACCACCGTGATCGCCTGCGGCCGCGACGCCGACCGCCTGCGCACCGCCACCGCCTCGCTGCCCGGCGTGCTCGCTGTGCCCGCGGACGTCACCGACCCGGACGCGCGCGCTGCCCTCGTCGACGCGGCCCGCTCCGCGGGTGGGCTGGACCTGCTCGTGCACAACGCGGGCGAGCTCGGCCCGTCGCCGCTGCCACCGCTGGCCCGCTACCCGCTCGGCGCGCTGCGCGCGGTGCTCGAGACCACGGTGCTGGCGCCACTGGCGCTGACCCAGCTCGCGCTGCCCCTCCTGCGTGCCGCAGCGGCGCCCACCGTCGTCACCCTCAGCTCGGACGCCGCGGTCGAGGCCTATCCCGGCTGGGGCGGCTACGGGCTCGCGAAGGCGGCACTGGACCAGCTGGCCGCGGTGCTGGGCGTCGAGGAGCCCGCGCTGCGCGTGTACGCGTTCGACCCCGGGGACATGCGCACCGCGATGCACCAGCGCGCCTTCCCCGGCGAGGACATCTCCGACCGGCCCGAGCCTGCGATGGTGGTGCCCGCGCTGCTCGAGCTGCTCACCGACCGTCCCGACAGCGGCCGGTACACCAGCGCCAGTAGCCGTTCGTGACCACCGCGTTCCGGGTGCCACCCGAGCTCTCGGCCACCGCGCCACCGGAAGCCCGCGGCATCGCCCGCGACGGCGTCCGGCTGCTGGTCGCCCGGGATTCCTGCGGCCCGGACCGGGCCGACGTCTGGCACGCTCGCTTCACCGATCTGCCCGTGGCGCTGCGCCGGGGCGACCTGCTGGTGGTCAACACCTCGATGACCGAGCCGGCTGCCGTCGACGGCGGGCGGGGCGACGGGCGGCGCGTGGTGCTGCATGTATCGGGCCCGGTACCCACGGGTGCGGCCGATTCCGACACCATGGTCGTCGAGCTGCGCACACCCGACGGCAGGCGGGTCACCGACGCGGCGGCGGGCGAGGTCGTCACGCTGCCCCGGGGTGTGCGGGCCACCTTGCTCGCCGGCCACCCCGATCCGTGGCAGAGCGCGGGGAGCCGGCTGTGGATCGCCCGGATCCCGACGCCCACCGGGTTGACGGGTTGGCTCGCCGCCACCGGGCGTCCGATCCGCTACTCCTACGTGCCGCGGCGCTGGCCGCTCGCGGACTACCAGACGGTGTTCGCCACGCGGACCGACCCGTTCGGCAGCGCGGAGATGCCCAGCGCGGCCCGACCGTTCAGCCCGGTGGTGCTCGCCGGGCTCCGTGCTCGCGGGGTGGCCGTCGCGGAGGTCGAACTGCACACCGGTGTCTCGTCGCTCGAGGCAGGAGAGCACCCGCTGCCGGAGCGGTACCGGGTACCGGCAGCCACTGCTGCCGCGGTGAACGCCACGCGGGCCGCGGGCCGTCGCGTCGTCGCGGTGGGCACCACGGCGGCCCGCGCCATCGAGACCGTCGCTGCGCCGAACGGCCTAGTACGAGCGGGGTCCGGCTGGACCGAGCTGGTGCTCGGCCCGGCGCGCGCCACCCGTGTGGTGAACGGGCTCATCACCGGCTGGCACGAGCCGGAGGCCTCACATCTGCTCCTGCTGGCGGCCGTCGCCGGTCCCGCGCTGGTGAGGACCGCATACGCCGCAGCGCTGGGCGCCGGCTACCTGTGGCACGAGTTCGGCGACTCCTGCCTGCTGCTTCCCGATCGGGCACGGCAGGGGTCCGAGGATTGCTGTCCGTAGTCGAGCGGTGACTATTGAGCGGCACCGCTGATCGATGCCCTGCGCCGCCGACAGAGCGACGAGCGGCCGTCGAGCTGCGCCGACAGGCCGGTTCAGGGCTTGTCGCGGATCACATGGCTCTCGTAAGGTCCTCGCCTAGCGTCACGATCCGATCACGAGCACAACGAGGTCCCGGGACTCCCCACCCGAACCTCATCCGGTTCCCCAGACCGGCTGCGCTCGACCGGGTCGCTCCCCCGAGCGCTGAAGGGCAGGTTCGTGTCAGGACACCGCTCCCCCCGTGGTCGTCGTGCGCGCCAGGAGTCCCAGGCCACCCTCGCCCGCCACCTGTCGGCTCCCCGGCCGGCACCGAACGGGCCCTCGCTCCGCACGAGCGTCATCGCCACCGCGGCTGCCATCGGCGCCGTCTCCACCGGCACTCTCACCGCGCTGATCCCCACCCCCGGCGACGGCGTCACCACCACCGCCTCGGCGGCCGAGGACAACCCGTTCCACGCGGTACTCGCGGCGGCCAGCACGCTGATGACCCCGGGCCCCACGGCCCAGACGGACATGCTGCCGGTCAGCTACACCGACGACACGCAGTCCGGCTTCGCCGCAGCCGACCAGCACCTCGCGATGCTGGGCAAGGCCACCGACATCGCCGCACAGCTCGCCGAGCAGCACGCTGCGGCCGAGCGCGCCGCCGCCGAGAACGCCCGGATCGACCAGATCATCAAGACCGGCGGGCTCAACGGCTGGATCGCCGAGGCACTGCGCATCCTCGGGCTCCCGCAGTCGCTCGCACCGGGCGTCAAGAACATCATCATGAAGGAATCGGGCGGCAACCCGAACGCGATCAACAACTGGGACAGCAACGCCCGCGCCGGCAGCCCGTCGCAGGGCCTGATGCAGACGATCCCGGTCACCTACCGCAACTACGTGCACCCGTCGCTGGCCGACCGTCCGATCACCGATCCGGTCGCCAACATCACCGCGGGCATCCGCTACATGATCGCCCACTACGGCGTGGGCACGCTGCAGGCCGGTGGCCGCAGCAACGGCTCCGGCGGGTACGTCGGCTACTGATCCTGCTGCTGCGGGGCCACCGGTCGGGCCCGCAGGTCACCGACCACCACGACGTCGCCGATGTGCAGCTGGGCGCCTCTCCGGGTCTCGATCCGGCCGTTGACCTGCACCTCCTCGTCCTCGAGGAGCTGCTTGGCGTGGGCTCCGTGCTCGGCGAAACCGGCGAGCTTGAGGAACTGGCCGAGCCGGATCGGCACCTCGGCGAGCTCGATGTCCTGGATGGGGGAACGGGTCACGCGCTCATCGTGTCATTGCCGCCCGATCAATCCGTCGGGGCGACCAGCCCGGCGTCGTGCGCGAGCAGCGCCACCTGCACCCGGTTGTTGAGGTCGAGCTTGGTCAGGATGCTCGAGACGTGGGTCTTGATCGTCGGGACGCTCAGGTACAGCCTCGCCGCGATCTCGGCGTTGGACAGCCCGCGCCCCACCTCGACGGCGACGTCGCGCTCCCGGTCGTTGAGCAGCGCGAGCCGCCTGCCCGCCGCCGTCCTGCGCTGGTCCTGATCGGACTCCGCGACCCGCGCGATCAGCCTGCGCGTGACGGCGGGCGAGAGCACCTGCCGGCCCTGCGCCACCTGGCGTACGGCCTGCACGATCTCCGCGGGTGGGGTGTCCTTCAGGAGGAACCCGGCCGCGCCTGCCCGCAATGCGCGCAGGACGTACTTGTCGGCGTCGAAGGTGGTCAACACGATCACCTCGGGTGCGCCCGGACGGGCCCGCAGCGCCTCGGTGGCGGCCAGCCCGTCCAGAGCCGGCATCCGGATGTCCATGAGCACCACCGCGGGCCGCAGCTCCTCGACCATGGCCAGCGCCTGGGTGCCGTCGCTCGCCTCACCGAGCACCCGCAGGTCCGGCGCGCCGCCGAGCATCATCACCAGCCCGACGCGCACCAGCGGGTCGTCGTCGACGACGAGCACCCCGACCGGGGGCCACTCATGATCGTTGCTCGTCATGCCGGCCACGGTAGCCAGGCCCGCACGCGCCAGCCACCGGCCCCGGTGGGGCCGTGCTCGAGCCGGCCCCCGGCCAGGCCGACGCGCTCGGTGAGCCCGGCCAGCCCGTGCCCTGACGTCGCGGCGGGCACCGGCTCCGCCGTCGGTACCCCGTTCACGACCTCCACGGTGAGCCCCTCGGATGCCTTCCCCTCGACGCGGATGCCGACGTCGGCCCCCGGAGCGTGCTTGCGGGCGTTGGTGAGGCCCTCCTGCACGATCCGGTAGGCGGTACGGCCCGCTGTGACGGGCACCGCGCCGCCGCGGTCCTCGTGCAGCTCGACCGCCATCCCGGCCGCCACCGACTCCGCGACGAGCGCACCGATGTCGCCGACCGTCGGCTGCGGCAGCAGCTCCCCCACCGGGGCGCGCAGCACGCCGACCACCTCCCGCAGGTCCTGCAGGGCATCGTGGGCGCTCTCCCGGATGATCTCGGCGGCCCGCGCGATGTCAGCGGGCGGCGCGTCCGGCCGGTAGGCGAGCGCACCGGCGTGCACGCTCAGCAGCGAGAGCCGGTGCCCGAGGACGTCGTGGATCTCACGGGCGATCGCCTCCCGGACCTGGTGCTGGACCTGCTCGGCGCGCAGGTGGGCCTCCGTCTCGGCACGGGCGGCGCGGTCCTGCAGTGACAGCACCAGCTGCCGACGGTGGTGGACGGCCAGGCCCCACCCGACGAGGCCACCCTGGAGGAGCACGCTGATCGCCATCACCGTGGCGAAGGACGCCGTGGGGTCCGGACGCAGGGCAGCGAAGATCGCCGATGTGACCAGCCCGAGCACGAACAGGTACGCCGTGGAGCGCAGGGAGCGGTGCACCGCCACGGTGAACAGGGTGACGACAGCGGCCCCGCCCACCATGTCGGACACCGCCGACAGGCACGTCAGCACGAAACACAGCTGCACCGGCCACCGTCTGCGCAGCCAGATCGAGAGGCAGCTGAGCACCCCGAGGACCTGCTCGCCCGCGAACATCCACGTGGGCAGCGGTTCGACGGAGAGTCGGTCGTTGGTCATGTACACGGCGAGGCCGGCGGCGCAGAGGAACATCAGCGTGTCGACGATCCAGTCGCGCACGCTGCGCTGCACCGCAGGGGCGGTCCTCGGTTGCTCTGCGGTCAGCTCGTCCATCGCCCCGAAATCCTACGGTCGGGGCCGCGGCCTCGGGGCCGTCGCGATACCGATGCCGGCTACGTCGGTACTTTCGTCGGCGGCGCGGATCCCGGCGCCCGATCCGGGTGCGTCCCGGCGGACCTAGCGTCGACCCATGCGCACGATCCTGCAGCTACTCGGGCTGCTCCTGCTCGTCATGGGCATCAGCGGCACCGTCGACCGGCTCGTCCACCAGCCGGTGTTGGGCTTCCTCAACGCGATCAACCGGTACGTCATCCCGCAGGTCTCGGTGCTGACCGGGCGCGAGGTGTTCGCCAACCTGGTGGTCGCCGCGCTCGGTGCGGTGCTGTTGATCGCCACCGGGCGGGTCAGGACGCGGTGACGTCTCCGGCCGGGAGCGTGGCGATCAGGACAGTGGCGCCCAGCTCGTCGCAGGAGGCCACGCGGGCGAGCAGCCCGGCCCGGGTACAGGCCGCCACCGCAAGGGGCTCCTGGCGCTCGCTGGTCTCCACGAGCAGCGCCCCCGTGGGGGCCAGCCACCGCGGGGCGTCGACGAGCACGCGACGCAGGACGTCGAGCCCGTCGGTGCCGCCGTCGAGCGCGACGCGCGGCTCGTAGCTGCGTGCCTCGGCCGGGAGCAGCGCGATGTCGGAGGTCGGCACGTACGGGACGTTGCAGAGCAGCACGTCGACGCGGCCGCGCAGCCCGCTGGGCAGCGGTGTGAAGAGATCACCGAGGTGGACGTGCCCGCCGGCGGGTTCCACGTTGCGCCGTGCGCAGGCGACCTCGCGCGGGTCGATGTCGGCGGCGTGCAGCTCCGCGACGTCGGCGGCGGCGGCCAGCGCGACACCGAGCGCGCCGGAGCCGCAGCACAGGTCCACGACCACCGCCCGAGCCGGCGCGAGGCCGATCGCCTGCTCGACGAGGAACTCGGTGCGCCGCCGCGGCACGAAGACGCCGGCGTCGACGACGATCCGCAGGCCGCGGAACTCGGCCCAGCCCACGACCTGTTCGAGCGGCAGCCCCGTGACGCGCTGCTCGATCATCGCGTCGAGCCGGTCGGGGGTTGTCGCCTCGGCGATGAGCAGGTCGGCCTCGTCCTCGGCGAAGACGCAGCCGGCGGCGCGCAGGCGGGCGATCACGCGCGCACGGTCGTTGTTCGGGATCGGCACGGCGACGGTCAGTGGGCCAGGGCTGGCGGCATCGGTGGACTCTCCCAGATCACGCGGGCCGGCCGCGCCGCAATTCCACCGGAAATGCGGAACGGCCCCCAGATGATCCTGAGGGCCGTTCCGCGGTAGTAGCGGGGGTAGGATTCGAACCTACGACCTCTGGGTTATGAGCCCAGCGAGCTACCGAGCTGCTCCACCCCGCGCCGTTGTTGTGTTCAAACCATACAACGCGCCCCAGCACCCCCGCACACCGCCCCCCGGCAACCCCTGGACCTCGAAGAACGGCCCGGCCACCGGCCGACCCGGAGGGCAGCCCGATGCGCTGCGGCAGCCCGAGCCCGACGCATTCCGTAGCAACTCGCGGGGCACTTCGCCCCAATTCGCGGGGCGTCCTGTCCCCACTCGCGGTGCAGTCGATCCCAACTCGCGGGCCACTCCGTCGCAACTCGCGACCTTGGGCCGCAACTCGCGGGGCGTTCCATCCCAACTCGCGGGCCACTCCGTCGCAACTCGCGACCTTGGGCCGCAACTCGCGGGGCGTTCCATCCCAACTCGCGGGCCACTCCGTCGCAACTCGCGGGCCACTCCGTCGCAACTCGCGACCTTGGGCCGCAACTCGCGGGGCGTTCCATCCCAACTCGCGGGGCGGCCCTCCCCGGCGGACCCGATGGGCGAAGCCCGAGCCCCGCAGCGCCGATGGGCGAAGCCCGAGCCCCGCAGGTGAGGGGCGATGGCGAAGCCGAGCCCGAATGGGGGGTCCAGGGGGGCGGAGCCCGCCCTGGCCGGGGGTCTGGGGGGAGACCCCCAGGAAAAGCGAAGAGAGCCCGCATCCGCGCTTTCCGCGGACACGGGCTCCCGATCTCGTAGCGGGGGTAGGATTCGAACCTACGACCTCTGGGTTATGAGCCCAGCGAGCTACCGAGCTGCTCCACCCCGCGTTGCGAAATCGACAGTACACGTGGGGGACATGTGTTCGCCACGGGGGTGACGTGCCAGCGCCCGCCCACCGGATTCCGGTGGGCGGGCGCTGGTGTTCGTGCGGGTCTAGGCCGCGTTTACAAAGTCCTGATCGCGGCCTCCGCGCCCAGATCGTCCCTGGCTGCGTTGCCACCACGACCGGGTACACCAGGTACGACGGCTCGCGGCGGCGCCAGCTCAGGAAACAATCTGGATCACGAAGGCCATCGATCATCCCTTTGTAAACACGACCTAGCGCGGCGCGGCCGGTGTTGCCGGTGCTGCCGGGGTTGCTGCCTGGACGCTCTGGAACTTCTGGACGGCGGCGTCGAGCGCGGCGAGTGCCGTGCCCTGTCCGGCGAAGTCACCGCTGGCCTGTGCTGCCTTCAGGCTCGCCAGTGCCTTGCTGATGTCGGCTGCGGCGGCGGCGAGCTCGGGGCTCGACGTGCCGCCGGTCCCGGCGACCGGGGGCGGTGAGGTGCCGCCGGTGGTGGGTACGGGTGTGCCGGGGGTGCCGCCGACGACGTTGTCGCCCGCTCCCTTGCCGAACAGCTGCTCCAACGCCACTTGCAGGCTGGCGCCGTATCCGACCTTCTCGCCGTACATCAGCAGCACGCGCGCGAGTTGCGGATAGGACGATTCCTGCCCGGCTCTCTCGATGTAGACGGGTTCGACGTAGAGGATGCCGCCGAGCACGGGCAACGTCAGCAGGTTGCCGTACTCGACCGTGCTCTGCCCCGATCTGGACAGCAGCCCGATGTCCTGGCTGAGCGCCGGGGTGCCGACGAACGCGGTCTGGATCTGTTGTGGGCCTCTGGTCTGCGGATCCTGGGGCAACTGGAGCACGGTGATCTGGCCGTAGGTCGCCGGATCGGAGCTGGCCGAGACGTAGGCGGAGAGGATTTCTCTGCCTCTGAACACCAGCGCGCTCGTGAGTTGGAACGACGGCGTGTTGGGTGCTTCGGTCGAGCCGGCCAGGATGTAGTACGGCGGTTGCGGGGCTCCGGTGGAACCACCGCCTGCCACGGTCGGGTCGGACGGCACACCCCAGAACGAGACGTTGCCGTAGAACTCGATCGGGTTGTCCACGTGGTAGCGGGTGAGCAGCTCACGCTGGACCTTGAACTGGTCCTCCGGGTACCGGAAGTGGTCACGCAGGCTCGGCGAGATCGCCGAGGCCGGCTTGACGGTGCCGGGGAAGACCTTCTCCCACGTCTTCAGCACCGGGTCGGTCTCGTCGAACGCGTAGAGCGTGACGGTGCCGTCGTAGGCGTCGACCGTGGCCTTGACGGAGTTGCGCAGGTAGCTGATGTTGCGGTTGAGGTCCGGGCGCTGCTGCTGCAGCGGCTGCAGCGCGTCGGTGGTGGCCTGGCCGAGTGACATCTGCTGGGCGTACGGGTAGTTGGCCAGCGTGGTGTAGCCGTCGACGATCCACTGCAGGCGCCCGTCCACCACGGCGGGGTACGGGTCGGAGTCGGGCGTCAGCCACGGGGCCGCCTGCTGCACGCGGTCGCGCGGGTTGCGCACGTACATGATCTTGGAGTCGTCGTTGATGGACCCGTTGAACAGGATGTTGCGCTCGCCGTAGTAGAGCGAGAACACCAGCCGGTTGAGCAGGCTGCCCACCGGGACGCCGCCCTTGCCGGTGTAGCTGTTGCGCTGGGTGTCGGAGTCGTACTCCAGCGGCGCGACGCCGTCCTTGCCGCCGACGATCGAGTAGTCGGTGATCAGCTCGCCGTAGTACACGCGCGGATCCTTGATCCGCAGCGCCTCCGGCGTGGTCGGCGCCTCGTTGTTGGTGATGTCGACGCTGGTGAACTTCGGCAGCCCACCGGCCCCACCCGAGTCGTCGAGCGCCGCGTTGACCTGGTTGGCAGGAGCCACCACCAGCCCGTTGCCGTGGGTGTAGACGAGGTGCTTGTTGATCCAGTCGCTCTGGTTGCCCGCCAGGCTCGACGTGTTGAGCTCGCGAGCGGCGACGATGTAGTCCTGGGTCTTGCCGTTGACCGTGTAGCGGTCGATGTCCAGCTTGGACGGGAACCCGTAGAACGAGCGGCCCTGCCGCAGCTGGTTGAACGTGTCGGAGATCTTGGCGGGGTCGAGCAGCCGGATGTTCGGCACCGTGGCGGTGTCGGCCTTGACCTGCGCGACGGGCGGCAGGTCCGAGCTGCTCTTGTAGTCCTTCTCGATGACCTTGTCGGGCGTGAGCCCGTAGGCCTGGCGGGTGGCGTCGATGTTGCGCTGGATCGACGTGGCCTCCCGCTCGTTGGCGTTGGGCGCCACCACGAACTGCTGCAGCACGGCGGGCCACGCCGCGCCGACCAGCACGCTCGACAGCACCAGCAGCACCGTGGCGATGGCCGGGATCTGCAGGTTGCGGCGGAACACCGCGAAGAAGAAGGCTGCGGCGCAGATGATCGAGATCAGCAGCAGGATCAGCTTGGCCGGCATCACCGCGTTGAGGTCGGTGTAGGTGGCGCCGGTGAAGATGTTGCTGCGGTCGGAGAAGAGCAGCTCGTACCGGTCGAGCCAGTACGCGACGGCCTTGAGCAGCACGAACACGCCGGCGATGATCGCCAGCTGGGCCCTTGCCGCCGCGGAGACCTGCCCGGCCCTGCCGGACAGCCGGATGCCGCCGAAGATGTAGTGCGTGATCAGGGCCACGACGAAGCTGATCGCCACCGACACGAACAGCCAGTCGAGCAGGTACCGGTAGAAGGGGAGCTCGAAGGCGTAGAAGCTGACGTCGATGCCGAAGACGGGATCCTTGGTGCCGAACGGTGTGGAGTTCAGGAACATCTGCACCGTCTGCCAGTCACCCAGCGCGGCGAAGCCCGCGATGAGGCCGACCACGAGCGGGATGCCGATCCCGAACAGCCGCAGCCGCTGGATGATCACCGTGCGGTACCGGGCGATCGGATCCTCCGGCCCGGTGACGGGCACGAAGACCGGCCGCGACCGGTAGGCGATCCACAGCGACAGCGCCACGAGGCCACCGACCAGCAGGCCGCCGATGATGAACTCGACGATGCGGGTGAACAGTCTGGTGCTGAACACCTGCTGGAAACCGACCTCGGTGAACCACAGCCAGTCGATGTAGAGGTTGATCAGCCGGGAGCCACCGAGCAGCAGGAGTACCAGCACGCCCGCGACGATGAGGAGGATCCGGGTACGGCGGGACAGCGTCGGTGCTCCCACCGGGGGCCGCATGGCCACTGGGCACGCTCCAGAGATGTCGGGGTGTGGCGCCGATCGGGCCCGTCGGTGCAGTTCAGGTGGCAGTACTGCCGGTGGTTCGGGTGACGGGCACGCTCTGCTCACCCAACTCTACGGACGGGACGTAGGGTTCCCGTTCGGGCCCCGAATGTGCGTTTCGTCGGCTTTTTCCGGCAAAGATCAGCATGACGTGGTCGGCTTGCCCTCGCGCAGCGCCGTCAGCGCAGTCACGGCCTCCCCCAGCGTGCCCACCTTCACCAGCTGCAGGCCGTCGGGCGCGTTGGCCTTGGCCTCGTCGCAGTTCGCCGCCGGCACGAGGAACGTGGTGGCCCCGGCGCCGCGGGCGCCCAGCATCTTGTAGGGGATGCCGCCGATCGGGCCGACCTGCCCGTCCTGCGTGATCGTGCCCGTGCCGGCGACGAAGCGGCCGTCGGCGATGTTGTCGGGGGTGAGCTTGTCGATCACCGCGAGCGCGAACATCAGCCCGGCCGACGGACCGCCGATGTCGCCGAGGCTGATCGTGATGTCACCCGCCCGGGGCTCGATCCCCGGACGCACGCCGAGCATCCCCTGCGGACCGTACGGGCTGGTGGCGAGCACCACCTGCGCGTCGCGCTGCTCGGTGCCCCGCTTGTAGGTGATGGGAACGGTCTCCTGCGGCTTCGTGGACGCCAGCGCGTCGGTGACGGCGATCGGGGTGTCGACGGCCTTGCCCGACACCGAGACGATCTCGTCACCGACCTCGAGCAGGCCGGCCGCGGGCGAACCGGGAACCACCGAGCCCACGACCACGCGGGTTGGCAGGTGCAGCTGCGTCAGCGCCGCGACCTCGGCGTTGGCCTCCGAGGCGGTGAAGGCGTCGGCATTCTCCTGCTGGACCTCCGCGTCGGACTTCTGCGGCGGGTAGACGGAGTCGCGCGGCACGACACCGTGGTCACTGGCCATCCAGTAGCCGATCACGTTGAACAGCGTCAGGTCGGCGGTGACCGACACCGTCGTCATGTTCAGGTGCCCCGTGGTCGGGAAGGTGGGCAGGCCGTCGACCTTGACCACCGGGGTGTTCGCGACATCGCCCAGGGTGTCGTAGGTGGGCCCCGGGCCCAGCGCGACCATCGGCACCGGCACCGTCACGGCGAGGACGCACAGCGTCAGCGCGAGCAATCCTGGTGCAACGGAGGTCCACGTGCGACGGTTCACGATCACGAGCCTATGGGGATCGCCTGTGGATTCTTCGTACGGTCGGGTCTTACCGCTGACGGCGAACACCCGATCAGGCTCGTCACGCGTACCTTGGACGGCATGAGCGAGCGTGCGAGCGAATCTATGTCACAGCGCCTTCGCGCAGCGTCGGGCGAGCGCAGCGAGGCCGTGCGATGAGCGATGACCCGCCGTTCGGCTTCGGGCCCGCTGACCGTGACAAGAGTGGCGACGAGAACAAGGACAACAGTCCTGAGCGTCGCGACGGTGACGGTCCGGCGGATCCGTTCGGCTTCGGGAACCTGCCGGGCATGCCGCCCGGCGGCATCCCCGGGTTCCAGGGCTTCCCCGGCATGGGCGGCACCGAGGGCTTCGACGTGAGCCAGCTCGGCCAGATGCTCACGCAGCTCGGGCAGATGCTCAGCCAGACGCAGGCCTCCGGCAGCGGCCCGGTCAACTACGACCTCGCCGCGCAGCTGGCCCGCCAGCAGCTCGCCGCCACCACGTCGTCGCTCACGGGTGCGCAGCGCATGGCCGTCAGCGATGCGGTGAAGCTGGCCGAGCTGTGGCTCGACGCCGCCACCGACTTCCCCGCCGGCGCCACCGAGACCAAGGCATGGTCGGCGAGCGAGTGGGTCGACGCGAGCCTGCCCATGTGGAAGCGCCTGTGCGATCCGGTGGCGCAGCGCGTCGCCGGGGCCTGGGTGGAGGCGCTGCCCGAGGAGGCGCGCGCCGCTGCCGGGCCCATGATGGCGATGCTCGGCCAGATGGGCGGGCTCGCCTTCGGTAGCCAGCTCGGCAACGGACTGGCGCAGCTCGCGGCCGAGGTGCTCACCTCCACCGACATCGGCATCCCCGTCGGCCCCGACCGGGTCGCCGCGCTGCTGCCGGAGAACATCGAGAAGTTCACGAAGGACCTCGGCCGTCCGGCCAGCGAGGTCATGATCTTCCTGGCCGCCCGGGAGGCCGCCCACCAGCGGCTGTTCAGCCACGTCGGCTGGCTCAAGGAGCGCCTCGTCGGCGCCGTCGAGGAGTACGCGCGCGGCATCACCGTCGACAGCTCGCGCCTCGAGGAGCTCGCGCAGGGCCTCGACCCGTCCAACCCGGGCGCGATCGAGGAGGCCATGCAGTCGGGCATGTTCTCCCCGGAGACCACCCCGGAGCAGAAGGCCGCACTCGCCCGCCTCGAGACGCTGCTCGCGCTGATCGAGGGCTGGGTCGACGCCGTCGTCGCCGAGGCCGTCGGCGAGCGCCTGCCCGGTGCCGACGCGTTGCGCGAGACGCTGCGCAGGCGGCGGGCGTCCGGCGGTCCGGCCGAGCAGACGTTCGCCACCGTCGTCGGGCTGGAGCTGCGGCCGCGGCGGCTGCGTGCCGCCGCCGAACTGTGGAAGCTGCTCGGCGAGCAGCGCGGCACCGCGGGCCGCGACGCGCTGTGGGCCCACCCCGACCTCATCCCGTCGGCCGACGACCTCGACGACCCCGCCGGCTTCGTCGGGCGTGAGGAGATCGGCGACCCGATCGCGGAGCTGGAGAAGCTCGCGAACCAGCCGGGCGCCGACGACGGCAGCACCCCGAAGCCGTCGACCGACGAGAAGGACACGCCGCAGGACGACGACGGCAAGGACGGCGGCACCCCCACCACCTGAGGCCGAGGTCGCCGTCCAGGCACGGCCGGGCGATCTCAGGCGGTTTCGGCTGCGTCCTCGGCGGTGTCGTCATCGGCCGCCTCGGGGGCCGGTTCGTCGCCGTCGATGCCGAGCAGGCCCAGCCCGGCAGCCGCGGAGAGCCCTTCGAGGTAGCCCATCGCGCGCTCGGCGCGCGGGTAGCGGTGCACCCAGGCCCAGAACGCCGCGTCGTGGCCCGGTTCGAGCAGGTGGGTGAGCTCGTGGATGAGGACGTAGTCGACCACCCAGCTCGGGGTGTCGCGCAGGCGCTCGCTGATCCGGATGGTGCCATCGGCCGGCGTGCACGACGCCCACCGCGTGCGCATGGGCGGCACCCAGCGCACGGTGGTGGGCTCGGCTCGACCCTCCAGGAACCGTCGCGACAGCTCCAGGCTGCGGCGCCGGAGCTCGTCGTCGCCCTTGCGAGCGGGTGAGCGGCGGCGGGCCTCGCTGCGTTCGAGCCTGCGCACCATCTCGTCGACCCAGCGACGTTCCTCGGAATCGCTCATCCATCCCGGGATGAAGACGATCACCGTGTCGCCCTCGCGCCGGGCACTGACCATTCGCCGGCGGCGATCACTTCGTCTGACTTCGACGACCGCGGGGTGCGCCATCTGCTCACCTTATGCCCCGAGCCCGCTCCACGGGGCACCATCCAGGTTGTCCACAGGAACGACCGAAGCCTGTGGACAAGCTGTGTGGACGAGGGCGGCGGCCGGGCACCATCGCGTGATGACGACCGAACCGCTCGACCGGCCGCTGCCGGCGCTGCTCCGCCTCCCACCGCACCGATCCGTGCTGCCGTCGGGCCCCGGTGAGCGAATGCTCGGGCTCGATCCCGACACGGCACTCGTCGTCGGGGATCTGTCACCGCCGCTGGCCGCCATGCTCGACGACCTCGGCGGCCCGGTCCGCACCGACCAGCTGGTGGCGGGGGCGGTCGCCCGGGGCGCCGAGGCGGCGGCGGCCGATGACCTGCTCCACGACCTCGTCGACGCGGGCGCCTTGATCGACGCCACCACCGTCGACCGCATCGCGCTCCATCGACGGCGCAGCTCCGCGGTCGTGGTCGGATCGGGTCCGCTCGCCGTCGGGATCGTGATCGGGTTGCTCCGCTCGCAGATCGGCGCGGTGCACACCGTGATCGACGGCACGGTGCGGGTGGGTGATCTCGGCACCGGCCTGCACGACGCCGACGTCGGATCGCCCCGGCTCGCCGCGATACGGGCCGCCGTCACCCGGCTCGTGCCCAGCTCCCGCACCGGTCCGCCACCGCGGCGGCTCGTCCCGGATCTCGTCGTGCTGGCTGACGAGACACCCGATCCGGCCCGGCTGTTCGGGCTGATGTCGGATGGCACCGCACACGTCGTCGCCCGGCTTCGCGATGGTGTCGGGATCGTCGGACCGCTGGTGCTGCCCGGCCGTTCGGCCTGCCTGCGGTGCCTGGAGCTGCACCGCACGGCCCGTGACGAGAGCTGGCCCGCTGTCGCAGCGCAGCTCATCGGCCGCCGGGGAACCGCCGACCAGGCCTGCATCGCCGCCACCGCTGCGCTGGCCACGGCACAGTCCATCGCTGCGCTCGACGGCGCCGCAGGTGCCGGTCCGGCCCCACCGATACTCGACGCCACCCTCGAACTCGACGCCACCGCCGCGAAGCTGGTGCGCCGGCACTGGCCTGCGGTGCCCGGCTGTCCGTGCCGGGCAGCCACACGATGACGTCCAGGCACACGATGGCGTCCAGCCACGTGATGACGTCCAGCCACGTGATGACGTCCAGGAGTGTTCAGATCCGACTCGGTGGGATGCGCCACGGGGTAGTCACGAGCGCGGAGCGGCACCAAGGGGACACAATTACGGGGTGAACGAGCTTGCGGAACTGCCACGTGCCATCGGGGACACGTCGTGACCGATATCCCGCGCCGTACCGCGGCACGCACAGCGAAGCTCGCCAGCCTCCCGTTGGGTGTGGCCGGCCGAGCTGCGGCGGGCTGGGGCCGCAAGCTGGTGGGCGGTGATCGCGACGAGATCTCCGCCCAGCTCATGGCCAAGAGCGCCGAGCAGCTGTTCGCGGTGCTCGGGGAGCTCAAGGGTGGGGCCATGAAGTTCGGCCAGGCCCTTTCGGTGTTCGAGGCCGCCATCCCCGACGAGTTCGCGGCACCGTTTCGCGAGTCACTGGTCAAGTTGCAGTCCGCGGCACCCCCCATGCCGACCGCCGAGACGCACCGCATGCTTGCCGAGCAGTTCGGCCGCGGCTGGCGTTCCCGGTTCCTCGAGTTCGACGAGGTGCCCGCCGCCGCGGCGAGCATCGGTCAGGTCCACCGTGCGGTGTGGCGCGACGGGCGCGAGGTGGCGGTCAAGGTCCAGTACCCCGGTGCCGAGGAAGCGCTGCGCTCCGACCTGCGCCAGCTCTCGAGGATGAGCAGGCTGATCCAGCCGCTCGTGCCGGGGCTGGAGATCAAGCCACTGATCAACGAGCTGCGCGAGCGCATGGAAGAGGAGCTCGACTACCGCGACGAGGCCGACAACCAGCGCGCGTTCGCTGCCGCGTTCGCCGACGACGAGAAGGTCAGGGTTCCGAGCGTCGTGGCGTCGGCGCCGCGGGCGATGGTCACCGAGTGGGTCACCGGGCGCAAGCTGTCCGACGTCATCCGCGACGGCACGCAGGCCGAGCGCGACGCCGCCGCGGCGCTGCTCGCCGAGTTCCACTACTCCGCACCCGCCCGGGTCGGGCTGCTGCACGCCGATCCGCACCCCGGCAACTTCCAGGTCCTGCCCGACGGGCGGCTGATGGTCATCGACTTCGGCGCTGTCGCGCGCCTCCCGGACGGGCTGCCGCGGCCACTGTCGATCATGACGGGGCTCGCGCTCGCCGACCGTCCCGACGACCTGATCCGGCTGATGCGGTCCGAGGGCTTCGTCCTGCAGCAGTCGGAGATGACCGGCGAGGACGCGCTGGCGTACCTGGCGCCGTTCACCGAACCGCTGCGCTCGGAGACGTTCCGGTTCAACCGGCGCTGGCTGCAGCGCCAGGCCGAGCGCGTCGGCGATCTGCGCAGCCCGCAGTTCCACACCGGTCGCGAGCTCAACCTGCCCCCGCAGTACCTGCTGGTGCACCGCGTCACGATGGGCACACTCGGCGTGCTGTGCCAGCTCGACGCCGACGTCTCGCTGCGCGGGATCGTGCGCCACTGGCAGCCCTGGGTCTTCGACCCTGACGACGACGCGGCCGACCGGCGCAACTGAGCGGCACCCTCAGTAACACCAAACGGCACTCCCGCCGATGGCGGGAGTGCCGTTCGTTCGGGCGGACGCCGACGGCGCCCCCGGGCCGTGGAGAAACACCCGGGGACGCCGCCGCGCCGGGGCGGCGCACTCAGACGGCGCCGCGCCTTCGCACCTACCGGCGATCCGTTACCAGGAAACCGCGGAAGGTGGGGCCGAGGCGGCGATCGCGCGTGCACGGTCGGCGCGCCGGGCGGCGAACCCGGCGAGCATCGCCCAGCCACGGCCTGCGGTCAGGCTGCGGGCTCGGGCGTGCTCCCGGGCTACTTGTTCAGCTTCTCTCTGTCGAGATCTTGCCAGGGCTTCATGGAGCAACATTGCGTTTCCTTCGCGGTGGCGGACGAGCGGAGTGGGTGCGGCGGCAAGGCTGGGGATGAACATCGGCTCATTCACAGAAATCGGTCTCCTCGAAGTTGTCTGGTCGGTGGGATCGAACGATCAGGCGGACACGATCGCGGCGAACGCCCGGTCACGGGCGAGATCTGCCTTGCTCGGCCGGCCACGAGGCCTCTTGCGCGGGATCACGGCCCCACGCTCGAAGATCTCGCCGCCCCAGACGCCCCACGGCTCCTCCCGGCGCACCGCGCCGGCCAGGCACTCGGCCTGGATAGGACAGGAACCGCACAGCGACTTGGCCCGCTCCAGCTCCTGGGGAGCCTCGGCGAACCACAGGTCGGCGTCGCCGGAACGACACGGCAGGTCCAGGCCGGCGCGGGGTGCCGCGTCGAGCAGGGACCCCAGTCCGGCGCTGTCGCTGCCGAACTGTTCTGGACTGATCGCTCCGCCGTCCAACGGAACTGATCGGACTAGCACTTCTACCTCCTGGGTGATCAGGCAGGACAAACAAAAAAGGCCGCGAATCCCGGTTAGGGGTCCGCGGCCTTGGTTCTGGCGCCGGTGGCGTGTCGCCTATAAAAGGCGACACTCTTCGGCTGCGGACACACTTGTGCTGTTATCGGTGACCAGGAAACCGCCGAGGATGACCTCGGACGGTCGCCATGCATGCGCGTACATCCCCACGACAGAGATCACTCGCGTGCGGGTGCCCGTGGGCACTTCGGCGGAGTTCGACTTCGTGATCACTTTGAGCACCCCCTTCGAGGGTCTCGGCGCGGTGGAGACGGGCCTGGTGAGTCCGTCCGGACTCACGCTATGCACACCGTGGCGGCTGCACAACCTATTTAAGCGGTACTTCTCTGATCAATCACTCTGCGTCGTCGGAGACGAGCGCGAGGACGTCTGGACCATACCTGTCGAGCTTGCGCGCGCCAATACCCGGAATGGTCACGAGAGCTGCACGATCGACGGGCCGGTGCTCGGCGATGGCCGTGAGTGTGGAGTCGGTGAACACCACGTAGGTGGGCACCTGCTGCTGTTTGGCCACGCCAGCACGCCACTCACGCAGCCGGTCGAGCAGCTCGACGTCCACATCGGACGGACAATCGCCGCACCGTCGCAGCTTCATGGCATCGGTGCCGACCAGGGGCGAACCGCAGACCCGGCAGCGCGGCTTCACGGCATTGCGCCCGGCATCGCCGGCAATGCGTGACGCTGGGTGACGCTCCGGGATCAACCCGTACAGGAATCGGCTGCGCCGCCTGCGGCGGGCGCCGCCCGGCTGCCTGCTCAGCGCCCACGACAGCTGCACCCGGCGGCGGGCCCGCGTGACGCCGACGTAGAGCAGCCGGCGCTCCTCCTCGATGGCGAGCTCGTCGCCGTCGGCGTGCTGGATGGGCAGCGTGCCGTCGACGAGCCCGACGAGGAACACCGCATCCCACTCCAGCCCCTTCGCCGCGTGCAGCGATGCGAGCGTGACGCCCTGGACCGTGGGTGGGTGGGCGGCGTCGGCGCGCGCGTCGAGCTCGGCGGCGAAGCGGGGCAGGTCGGCCGCCGGCTCGACGGCGAGGAGCTCCTCGGCCAGTTCGACGATCGCCAGCAGCGACTCCCACTGGGTGCGCTGGGTGGCGCCGCCGGGCGGATCCGGGGTGAGACCGATCGGGGCCAGCACCATGCGCACGGCGTCGACGAGTGGGGCGGCAGCGGTGCCCGCCGCCCGGATCGCGATCATGGCCCGGCGCACCTCGGGCCGCTGGAAGAACCGCTCGCCGCCCCGCACCTGGTACGGGATGCCCGCGTCGGTGAGCGCCTGCTCGTAGGCCTCGGACTGCGCGTTGATCCGGAACAGCACCGCGATCTCGCTGGCCGGCGTGCCGTCGGCGATCAGCCTGCGGATCCGCGCCGCGACGTCGACGGCCTCGGCCACCTCGTCGTCGTGCTCGGTGAAATCGGGCTCGGGGCCGGGCTCGAGCTGCCCGATGAGCTGCAGGCGGCTGCCGGCGACCCGCCCGCGAGCGGCGCCGATGAGCGTGTTGGCGGTGGCCACCACCTGCGGGGTGGAGCGGTAGTCGCGCTGCAGCCGCACCACCACGGCCTCGGGATAGCGGCGCGGGAACTCCAGCAGGTGCTTGGGCGTGGCGCCGGCGAACGTGTAGATCGTCTGGTTGGCGTCGCCGACCACGGTGAGATCGTCGCGACCGCCGAGCCAGGCGTCGAGCACGCGCTGTTGCAGCGGCGTGACGTCCTGGTACTCGTCGACGACGAAGCAGCGGTAGCGGTCGCGGAACTCCTCGGCAACGGCGCCGTGCTCCTCCAGCGCACCCGCGGTGTGCAGCAGCAGGTCGTCGAAGTCGAGCATCTCGGCGCGGTTCTTGAGCGCCTCGTAACCGGCGTAGACGGCGGCCACCTGCTCCGCGGGGCCCGGGGTGTCGCGGCGCAGCTTCGCGACGGCCACCGGGTACTGATCGGGGGTGATGAGCGTGGCCTTGGCCCACTCGATCTCCCCGGCGAAGTCGCGCAGTGACGCGGCGTCGGTGCCCAGCTTGAGCCGCGAGGCGGCCTGCCCGACGATGCGCAGCTTGCCGTCGATCAGCTGCCACTGGGGACCGCCGACGACCCGCGGCCAGAAGTACCGCAGCTGCCGCAGCGCCGCTGCGTGGAAGGTGCGCGCCTGCACCCCGCCGACGCCCAGCGCGCGCAGCCGGGTGCGCATCTCCCCCGCGGCCCGTGCCGTGAACGTGACGGCCAGCACCTGCCCCGGCGCGACGTGCCCGGTGCGCACGAGGTGACCGATGCGCCGGGTGATGGTGCGCGTCTTGCCGGTGCCGGCGCCTGCCAGCACGCAGACCGGGCCCCGCGGGGCCATCACGGCGGCGAGCTGCTCCTCGTCGAGGCCGGACTCCGGGGCTTCGATCGTCGGCGCGTGCACCGCCTCATCCTGACACCCCGGACCGACGGGAAGAGCGACGCCATCCCGGTGGTTGAGGCGTGCATGGCACAGGTGACGATGTACTCGACGACGTGGTGCGGCTACTGCCGCAGGCTCAAGCTGCAGATGGACCAGGCCGGCATCAGCTACCGCGAGATCGACATCGAGCGCGATCCGAACGCGGCGAAGTTCGTCGAGAGCGTCAACGGCGGCAACCAGACGGTGCCGGTGGTGCTGTTCCCCGACGAGTCGACGGCCACCAACCCGAGCCTCCGTGAGGTGCAGGCGAAGCTCGCCGCCTGACGCACACCATGAGGGGGTAGCGCACACCGTCAACAGTGTGCGCGACCCCCTCATGATGTGCGTGAGCGGAAACGCTCACGCAACCTCGCGGCGACCGGTGCGAAGTCCGCCAGGTCGTCCCAGATCCAGCGGACCATTCCGAGGTCGGTTGCCCGGATCTCGTCCTCGCGCACCTTCTCCCGAAAGACCGCATCGCCGGGTTCCTCACCGGGGCGCAACAACCTGCCGTACTTGATCTGCCCGTCGAACTCGCCGACGGTCCGAAACTCCGGCCAGCCGAAATCGACCCAGTGCGAGACACCCTGTTGATCTCGCACCTCCCACTGCAGCACAGGCGGGGGCAGGCCGGCCTTGTTGATCGCGACACGGCTGCGGGACTCACCGACGCTCTCGGCGCCCGCGTCCGCGAAGGCGAGTGCTCGCCGGGCGGCCGGGGCACCGGGCCAGCCGACCACGGCGTGCAGCGCCACGTCGAGTGCAGCGCGGTCGACCTTCCCGGTGGCGAGTGCCGCGTCCGCCGTGACCACCGCCTGCTCGAACGGCACCGTCCGCGCGACGTCCACCACCGTCCGCCCGGCCGAGGTGACCCACAGCCCGCCCCGCTGCACGACCTCGTCGGCCTGCAACGTCGCCACGTGCACATGAACCTCACGGCCCCGACGGCCGCCGTATCCGCGCGACCGTGTGACATGAACGCGACGCAGCGGCAGTCCCCAGTCGGGCAGGCCGTGCAGGAGGGCCGCGGAGGCATGGCTGAACACCGCCTCCGGACCGAGCATTTCCGCGGCCGCGAAGACCCGGAGGAGATGGCGGTCGGCGAGACGATCCGGCGGTGGACCCGCGAGGTAGGCGCCCCGCCGAATCGGCGACAACCGCCGCTCGCGCAGCATGCCTTTCACTTCATCGTCGGAGTACCCGGCGGCCAGGAGCCATGGCCGGAGCGTGAGCGGCGGAGTTTCCACGACAAAAGCGTCCAAGGCGAAGGCGACCGCAGCAATCGCATGATCGACATCCTGTGGATAACCCACTCACGCATAGCGTGAGGGGCTGACGCACACCGTCAACGATGTGCGTCAGGCCCTCACGGTGTGCGTCAGCTGAGGGCGGCCCAGCTGTCGAGCATCGAGCGCGCGATGCTCACCGGGCCGGGTAGCAGGAGCGGGAGTGCCTCGTCGCGCTCGCTCCAGTCGCCTGCCGCGAGTGCCGCCCGCAGCTCCGCGCGCGTCACCCACATCGCTTCCTCGATCTCGCCGTCGGCCGGGACGAGTGATTCCGCCGGGTCGGCCTGCGCGTGGAACCCGACCATCAGCGACCGCGGGAACGGCCAGGCCTGGCTGCCGAGGTAGCCGATGTCGGTGACCCGGACGCCGACCTCCTCGTGGATCTCGCGCGCCACGCACGCCTCGAGCGACTCCCCCGCCTCGACGAAGCCGGCGAGCACCGAGAAGCGCCGCGCGGGCCAGATCGGCTGGCGGGCGAGCAGGACGCGGTCGGCGCCGTCGTGCACCAGGCAGATGACGGCCGGGTCGGTGCGCGGGTAGTCCTCGTGCCCGGACGCCTCGCAGACCCGGTGCCAGCCGGCGTTGGCCGGATGCGTCGGCGAGCCGTCACGCCCGCAGAACTGCGCGGCGTCGTGCCAGTTCAGCACGGCGACGGCGCCGGTGAACAGCCCCGCACCGAGGTCGTCGAGCACCGCGCCGGTGGTGCGCAGGTCCTCCCACTCCGACGGGTCGTCGCCGCCGACGAGGTCGACCTCACCGCGCACCGCCCAGTAGGCGACGCCGTCGGTCTCGCCGAGCAGCACCGCATCGGTGGGCGGCGCCTCGCCGCTGCTGGGCCGGGTGCGCAGGTGCGCGACCCCGTCGTCGGACCACGACACGGGCGTGCGCCCCTTGTCGTCGACCACCACGAGCTGCGCCGAGGGCCAGCACTTGAGCTGGCGCTCGGCATCGACGCGGATCATCTCGTCACGCAGCACCGCGGTGCGCGAGAGCACTGGCGGCTTGACCAGGTGGAATGACGTCACGACGCGCTGATCCCGCCGAGAGCCCGCAGTCCCGCGCCGATCACGTCGGCGTCGCCGACGACGACGCCGGTGAACGCGCTCGGTGCGAAGAACAGCAGCGCCGCGGCCGCCACCTGCTCGACCGTGACGGCCTCGAGCCGCGCCGGGTGCGCGCGCAGCCAGTCGATGCCGAGCCCGTCGGCGGCCAGTGCGGTGATGGTGGACGCCAGCCCGCCCTGGTTGTCGAGCGAGATCAGTAGCGAGCCGACGGCGTACGAGCGCGCCGCGTCGACCTCGGCCGCGGTCGGTGGCACCGCCGTGAGCCGCCCGAGCTCGTAGCGGGTCTCCAGCAGCGCCGCCGCGGTGACGTCGCTGGCGACATCGGTGTCGACGCCCAGCACCGCGCCGCCCGGGATGAACTCGGTGCCCGAGTGGGCGCCGTAGGTGTAGCCCTTGTCCTCGCGGATGTTCTCCATCCAGCGGGAGGAGAAGTAGCCGCCGAAGACGAGGTTGGCCAGCTGCAGAGCCGCGTACTGGGGATCCTGGCGGCGCAGCGCCGGTGCCGACAGGCGCAGCTGCGACTGCACCGATCCCGGCCGGTGCACCAGCGTCAGGTCACCCGCGACCGGCGCGGGCGGTGCCGACAGCTCCTGGGCGACCGCGTCGGACGTCCAGGCCGCCAGCTGCTTCTCGACCTGCTCGATGGCGGCGACGGGGTCGATGTCGCCCACGAGCGTGAGGATCGAACCGCGCGGCACCAGCGCCGCGGCCTGCAGCGCGCGCACCTGCTCGGCGGTGACGGCGGCGACCTCGGCCTCCGTCGGCATCTCCCGCGTGATCGGGTGATCACCGAAGCGCTTGCGCTGCAACGCCTCGCGGGCCACCGTGCGCGGCTGCGACCGGGCCACGGTGATCCGCTCGACGAGCCGCTCGCGCTCGCGGGCCACCTCGGCGTCGGGGTGCGTGGCCGCCACGAGCACGTCGGCGAGCACCTCGAGAACGACGCCCAGCCCTTCGGCCAGTCCCGAGCCGCTGACGACGAGGCGCTCCGGGTCGACGCTCACGCCGAGATCGGCGCCGACGGCGGCGAGCTCGTCATCGATCGCGACGCGGTCGCGGGTGGGCGTGCCGGTGAGCAGCGTGGCCGAGAGCAGCTCCGCGACGGCCGGGTGCTCCGGTGCGTCGCCCGCGAACGGGACGCGCAGCCGCAGCTCCACCATCGGGACGACGGCGCGGCGGGCGGCGAGCACCCGCAGACCGCTGGCCAGCGTGCGGTCCTCGACGTCGGGCAGCGGCACGGCCCGGGTGGGGCCGAGCTCCGGCAGCGGACGCGGACCGGTCTCGGTGCGGCCGATCTCGTCGGCTGTGCGGGTCATTCCGTGCCTTCCTCGTCCGGGCCCTGCTTCGAACTCGGCTCGACCAGCAGCACGCCCCGCCCCGCGGACCGCAGCGCCGCGGCGGCGGCACGCACCTGCTGCGGGGTGACGGCGGCGAGCCGGTCGGGCAGCTCGACGGCGATCTCCGCGCGGCCGTAGAGCAGCTCGCGGGCGCCGAGTCCGAGCATGCGGTGCATGACGCGGTCGTTCTCCTGGTGCAGCCCGGCCGACCAGCGCGCCACCTGGCGCTCCAGCTCGTCGGGGCTGGGGCCCTCGGCGGCGAGCTTGTCGAGCTCCTCGTCGACGGCGGCGAGAACGCGGTCCGGATCGACCGAACCCGGGTGCACCGCGGTGATCGTGAACGTGTCGGGATCGCGGGCGTCGAGCGAGCCCATCAGGCCGGCCCCCGCCGAGATGTCGGTGACGAGCCCGTCGGCGTGCACGAGCCTGCGCTGCAGCCGGGCCGCCTCGCCGTCGCCGAGCACGGAGCCCAGCAGCGCGTGGCCGAGGTAGGCGTCGAGGTCGGCGGCGGGATCGGGCAGCCGGTAGCCGATGGCGAGCGCGGGCAGCGGGGCATGGGCATCGGTGACCGACTGGCGCCGCTCGGCGCCGGGCACGGGCTCGAAGAACGACGGCCGCGTCGGGGTGGCCCGGGCCGGGATGTCCCCGAAGTGCTTCTCGACCAGCCGCATCGTCTCGTCGACGTCGAGGTAGCCGGCCACAGTGACCTGGGAGTTGCCCGGTGCGTAGTAGGTGTCGAAGAACGCCGCGGCGTCCTCGAGCGAGGCCTGCTCCAGCTCGGAGAAGTCGCCGTAGCCGTTGTGGGCGTTGGGGAACGTGTCGTAGAGGACCGGCGGCAGCAGGATCCAGGGGAACCCGCCGTAGGGCCGGTTCAGCACGTTGAGCCGGATCTCCTCCTTGACGACGTCGACCTGGTTGCGCAGGTTCTCGACGGTCAGCTTGGGAGCCCGCAGCCGGTCGGCCTCCAGGAAGAGCGCGCGCTCGAGCGCGGCGGCCGGGAGCACCTCGAAGTAGTCGGTGTAGTCCTGGTGGGTGGAGCCGTTGAAGACCCCGCCGGAGCCCTGGACGTGGCGGAAGTGCGCCAGCTTCTCGAGGCTCTCGCTGCCCTGGAACATCAGGTGCTCGAACAGGTGCGCGAAACCGGTGCGGCCCTCGGGCTCGGAACGGAACCCGACGTCGACGTGCACCGCGACGCCGACGACGGGGGTAGCGGGATCGGGGACGATCAGGACGCGCATCCCGTTGGGGAGGGTCGCCCGATGCAGTTCGACTGGCACGGAACCGAATCTAGTCCGCGGTGGACGGTGCGCGCTCGTGCGGACCGGGCCCTGAGGCGCCCGTGTGAGGATCGGAGCATCGCGGAATACGGCACCTCGGGATCGCAGCATGGTGGCCATCCTGCGATCTGACGCTGGGATGGCCACCATGCTGCAGTCGGGGCGAGGGCGCGCCGGTCAGCCGGCCAGGCCGGTGCCCTCCCGGCAGTCGACGTACTCGAAGTACTGCTCGTCGGCCGTGGCGACGGAGACCTCGTGGTAGAGCCGCAGCCGCGCGGCCGGACCCATCGTCATCAAGTACTTCATCGCCGCCCCGAAGATCGCGACGTGCGTCGGGTGCGACTCCGCCCACCGCTCCAGTGCCGCCAGGCTGCGCCACCAGCTCAGCCCGAACGTCCGGTCAACCGCCACGCCGTCCTCGACCACCGTGAGGTAGCGGTTGGACCAGCAGCCGATCGCGGCCCCCTCGGCGGTCAGGAAGTCCATCCCGGCGCGCAGCACCGGTTCGACGTCGTCGAGGTACATGCGGCGCTCGTCGCCGTCGGTGTCGGTCCAGTCCTGGCCGGAGCGGATCAGGCAGGCACCGTCGGCCGGGCGGACCCGGACGCGGCCGCCGTCCCGCTCCACGACCGGCTCCCCCGCAGGGGCCATCGCGTCGGTCTGCGACGCCGGGATGCGGTCGCGCATCCCGCCCCAGTAGGCGTGCTCCTGGATCTCGCCGCTGAGCCCGTCGGCGATGACCGCGACGCCCTCGGGCCGCCCGAGCGAGGAGAACAGCGTTTCGTGCTCCTCCACGGTCGGGCGCAGGATCTCCGCCCAGCGGCCGTTGCCGTCGCGCGCGGCGTCCCCGAGCCACACCTCCCGGTGGGCGGCGAACCAGCGGTCGAAGGCCGCGGGGTCGTCCCAGTAGGCGATCGAGACGATCTCGGTGGTGCCGTCCGGGCCCTCCCGGCGGGCGCGGTCGTGGTGGCCCGGCCCGTCCGGTGCGTCGAACGCGGCATCGAGCGCGGTGAGCGCCGGCTGCTCCCCTGTGAACTGCAGCCCCAGGTAGGCCATCACGACCTGCTGCACCGCGGTCGAGGACCGGGCCACGAACGACGGGTACGGCGGCGCGTAGTCGTCGGGGACGCGGCGGTGGCGGGAGCGCTCGACGACCAGGTGACCCGGGATCGCCGACTCCATCAGACGCTCGCCCGCTGCGCCGCGACCGGCTCGATCTCGCCGCCGATCTCCACACCGGGGGCGGCGAACGGGACGACACGGTCGCCAGGGGTCTTGTTGAGCAGCAGCCGGTAGACGTCGGGCCGCGCGTAGTGGCCCGACGGGTCGGCGGCGGCCTTGGCGAGCGAGATCATGCCGAGGTCCAGGTCGGCGTAGACGATGCCCTCCTCGTCCTCCGCGAGCGACTCGTGCATCTGCTGGCCGTCGGGTGCGTAGATGCGGGCGAACCCACCACCGGGCAGCAGCAGCGCCCGCTTGGTGTCGTCGGTGCACAGCAGGTCGATCATCTCCGGCGAGACCGTGGCGCAGGGGGCGATCACGAAGCAGCCACCCTCGACCGCGTAGACCCGGCTGGCGGCGGTGTTGACCTCCGGGCCGAGCGCGTACGCGCCGCCGCGGTAGACCGAGAAGCTCGGCCACGCCCCGACGTGCACCTGCTCGTCCTGGGCGTACATCGCGTACTTCGACAGCGGCTGCAGGTGCTCCCAGCAGCACAGCCCGCCGAGGCGGCCCAGCGGGGTGTCGTAGACGGTGAGGTCGCTGCCGTCACCCTCCCCGTAGACGGTGCGCTCGACGTGGGTGGGCTTGAGCTTGCGGCGCTTCGCGATCGTCTCGCCGTCGGGGCCGATCATCCACTGCGCGATGTAGAGGCTCCCGCCCTGGCGCTCCGACAGGCCCATCACGACGGTGATGTCGTGCTGGCGGGCGGCCGCGGCGAGCTTCTCCGCCTGCGGCGTGCCGTACTGCAGCGAGTTGTCGTGGTAGCGCTGGAAGAACTGCAGGCCCCACGCGGGCGAGTCCAGCCAGATGAACCACGGGTAGCCGGGCAGCCAGGTCTCCGGGAAGCCGATCAGCTTGGCGCCGTTGGCGGCGGCCTCGGCGATCAATGCGATCGCCTTGTCGACACCGGCGTCGAGGTCGAGGAACTCGGGGGCGGCCTGCACGGCCGCCGCGCGGAACGTGGGGTGCTGGATGCTCATGGGTGCCAGCGTCGCGGCCCCGGCCGGCCGGCGCTGGTCCGTGCGTGTCGTTCTCTTTGACTCTGCGGAGCAACGTCTTGCCTGGTGGAGGCGGTGTCCCTACCGTCGGTGCATGCCGCGCCTGCTCACCACCGACGAGGTGGACGCATGCGACCGGCTGGACTACTGGAACCACGCCGTCTCCGCGGCCTACGTGCAGCTCACCTGCGAGGCGCCCGGCTCCGACGTCGTGGGCGACATCAAGGTCGACTCGCTCGCCACCCTGGAGCTCTCCCAGGTCACGGCCACGGCGCAACACGTGCGGCGCACGCCGTCGCTCATCGCGGCCACCGCTGAGGACTACTTCCTGGTGAGCATCCAGACCCGCGGCGTCGGACTGATCTCGCAGGACGACCGCACGGCCGAGCTGCACCCCGGCGACTTCGCACTCTACGACTCCACCCGCCCCTACGCGCTGCGCTTCGACGGCGACTTCCAGCAGTACGTGCTCATGCTGCCCGGCCCGACGCTGCGCTCGCAGCTGCGCGGCGCCCCCGCTCTCACCGCGCGCAGCGTGCGCGGCGCCCGCGGTGCCGGCCACCTGATGATCGAGATGATCCGCACGCTCGCGGCCGACATCGCCGTGCTCGAACCCGCAGCGGCCGCCGCCGTCGCGCAGAGCGTCGAGCACATCGTCGTGGCCGGGCTGAGCTCGCTCGCCGCCGACGAGCCGGTGCCCGAGCCGTCGCTGGCGGCGCGGCGCGAGCAGGTCAAGGCGGTGGGCCGCGCGCACCTGCGCGACCCCGGGCTGACGGTGGCGGCGATCGCGGCACAGCTGCACACCTCGGTGAGCACGCTGCACCGGGCGTTCGCGGGCGAACCCACCTCGATCGCGGAGTGGATCTGGGCGCAGCGACTCGACGCGGTGCGCGCCGACCTGTGCGATCCGACGCTGCGCCACCGCACGATCAGCGACCTCGCCTTCGCCTGGGGATTCGTCGACGCCTCGCACTTCAGCCGGGCCTTCCGGGCCCGGTTCGGGTGCACGGCGCGGGAGGTGCGGGCGGGCGGGTGATCGGGCGCTGCGCAGCAATGGCAGGAAAGCCACTTTCCTGCAACGTCGTTGCGGGATAGTGGCTGTCAGGCGCATCCGACGCCCCCGCGCCGGCCCCGTTGCGAGAGCCTGCCGCGCCGGGCGAGTGGTCAACGCCCACAGGTTCCGGTTGGATCATGAGCCAGTGCGCGCTCGACCACCGGCACGAAGATCAACGCCCACAGGCTCATGGTCACCACCGAACCAGTAGGCGTTGATCACCCCAGTTGTGCCCTCCTGTTGATCTGCCCGCCCGGCGAGGGCGCCCTGAAGCCGGGGCACACTGCCCAACCGCACCCGAGAGCGCCGATTCTCATCCTTCATGGCGGCCTCCGGCCATGACGGCTTTCCTGCAACGGGAGTCAGGCCGGCGGCAGCACCACGAACTGGCGCAGGGTCAGGTCCAGGTACGTCACCGGCCCGCGGGGACCGGGCGTGTGGTCGACGTTGATGCCCGTCTCCGGCAGGCCCAGCAGCTTGTAGCCGTCGAGCAGGCGGGTGGTGGCGTTCCAGAACACCCCCGTGCCGGTGTAGGCGTCGATGAACGCCGTGGCGGCGTCCTCGTCGGCAGCGCAGACGGTGGCCGCCAGCCCGGACGTCTCACGGGCCGCGGTGAGCGCCGCGTCCACCGGGCCGGCGACCGTGGCAACGGTGACGTGGGCTTCGGCCCCTGAGTCGAGCGCCCACTCGTGGCCGAGTGGGTGGGCGTGCGGGGCCAGGCTCGGGGTGATGCCGCCCGCGCGCAGCGCCTTCTCCGCCACCGGCCACAACCGGTCGTAGGCCGGGGCGTCGACGAGCAGCAGGTTGAGCCGGTTGCAGACGCCGAGCCGGTCGGTGCCCTCGGTGACCAGCCGCTCGACGGTGGCCTCGTCGGCGCTCGCGTCCAGGTAGAGCACGCCGCCGCCGTCGGCGTGGGCGAGCACGCGGGTACCCGCCGCCGCACCCAGCGCGGAGAGCCGACGCGTGACATCGCCGCTGCCACGCACGACCACGAGCGGCACGAGATCGGGCAGGCCGACCAGCGCGTCCGCGCCGGCGTGACCGGGCGTGGGCACGAGCTGCACCGCGCCCTCGGGGATGCCGTGGCGTGCGAGCGCGGGCGCGATCACCAGCTCGACGAGCGCGCGGGCGCTGCCCAGCGCCGCCGCCCCGGTGCGCAGCACGGCGGCGCTGCGGGCCTTGAGCACCTGCGAGGCGACGTCCACGGTGACGTTGGGCCGCGCCTCGAAGACCGCCCCGATGACCCCGACCGGGACGCGGCGCTCGAAGACCCGCTCCCCCGAGTCCAGCGTGCGGACCGCGTGCTGCAGCGGCGGCTCCGGCGTCGCGGCGAGTACCTCGAGCTGGTGGGCCATCTCGGCGAGCCGCTCGGGTGTGAGCCGCAGCCGGTCGAGCAGGCCTGCGGCCATGCCACCCTGCTCGGCGGTGGCGACATCGGCGGCGTTGGCGGCGAGCAGGGCCTCGGCGTGCTCGCGCAACAGCTCGGCCGCGGTGCGCAGGGCGGCGTCGATGGCCGGGCCACCCGCGGCCCGCACGCCCGGGGCGGCCGCGGCGGCGCGCTCGGCTGCCTCGCGGACGGCGATGGCCTCAGGGATGGCCTCGGGAATGCTCGATGCGGTGCTCACCGGACAAGGTTGCCATGTCACACGGTGCGCCGGATGCGCAGGAGGGCGTCCCTCCTGACGTCCAGTGTCAGCAGGGCGTCCCTCCTGACGTCGCGGGGCGCGACGTCGCGCCTACGCGCGCCCGGGCCGCTTCGCCGGCGCCGACGGTGGCGGCACGACCGGGCCGATGTCGCCGTCGGGCGCGGTGTCGAAGTCGACGATCACGGGTGCGTGGTCGCTCGGGCCCGTGCCCTTGCGCGCCTTGCGGTCGATCCAGGCGGCCTGCACGCGCCCGGCCGGATCGTTGCCGGCCAGTACCAGGTCGATCCGCATGCCCTTGTCCTGGTGGAACCGGCCGGCGCGGTAGTCCCAGTAGCTGAAGACGCGGTCGGACGGCCAGCGGTCGCGCACCACGTCGTGCAGGCCGAGTCCCTTGATCTTCTCGAGCGCCCCGCGCTCGGCGGGTGTCACGTGCGTGGAATCGACGAACTGCCCGATGTCCCAGACGTCGTCGTCGGTGGGCGCGATGTTCACGTCGCCCGCGATGATCGTGGTGGCCGGCTCCACCACCGACTCCTGCAGCGCCGCGAGCCACTCCAGCTTGTAGGCGTAGTGCGGGTCGTCCGGGGTGCGACCGTTGGGCACGTACACCGATGTGACGCGCAGGCCGCCGCAGGTGGCGGTGACGGCGCGGGCCTCACCGGGCGAGTCGGGCGCCGGGAAGTGCGGCTCACCGGGCAGCCCGCGCACCACGTCGTCGAGCCCGACGCGAGACAGCAGCGCGACGCCGTTCCAGCGGCCCTCACCGAAGTGGGCCACCGCGTAGCCCCGCTCGGTCAGCGGCTCGGCGAAGGCCTCGGCGAAGGCCTCGTCGGACAGCTTCGTCTCCTGCAGGCACACGACATCGGGCGCGCGCTCGTCGAGCCACGGCAGCAGCCGCGGGAGCCGGGAGAGGGCGGAGTTCACGTTCCACGTAGCCAGACGCACGGACGGCACGCTACCGTGGACTAGTTAGTACGGTGTCTGAACAAATTAAGGGGCCACCATGGCACAGCCGACCCGCGAGGACCGCTTCAGCTTCGGACTCTGGACGGTCGGCTGGCCCGCCCGCGATCCGTTCGGCGACGCCACCCGCCCCGCGCTCGACCCCGTCGAGTCCGTGCACCGGCTCTCGGACCTCGGCGCCTACGGCGTCACGTTCCACGACGACGACCTGATCCCGTTCGGCACCGATGCCACCGAGCGCGACCGCCTGATCGCACGCTTCCGGGCGGCGCTCGACGAGACCGGCCTCGTCGTGCCGATGATGACCACCAACCTGTTCACCCACCCCGTCTTCAAGGACGGCGCCTTCACGAGCAACGACCGCGGCGTGCGCCGGTTCGCGCTGCGCAAGGTGCTGCGCAACCTCGACCTCGCCGCCGAGCTCGGCGCATCCACGTACGTGTTCTGGGGCGGCCGCGAGGGCGCCGAGGTCGACTCCGGCAAGAACATCCAGGCCGCGCTCGACCGCTACCGCGAGGGCATCGACCTGCTCGCCGCGTACGTCAAGGAGCAGGGCTACGGCATCCGCTTCGCCATCGAGCCCAAGCCGAACGAGCCGCGCGGCGACATCCTGCTGCCCACGCTCGGCCATGCGCTCGCGTTCATCGCGGAGCTGGAGCACGGCGACATCGTGGGCATCAACCCCGAGGTCGGGCACGAGCAGATGGCCGGGCTCAACTACACGGCCGGCATCGCGCAGGCGCTGTGGGCGAACAAGCTGTTCCACATCGACCTCAACGGCCAGCGCGGCATCAAGTACGACCAGGACCTGGTCTTCGGCCACGGCGACCTGCTCAACGCGTTCTCCACCGTCGACCTGCTCGAGAACGGTGCCCCCGGCGGCGGCAACCGCTACGACGGGCCGCGCCACTTCGACTACAAGCCGCTGCGCACCGAGGACGTCGACGGCGTCTGGGCGTCCGCGGCCGCGAACATGAGCACCTACCTGCTGCTCAAGGAGCGCGCAGCCGCGTTCCGCAGCGACCCCGAGGTGATCGAGGCGTTCGCGGCGGCAGGCGTGGCCGACCTGGCCAAGCCCACCCTGAACGTCGGGGAGACGGTGGCCGACCTGGTGGCCGACCGGTCGACGTTCGAGGACTACGACGCCGACAAGGAGGGCGAGCGCGGTTACGGTTACGTGCGGCTGAACCAGCTGGCGGTGGAGCACGTGTTGGGGGCGCGCTGATGTTGGTGGCGGGGGTCGACTCGTCGACCCAGTCCTGCACCGTCGTGATCCGCGACGCCGAGACCGGTGCGCTGGTGCGCAGCGGCAACGCCAAGCACCCGGGCGGCACCGAGGTCGACCCGGCCGCATGGTGGGACGCGCTGCAGGCGGCTGTCGCCGACGCGGGTGGGCTCGGCGACGTCGCGGCGCTGTCGGTGGCGGGCCAGCAGCACGGCATGGTCTGCCTCGACGCAGCCGGTGACGTCGTGCGGCCCGCGCTGCTGTGGAACGACACGCGCTCGGCTGCCGCGGCCGCCGACCTCGTCAGCGAGCTCGGCGCGCAGCAGTGGGCCGACGCCGTCGGCAGCGTCCCGCTCGCGGCGTTCACCGTGGCCAAGCTGCGGTGGCTGGCCACCCACGAGCCCGACAGCGTCGCCCGCACCGCGGCGGTGTGCCTCCCCCACGACTGGCTGACGTGGAAGCTGCGCGGCACCGGTGAACTCGCCGACCTCGTCACCGACCGCAGCGACGCGTCCGGCACCGGCTACTTCTCCGGGGCCACCGGCGAGTACCGGCTCGACCTGCTCGAGCTCGGGCTGGGCCGCTCCGACGTCGTGCTGCCGCGGGTGCTCGGGCCGTCGGAGTCGGCCGGACGCACCCCGGACGGGGTCCTGCTCGGGCCGGGCGCAGGCGACAACGCCGGTGCCGCGATCGGGCTCGGGGCCGGTCCCGGCGACGTCGTGGTCTCGCTCGGCACGTCCGGCGTCGTGTCGGCGGTGAGCAGCGTCGCCACCGCGGACCCCACGGCGATCATCGCGGGCTTCGCCTCGGCCACCGGCGAGCACCTGCCGCTGGTCTGCACGCTGAACGCGGCCCGGGTGCTCGACGCCGCGGCCACGCTGCTGGGCGTCGACCACGACGAGCTGGCCCGGCTCGCGCTCTCGGCGCCTGCCGGGGCGGGCGGGCTCGCGCTCGTGCCGTACCTGGAGGGTGAGCGCACCCCGAACCGGCCCGACGCCACCGGCGCGCTGCACGGGCTGACGCTCGCGACGTCGACGCCTGCCCACCTGGCCAGGGCCGCCGTCGAGGGGCTGCTGTGCGGGCTGGCCGACGCGCTGGACGCGATCGTGGCGGCCGGGGTGACCGTGCAGCGGGCGTTCCTGGTCGGCGGCGCCGCCCGCTCCGGCGCCGTCGCCGCCATCGCGCCTGCGGTGCTGGGCCGGCCGGTCCTGCGTCCCACACCCGGCGAGTACGTGGCCGACGGGGCGGCGCGGCAGGCGGCATGGGTGCTGGCCGGATCGGCGGCGCCCCCGGTGTGGGCCGCAGCCGACACCGAGGAGTTCCGGGCCGAGCCGACACCTGCCGTACGCGACCGCTACGCGCAGGTCCGCGACCTCACGGCCACCCGGATGCCGTGACCGCGTCCCGCGGCGTCGACATGCGGCGCCAGAACCTGGCGCTGGTGCTCGGTGAGGTCGCCGACCGGGAGCCGCTCTCGCGCGCCCAGCTCGCCCAGCGCACCGGGCTGACGCGCAGCACGGTGTCGTCACTCGTCGAACAGCTGCTCCTCGGCGGCTTCCTCACCGAGCTCGGCGCCACCGCGTCCGGACCCGGCCGGCCGGCGAATCCGTTGCAGCTCAACAGGTCCGGACCGGCCGGGCTGGGACTGGAGGTCGGCGTCGACCACGTCGGCGCCTGTGTGGTGGACCTGGCCGGGCAGGTGCGCGCGCAGCAGACCGCTCCGTCGCAACACCGCGATCGGGAACCGGCGGTGGCACTCGAACGCGCCGCCGCGCTCGCCGTCGAGGTGACGGCGCAGGCCGGGCTCGGCGTCGCCGCCGTGACGGTGGCGCTGCCGGGCGTCGTCGGGCACGACGGCGTGCTGCAGCGCGCCCCCAACCTGCCGCGCTGGGCCGACGTCGCGGTCAGCGATCAGCTCTCGAACCTGTTCGACGGCCTGCCCGTCAGCGTGGGCAACGAGGCCGACCTCGCGGCGCTCGCCGAACGCTGGTTCGGCGGCGCACCGGCGGACTTCCTGCACGTCTCCGGCGAGATCGGGGTCGGCGGCGGCATCGTGCTCGACGGGCAGCTGTTCGCCGGACCGGGCGGGCGGGCGGGCGAGATCGGCCACGTCGTCGTCGATCCGGACGGGCCGCCGTGCAGCTGCGGCGGCCGGGGCTGCCTCGAGCAGGCCGCCGGACAGGAGGCACTGCTGCGGGCGGCCGACGTCCCGGATGTCGCGGCGCTCGTGGCGCGGGGCGGTGAGCCCCGGCCGGCTGCGGCGATCGCGACGGCCGGTCGCGCATTGGGCGTCGCGTTGGCGGGGGCGGTGAACCTGCTGGACCTGCCCGCTGTCGTGCTCGGCGGGCTCTACGCGCGGCTGGGGGCTCCGCTGCTGGAGGCGGTCACCGTCGAGCTCTCCGGACGGGTGGCGGCGCGGCCGGTGCAGATCCGGCTCTCGACGCTGGGGGCCGACGGGGCCCTGCGCGGTGCGGCCACGGCGGCGGTGCGGGAGCAGTTGCGGGACCCGACGGTGCGGGTGGTGTGAGGGGGCGCCCCGACCCCTCGCCCCGTTGCAGGAAAGCCACTTTGCTGCAACGTCGTTGCGGGAAAGTGGCTTTCCTGCAATCCGGGACGCGCGGCCGGCCCACCCTCACGACGCCTTCGGCAGCACCCGTACCTGCTCGGCCTTGATCGTGCTGCCGCCCGTCACCGTGCCGGTGATGATCACGATGTCGCCCACGGCCGGCTTGGATGTCAGCGCCGCGATGTTCACCGTGGCCGGCCTGCCGTCGATGCCCATCACCGTGGCGCTGTCGCCGGTGAGCGCCGTGACCGTGCCCGTGATCCGCGCCTGCGGCGACATCACCGAGACGGCCGTGGCCGCGTCGCCGGTGCCGGTGACCCGCACGACCACCCGCTCACCGGGCTTGAGCCCGGTCAGCGCCGCAGCGCCGTCGCCGCGGACCCGCGTGCGGTCGTCGACCTTCAGCGTGCGCTGCCCGCCACCGTCGACTGCCACGACGAGCGTGCCGTCACTGACCGACACGACCGATCCGGCGAGCAGCGCGTCCTTGCCGAGCCAGCCGTCGATGCCACTTCCCTTCGGCGGCCCGGGGCGGGGCGAGCCGCCCTCCGGCCCCCGCAGCGGCCCCAGATCGCTCGACAGGCCCACTCCCGGTGCGGGTGGACGCCCACCCGGGCCGCCCGGGATGATCAGCGCCGCCGCCACGCCCCCCACGATGACCAGCGCGATCACCACGGCTCCGATCACCCCACCGCGGCTGCGCAGCCGGGACCGCGGCGCCGGGGCCGGCTCGGGAGCCGGTGGGGTGACGGGCGGGGTGGGCGTGGTCATCGAGTGCTCCTCACGGACGGTGTGACGCCACCAGCCTGGCGCCTGCACCTGAGCGGGACCTGAACCGGGTGCCACCTTCAGCCGATCTTCAGGCGGGTCCGTCCACGAGGGACGACAATGGAGCCGTGACCGCGAGAGTGCTGGTGGTGGAGGACGCCGAGGCGATCCGTGCCGCCGTGCTGGCCGGGCTCACCGCCGCGGGCTACGCCACCACCGGGCGTTCGGACGGCAAGGCGCTCGAGGTGGACCTGGCTGCGCTGCGCCCCGACCTGGTGATCCTCGACATCATGCTGCCCGGCCGCGACGGGTTCGCGCTGCTGGACGTCGTGCGCAAGCACAGCGACGCCGGTGTGGTGATGCTGACCGCCCGCGACGGCGTCGACGACCGGCTGCGTGGCCTGCACGGCGGGGCCGACGACTACGTCGTGAAGCCGTTCGTGCTGGCCGAGCTCGTCGCCAGGGTCACGGCCGTGCTGCGGCGCACGGGGCGCACGCCGGCCACCGTGGAGGTCGGCGACCTGGTCGTCGACGCCGGTGCCGGATCCGTGCGCCGCGGCGGGGTGCCGATCGACGTCACCGCCACCGAGCTGCGGCTGCTGGACTACCTGGCCGCCCAGCGCGGCCGGGTCGTCAGCAAGGGACAGATCCTCACGCGGGTCTGGGGGTACACCGACTACGACCCGAACCTGGTTGAGGTCCACATCTCGGCACTGCGGCGCAAGCTCGGCGAACCGCGGCTGGTGCACACGGTGCGCGGCCTCGGCTACGTCCTGCGGGCCGACGCATGACGCAAGCGGGCCGGCTGCGCAGCTACTCGCTGCGGGCGCGGGTCACGGCGCTGTCGATGCTGGTGCTGGCGGCGGTCCTGATCGTCGTCGGGGTGCTGACCGACGTCATCTTCGCGGCGCAGAGCCGGGTCGACATGCGCAACCAGCTGGCCCTGCGTGCCCAGATCGCCACCTCACTGCAGGCCGAGGGCTACAGCGAGGCAGAGATCCTCGACCGGCTGCGGGCCCCGGGGATCCGCGCCGCGATCGTGGACGCCGACGGCGCCACGTTCGGTGACCCGACCGACGATCCCGGGCCGCCCCGACCGCGCCGCGGACCCGACGACGAGGTGTTGCGCCAGCCGCTCGACGACGGTGCCCAGCTCACGCTCGTCGCGAGCGCGGCGCCCACGACCGACGCCCAGGACCGCCTGCGGCGCACCCTGCTGCTGCTGAGCATCGGGGCGCTCGCGGTCGGCGGGATCGTCACGATGCTCACCACCCGGTTCGCGCTCGCCCCGCTGGACGCGATGACCGCGCTGGCGCGCTCCATCACCCGCGGCGACCGCGGCCGCCGGCTCGCTCCGGCCCGCACCGACACCGAGCTCGGGCGGGCCGCCGCCGCGTTCGACGACATGCTCGACGAGCTCGAGGGCGCCGAACGGCAGGCACGCGGATCGGAGCAGGCGGCGCTCGCGTCGGAGGCGCGGACCCGGCGGTTCGTCGCCGACGCCGCCCACGAGCTGCGCACGCCACTGGCAGGCGTCCAGGCCGTCGCGGAGGCGGCGATGGCGCCGGAGCTGCCCGCCGACGAGCGGGAACGCCTGCACCTGTTGCTGCTGCGGGAGAGCCACCGGGCCGGACGCCTCGTCGACGACCTGCTCGCGATGGCCCGCATCGACGCCGGTATCGAGCTGCGGCGCGAGCCCGTCGAACTGCTGGGGCTGGCGCGGGCGGAAGCCGACCGGGTGCGGCTGCTCGACCCGGAGCGGACGATCACGGTGGACGGGGCGGCCGTCACCGTCGCGGGTGACGCGGCGCGGCTGGGCCAGGTACTGGCCAATCTGCTCGACAACGCGCGGCGCTACGCCGCGACGAGCGGTCAGGTGGCGGTGCAGGTGGGCGCCGGGCGGATGGCGAGCGTGCTGGTCACCGACACCGGTCCGGGGGTGCCCGCCGGCGACCGCGGACGGATCTTCGACCGGCTCGTGCGCCTCGACGAGGCACGCACCGCGCACGACGGCGGGGCCGGGCTGGGACTGGCCATCGCCCGCGGCATCGCGCGGGCCCACGGTGGGGACCTGCGGTGCGTCGACCCGCCGGGAGGAGCCGGGGCGGCGTTCGAGCTGACGCTGCCGCTCTGAGCCGCCCGCGGTCTCCCGTTGCAGGAAAGCCACTTTGCCGCAACGACGTTGCAGGAAAGTGGCTTTCCTGCAACCCGGCTGCCCGCCCCTCAGCCGTCGTCGGCCGGGCTCGCCTTCCGCACGTAGAGCAGCCGGTCGCCCCGCTCCAGCGCATCGACGGCCGAGGCGTCCACCCGGTACAGGTCGTCGCCGCGCACCACGCCGAGCACGATGTCGGGCAGGTGCCGTGGCGACCCACCGAGCTCGGACTCCTCCACCTCCCGCTCGCTGATCGCGAAGCCCGCATCGGGCGTCAGCAGGTCCTCGATCACCTCGACGACGGCCGGGGTGATCGTGGCAGCACCCAGCAGGCGGCCCGCCGTCTCCGCCGACACCACCACCGAGGTGGCCCCGGACTGGCGCAGCAGATGCACGTTCTCCGACTCCCGCACCGAGGCCACGATCCGGATGTTGGGCGCCAGCTCGCGCGCCGTCAGCGTGACGAGCACGGCGGTGTCGTCGCGGTTGGTGGCCACCACGATCGCCTTCGCCTGCTGCACACCGGCGATCCGCAGCACGCTCGACCGGGTGGCGTTGCCCGTGACCGTGACCAGCCCGAGCGCCGACGCCGCATCGAGCTGCGTGCGGTCGGTGTCGACCACGACGATGTCCGTGGGCTCGGCCCCGTCCCCGAGCAGGGTGTCCACGGCGGCGCGGCCCTTCGTTCCGTAACCGACGATGACCGTGTGGTTGCGCACTCGGGACCTCCAGCGCTGCACCCGGAACGACTGCCGGGAACTCTCGGTGAGCAGCTCGACGGTGGTGCCGACGAACGTGATGAGGAAGATCAGCCGCAGGGGCGTCACGAAGATCGTGGTGAGCAGCCGCGCATGGTCGGAGACCGGCACGATGTCGCCGTAACCCGTGGTCGACACCGACACCGTGGAGTAGTAGAAGGCGTCGAGCAGGCTGATGCCGTCGGTGTTGTTGTTGTCGAGGTAGCCGTCGCGGCCGAAGTACACGATCAGCGCGGTGGCTACCAGCGCACCGATCGCGATGGCGAGCCTGCGCAGCAGCGACACCAGCGGGGTGACACCGGAATCCGGCATCCGGATCGGACCGACCAAAGCCGACTCGGCGATGGAACGGCGCCGCCGATCTCTGCTCACGCCGCGGACGATAGCGCCCCGCCGTTACCGCAGGTTGCACCGCCCGTGTGACGATCAGCTCGTGATCCTTCGACGCCCCCGCCCCGCAGCGGCACTCGCTGCCCTCCTCATCGGGTCGGGCACGATGCACTTCCTCGCTCCCCGGCAGTTCGATGCCATCGTTCCGGCGCAGCTCCCGGGCTCGCCCCGGCTGTGGACGCAGGTCTCCGGGGCGGCGGAGCTGGGCATCGGCGCGGCCGTCGCGCTGCCCCGCACCCGCAGGTGGGGTGCGCTGGCCGCGGCCGGGCTGTTCGTCGCCGTGTTCCCGGCCAACGTCAAGATGGCCGTGGACTGGTCGCAGCGCTCCGTACCGGCCCGTGCCGTCGCCTACGGCCGGCTGCCCCTGCAACTGCCACTGATCCTCTGGGCGCTGCGGGTCCGCCGCGACGCGGGCCGCTAGCGGGGCACGATCCCGGCCTCGGCCGCCCCCGCCGCCAGCTCGTCGAGCCCGAACGCCGTGACGGCGTCGAGCGCTCCCGTGCCGTTCACCCCGTGCTCCGCGGCGCGGCCCGCGCCCCAGGCGAGCAGGTCGGCGGTGATCGCGTAGGCCTCCGGTGACGTCAGGTGGGTGCGGGCCAGCAGCGTGCCGTCAGCGTCGAAGACCTCGGCGAGGAAGTGCGACGTCGCACTCGCGATCGCCTCGGGCGACGGCGCGTCCGCGACCCGGCTGGTGGCGATGCCGCCCAGCACCTCGACGGCGCGCGCCGCCCCCGGCAGCTTGGTGAGCAGCGACGTTACGCGGGAACCGGCGTGCACGGCATGGGATGCGGGCCCGAACCAGCCGAGGTAGACGTCCACGACCTGCAGGCCGGGCGCGAGCCGGGGCAGCGCGAACTGCTCGCTCGCACCGATCGTGACGCCGGGCTGCGGCACACCGTCGACGTCGAAGGTGCGCAGCCGGGCACCTGCCGGCTCCACCCGCAGCTCCCCGTCGCGCCAGGCGTACCCGGGCTCGGTGGCGACGCCGAGCAACGACTGCAGCGTGCCCCGCGAGAACACCTGGCCCTTGCCGGCCCCGGTGATGAAGTAGCCGATGTCGACGCGCGCGGCACCCGCTCCTGCCTCCCGCAGCGCGAGCGCCCCGGCGAGCACGCCGGGCACGTAGTCGTTGCCGAACGCGGTGAGCAGCGCGGCGCCGGTGCGCTCGGCGGCCGGACCGTGCTGCTCGAACACGCGACGCACGAACGGCGGCTCACCCGTGGAGTCGAGGTAGATCGCGCCGGCGTCGATCGCAGCGGTGATCGCGGACCCGCCCAGCGTCTGGAACGGCCCGACGGTGCTGACCAGCACGTCTCCCCGGTCCACGAGTGCCACGACCGATCCCGCATCGGTGACGTCGGCTGCCGCTGTGTCGAGCCCGCCGAGCCGCTGCGCGAGCTCGCCGAGCCGCGCCTGGTTGCGACCGGCGAGCACCGGGCTCAGCCCTCGGGCGACCATGGCCTCAGCCGTGCGCCCACCGGTGTAGCCCGTGGCCCCCAGCAGCACGATCCTCGACGTCATGGTCGAACCCTACGTAGGCTGATCGGTGTACCGCACCGGTGGCGGCCCCTTCACACGCGATCATCAGGGATGCGCCGTGCCATCGATCGAGATCCGCCCGTTCCGTCGCAGCGACCGTGACCAGCTCACCGACCTCGTCAACGCCCACATCGATGCGGTGCTGCCCGGTGTGAGCGTCTCCCCCAACGCCGTGCTCAGCCAGCTGGAGCGGGAACCGGGCGAGTACGTCGTGGATCGGTGGGTGATCACGCGCCAGCCGCTCGTCGCCATCGCAGCAGCGCCGTCGGTGAGGCGCTGACCGCTGCCGCGCTGCGCGTGTTCGGCGGGTGGGGGTGGCCTCCGCGGGCGCCGGGTGCGCACTTCCCGTACCGGGGATCTACGGCGTCCCCGATCGCTGGCCGCACGTCGTGGCCGCGCTGCAGCGCGCCGGCTACCGGCCGTCCGGGCGCGTCGAGGCGGTTCTCGTCGCCGACGTCGCCGAGCTGCCGCAACCGGGCCCGGCACCGCTGCCCGGGCTCACGCTGGCCACGGCGCTCGGACCGCACGCGACGCAGCTGTCAGCGGTGCTCGACGGGCGTGTCGTCGCGATCTACGAGGTGCAGGGTGACCTCAGCGTCGGCGGCACGCGGTCGCGCCTGGCCGGCCGGGCAGACGTCTGGAACCTCGGGGTGGAACCGGGGCACCGACGCCGCGGGATCGCGACCTGGCTCGTCGCGCACGGTGTGGCGCGGCTGCGTCTGGGCGGGGCGCGCCGCCTGCTCGACTACGCGGTCATCGCCGCGCCCGGCGACGACAACGCCCTGCTGCCGTTCGTGCGACGGCTGGACGTCGCCGCTGCCATGATGGCGCCCGCGACCACCACCCACGAGGAGCAGCCATGTCCCGCTACGTCGTCCTGCTCCGGGGGATCAATGTCGGCAGGGCCAAGCGCGTGGCCATGGCCGATCTGCGCGCGCTGCTGACCGATCTCGGCTACACCGACGTCAAGACCGTGCTCAACAGCGGGAACGCGGTCGTCACGGGACGGAAGGCCGATCCGACGAAGCAGGCTGCCGCCATCGAGGCTGCGATCACCGACAAGCTCGGGCTCGACGTCCGGTGCCTCGTGCTCACCACCGAACACGTGCGCACGATCGTCGACGGCCACCCGTTCGCGGAGATCGCCGACAACGGGTCCCGGATGATGGCCCACATCCTCGCCGCGACGCCGGATGCGGCGCTGCTGGCCGAGCACGACCCGGTGGCGCTCGACCCCGACCGCGCGCAGCTCGGTGACCGCGTGCTCTACCAGTGGTGCCCCGACGGTGTCCTGGACGCTCCGCAGATCGCGACGTTCGCGGAGAAGAAGCTGGGCGTGGCCGTCACGGCGCGGAACTGGAACACGCTGACCAAGCTGGCCGACCTCCTCTGACCCCGCGAGTCGGGACAGACGGTCCCGCGAGTCGGGACGAACTGCCCCCGAGTCGGGTTCCGGCGAGATGATTTCGCCGATCCAGCACGCTGATTTCGCCGATCCGACACGGTGTGTGTGCCGATCCGACACGCCTTGCCCGCCGCGGGTGTGTCGAGATCGCGTACACGGCGTGTCGAGATCGCGAAATCGGCGTGTTGAGAAGGCGAAATCAGCGATGCCGGGCTATCCGTCGCGACTCGCGGGTACATCCTTCCCGGCTCGGGGCGCGGGTCAGGCGAGGGGGACCGCGGCGATGAGGTCGCGCAGGCCTGCGGCGTCGAGCAGGTCGGTGGGGCGGAGCGTGACGTCCTGGCGCACGAAGTGGAACGCGGCGCGCACCTGCTCCGGCGCGCATCCCGCCAGCGCGGCCCATGCCATCCGGTAGGCCGCGAGCTGCACCGCGACGGCCGGCATCCGCTCCGCGTCGGGCAGCGAGCCGGTCTTCCAGTCGACCACCGTGTAGCCGCCATCGGGGTCGACGAACACCGCGTCCATCCGGCCGCGGACCCCGATGCCCGCCACGACCGTCTCGAACGGCACCTCCACCTCGATCGGCCGCCGATCCGCCCATGCCGAGGCGAGGTAGGCCTCCTGCAGCTCGCTGAGCGCGTCGTCGGACACCGCGCCCTCGTCGGCCGCGCCGGGCAGGTCGTCGAGATCGAGCAGCTGCGACGCCCCGAAGCGCTGCTCCAGCCAGGCATGGAAGGCCGTGCCACGCCGGGCATACGGGTTGGGCGGCAGTGGCAACGGCCGGCGCAGACGCGCCGCCAGCCCGGCCGGATCGGCGGCCAGGTCGACGAGCTGGGTGACCGTGAGCTGCGACGGCAACGCAACGGTGGGCCGGGCGCGGGAGGCCGCCCGTTCGGCGAGCAGGACGCCGACGTCGGCCGCCCAGCCCTCGGGGTCGCCGTCGTCCTCCTCGGGATCGGGCTCCTCGGGGAACTCCTCCTCGGGCGGAGGCTCGTCGATCAGCTCCAGCTGCGACCCCGGCTCGGCGGCATCGGCCTGCGCGGCCCGGAGCTCGTCGAAGTGCCGCAACGCCGCCCGGACGCGGTCAGCACCGGCGTGGACGTCGGCCGAGCGGGCCCCGAGCGGATCGGCTGGCCACAGCCCCTCCGGTGCCAGCTCGGTGGCCGGGTTCACCGCGTCGCCCGCGGGCTCCTCGGCCCATTGCTGCGCCGGGTGCACGCCGGCGATCTCCACCAGGAACTCCGACGGGCCGCGCGGGCGGTCACCCGAGGGCCCCCACCAGTGCCCTGAGCACAGCAGCACCTGCTCGGCACGGGTCAGCGCGACGTAGAACAGCCGGCGCTCCTCGGCGAGGCGCCGCTCGTCGAGCGCCTCGGAGTGCTCCTTGACGGCCGTCTCGAGCTGCTTGCGATCGGCGCCGTCGACCAGCACCAGCGTGGGCAGGTCGGCCGTGTCACCGCGGAGCGCGACGGGCAGCTCGGCCGGGCTGGTGAGCCACGTGCCGCCGATCTTGCGCCCGGGGAACACCTGCGTGACCAGGTGCGGCACGGCCACCACCTGCCATTCCAGGCCCTTGGCCGCGTGGACGGTGAGCACCTGCACGCGATCCTGCGCCACGTCGATCTCGCCGGGCGACAGGCCGTCCTCGGCCCGCTCGGCGGTGGTGAGGTAATCGAGCAGGGCCGGCAGCGTTGCGACGTCGGCGCCGGCCGCGAACTCGGCCACGACGTCGGCGAAGGCATCGAGGTGCGCCCGCCCGACCGGGCCCGGACGCGCCGCGGTCTCGGCGTCGAGCAGCAGCATCCGCTCGGCATCGGCGACGAGGTCGGTGAGCGGCGCCGCACCCCGCGACCGGAGCCACTGCAGCTCACGCGCGAGCCGTGCGATCCGCTCGAACCCCGCCGGCGAGTACTGCTCGGGCGGGCCAGGATCGTCGAGCGCGTCGACCAGCCCCGCTTGCTCGGCCTGCTCGCCGGGCAGCGCGCCCAGCGCCAGCTCAGCCGGGGTCAGCGGGCCGGACCGCGACGGCATCGCCGGCACCAGCTCCCGCGCGCGTGACCACAGCGCCGCGAGATCGGCGACCCCGAGCCGCCACCGGGCACCGGTGAGCAGCCGCATCGCCGACGGGCCCGCCAGCGGGTTGGCCACCAGGTGCAGCGCGCTGACCAGATCGCGGACCTCCGGTGTGTCGAGCAGCCCGCCGAGCCCCACCACCTCGACGGGCAGGCCCCTGGCCCGCAGCGCGGTGGCGATGGCGTCCATGTCGGCGCGGCGGCGCACCAGCACCGCCGACGTGGGTGGAGGCACCTCGGCGGCCTCCGCACGCTGCCACTGCTCCGCGACGCCGTCGGCCATCCAGTCGATCTCGGCGCCGATGTCGGCCAGCAGTGCCACCCGGACGTCACCCGCGGCGGCCTCGGACCCCGCCCGCAGCTCGCCGACCCCGACGGCGCCGGGCTCCTCCCGCAGCGGCGCCGAGACGGCGTTGGCCAGCGCGAGCACCTCCGGCGGGTTGCGGAAGCTCGTGAGCAGGCCGAACTCCTCGGCCGGAGTGCCGTCGGGCGCCGGGAAATCGGTGCGGAACCGGATCAGGTTGCCCGCGCTGGCGCCGCGCCACCCGTAGATCGACTGACACGGGTCGCCGACGGCGGTGACGGCCGGGCCCGCGGCGCGGACCGGCTCGCCGGGCATCGTGCCGAACAGCGCCCGCAGCAGCACGCGCTGCGCGTACCCGGTGTCCTGGTACTCGTCGAGCAGCACCGCACGGTAGGTGGCGCGTTCGGCGGCGCCGACCTCCGGGTGCACCGCCGCGACCCGGGCCGCGATGGCCAGCTGATCGGCGAAATCGACGGTGCGTTCCGCGCGCTTGCGGGCGGTGAACGCCGCGACCAGCGGCAGCAGCGCCGCGCGCTGGCGCTGCGCCTCGACCCACTTCTTGTAGGTGAGCGACGGCTCGGCGCGCTGTCCCTTGCCACGGGGCGCGTCGGCCATCGCCGCGATCATGCGCTCGGCGTGCGCCCGCACCGCGTCGGGATCGACGAGGTGCTCCCCCAGTTCACCGGCGATCGCGAGCACCCGCTCGGTGACGGTGGCCGGCATGATGTCGAGCTCGAGATCGTCGGCCCAGCTGCTGACCACCCTGTGGGCGAGCTGCCAGGACGCCGTGGCGCTCAGCAGCCGCGCGGCCGGCTCGGCGGGCAGCCGCAGCGCGTGCTCGGCGACGAGCCGACCCGCATAGGCGTGGTAGGTGGAGACGGTGGGCTCGCCGGCGAGCACCGCGGCACGCCGCTCCCCGCTGGGATCGAGCTCGTCGAGCAGCCGGGAGCCGGCGAGGCGGCGCAGCCGCGACCGGACCCGGGCCCCGAGCTGCTGCGCGGCCTTGCGGGTGAACGTGAGGCCCAGCACCTGCTCGGGCAGCACCTCGCCGGTGGCCACGAGCCAGACGACGCGCGCCGCCATCGTCTCGGTCTTGCCCGCGCCCGCACCGGCCACCACCAGCGCCGGACCCGCGGGCGCCGCGATCACCTCTGCCTGCTCGGCGGTGGGCGGCGGCACGCCGAGTGCGGTGGCCAGCGCGCGCGGGGTGAGGTCCACGTGCCCGTTCTACCGGAGCACCCCGACGGGACCCCGCGCGCCCACCGTCGGTGCTACTTGGCGTAGATCCGCACGTAGTCGACGTCGAGGCTGACCTCGGCCGGGGTGGTGTCGTCGCGCGGCAGGATCCAGTCCTTCTGCGGGCCCTGGTCGAGCTGGACCGTCAGGTGCATCGGCGTGGTCGGGATGGCGGCCTTGTCGGTGTTCTCGTACTGCTTGACGCCGTCGACGTACCAGGTGATGCGATCGGGCAGCCATTCCACGGCGAACGTGTGCCACTGCGTGTAGTTGCCCGGCACGGCATTGCCGTTGATCTGGTTGGTGCTGCCCCAGTGCAGGACGAAGTGCGCGAGATCGCGGTTCTCGCTCGGCACCTCCATGATGTCGACCTCGCCGTCGTCGGGCCACTTGCCGGAGTCCGGCCACAGCAGGATCGCCGAGCCGAAGCCGCGGCCCGGCGTGGTCTTGGCCCGGAACTCCCAGCGGCCGTAGAGCTGGCCCAACGTGTTGCCCATGCCGCCGGAGACGTCCTCGCGAGCGGTGATGTGCAGCTGGCCGTCGGACTGGCTGATGGCCTCCGGTTTGCGGTACCCGGTGCCGAAGCCGCCCTTGCTGTCGTAGAGGCCCCACTGGGTCGTGTCGACGGTGTCGGTGTTGAACTCGTCGCCGCCGACCTTGCGCCAGCCCGCGGAACCCGGATCGGCGCCGCCGACCGGCCCGTGCGGTGCCGCGCCCTGCGCACCGGCGGGCGTCGCCGGCTTGGCGGCAGGCTTCGGCCTGACGGTCGGCTTCGCCGTGGGCGTGGGCGACGGCGTGATGCTCGGCAGGACGGTCGGGGTGGCCGGGAGCGACTCGAACAGGTCCGGACCGGTCTCCGGCGCCGCGGCGATCGACGGGTTACCGCACGCCGCGAGCGTGACTGCCACGGCAGCGCACGCGACGACCACGCGGAGGCGCGGCGAAATGCGGTACACGAAAGGGACCTCCTCGATCGACGCCGGTCGGGGAGCTCGGGGAGCACCAGCGTGGCGCCGACCGTACCGGGCCCCCCGATCGCGACCAAATGTCGTACCCGCTTGTGTCGCCACTGCGAGCCGTCGACTACGGATGATCATCAAGAGCACGGCGGACGGCGGCCGATGTTCACTCGTTCGGCTTAAGCCTCGGTGACGGGCCGGCCCGACTCGCTCACCGGGCAGCTGCTGCGCACGGGGCAGCGGTCGCAGTCGGACCCGACGCGGGCGATGAACTGCGACCCCGACGTCTCCTCCGCGCACTGGTGCACCACCTGGCTCCAACGCGCGAGCTCCTCGGCGTCCAGCGGCGGCTGCATCGGCTCCTTCGCCACCCCGCCCGCCTTCTGGTCGGCGACGTAGACCAGCCGCGCGCCACCGGGTGGCGCACCGGCCGCCAGGAGCTCACCGAACGCGCCGAGCGCGGCAGCGAGCTGGTAGACGGCCAGCTGCGGGTGCTCGGCCGCCGCCCTGACGCTGACGGCGACCTTGCCCGTCTTGACGTCGATCACCACCGGCCGGCCCTCGGCGTCGACCTCCAACCGGTCGACACGTCCGCGCAGGCGCAGGCGGGGGCCGCCGCGCGGCACCTCGGTGGCCAGGTCCAGCGAGACGGGGTGCTCGACCGCGACCAGTCGCAGCCCCTCGGCCCGGCTGGAGCGGACCCAGCCGTCGAAGGCGGTGAGCATGCCGCGCACGCGCGTGAGCTCGCGGCGGCTGAACCACGGCGCGCCGGCGTCGAGCTTGTCCCACGCCGACTGCAGCGCGCCCTCCAGCTCGGCGTCGGCCGCTCCTGCCGCGCTCGCCTGCACCAGCGCGTGCACGAGCGACCCGGTGACGGCGCTGAGCGCTCCGACCTCCCCGCCGCCATGGCGCTCCAGTACCCACCGCAACGGGCAGCGCATGATCTTCTCGATGTCCGACGGCGAGACCGGCACGATGGCGCCCTCGGCCCGCAGCGGCACCCCGCTCGACACCGGTTCCAGGCCGTACCAGTCGTCGGGATGCGCACCGGGCACACCGGCCGCGGCCAGCCGGGCCAGCTGGACGGCGGCCCGCTCGGCCCGCGCGCCGTCCTCGGCCCCGCAGGCGGCCCGGCGCAGCTCCCCCACCAGCTCGGCGAGCACCAGCGCCCGCCCCGGCTTGTAGACCGGACGGTCGGCCTGACCGGCCGGGACCGGATCGAGCTCGTCGAGGAAGCGGGACGGCTGTTCGTCCTCGCCCTGCACGCCGCTGACGAGCAGCGTGTGGCGGGCCCGGGTGCACGCGACGTAGAACAGGCGCCGCTCCTCGGCCAGCAGCGGCGCCACCCGGGACACCGTGGACCCGACGGGCTCCGCAACGCCCGCGATCAGGTCGACGAGGCGCTCGTTGCCCAGCAGGCTCCCGCGCAGCCGCAGGTCCGGCCAGCTCCCCTCCTGCACGCCCGGAACGGCGACGACGTCCCACTCGCGGCCGCGGGAGGCGTGCGCCGTCAGCAGCGAGACGGCCTCGCCCCGCGGTGCCCTCGCGGCGAGCGAATCACCCGGGAGCTGCTGGTCGATGAGGTACTCGGTGAACCCTGCGACGTCGGCGCCCGGCAGCCGGTCGGCATGGCGGGCCGCGGCGTCGAAGAGCGCGAGCACGGCATCGAGATCCCGGTCGGCGGCGGCACCGACCGGGCCGCCGCGGGCCGACAGCTCGCTCCAGCGCTGGCCGAGCGTGCACGCCTGCCAGATCCGCCACAGCACCTCCTCGGCACTCTCCCCCTCGCGGGCGGCATCCCCGGCGATGGCGAGCAGGTTGCCGACGCGCCGCAGCGGCGCCGTCTCGTGGCGGGGCAGCGCCGCGAGCGGATCGGGGTTGCCGAGCGCCGCCGCGCGCAGCGCCTCCACCAGCAACGGGTCGCTGCCGAGGCGTTCGGCGTCGACGTTGTCGCCGGGCGGCAGCGCGACGTCGGCGGCTGCCGCGTGCAGTCGCAGCAACCCCCGCCGCAGGCGACGCATCCGCATCGGGTCGGCCGAGCCCAGCGGGGACGTCAGCAGCGCCGTCGCGGCGTCGGCGTCGAGCTCACCGGGGCGGGTGGCGAAGCGCAGCACCATCAGCAGCGGCACCACCGCGGGCTGGCGGGCCAGCGGCAGCTCGTCGGGCGGGGCGGCGATGGGAACCCCGGCGGCCAGCAGCGCGCGGCGCAGCGTGGGCAGCGAGCGGCGCGTCGAGCGGGACAGCACGGCCATCTGCGACCACGGGACGCCGTCGGTGAGGTGGGCCCGCCGCAGCTGGTCGGCCACCCAGCCGGCCTCCTGCGCGGCGGAGTTGAAGATGCGCACCGACACGCTGCCGTCACGCTCCGGGCCGTCAGTTTCTGGGCCCTCCCGCTCGGGCTCGCGGGGTGGTGCGACGCGCTCGCGGCCCTCGCCGGCACCGGGGAGGCGGGCGACGAGCCGGGCACCCGCGGCGCGGACGGCCGGGCTGCTGCGGTGGTCCACCTTCAGCACCACCGTCTCGGCCTCGACGGCCTTGAGCCCGGACGGGTCGGCACCCCGGAAGTTGAGGACCGCCTGGTCCGGGTCGCCTGCGAGCAGCACGGTGGCGGCGGTGGCGCCGAGCACCCGCACGAGCTCCATCTGCTGCGGGTCGAGGTCCTGCGCGTCGTCGACGACGAGGTGGCGCACCCGGGCCCGCTCGGCGTCGAGGAGCTCGGGGTCGGCCGCGAGCGCGTCGAGCGCGGCGGCCACCAGCTCGGCGGCGTCGAGCGCGGGAGCGGTGGCCTGCGGCGCACCGCGGCCCGCGGCCCCCCGCAGCAGGTTGACCTGCTCGTAGCTGCGGAAGAACCGGCCCGCGGCGGCCCACTCGGCCACCTCGTGGCGACGGCCGACGGCATGCAGCTCCTCGGGGCCGAGCCCGCGCTCGGCGGCGCGCAGCAGCAGCTCCCGCAGCTCCGCGGCGAAACCGGGGAGCCCCAGTGCCGGCCGCAACCGCTCCGGCCAGCCCGAGTCGGGCACCTCCTCCAGCAGCTCGCCCGCCAGCAGGTCGCGGACCACGGCGTCCTGCTCGGCGCTGGCGAGCAGGCGCGGCGGCGGATCGCCCTGGCGGGCGGCATAGAGGCGCAGCACCCCGAACGCGTAGGAGTGCACCGTGCGCACGAGCGGCTCGCGGGCCGTGCGCCCGGCGTCGTCGGACGGATCCTGCAGGAGGTCGGCCAGCCGCTCCCGCAGCTCGTCGGCCGCCCGGCGGCTGCCGACGAGCACCAGCGTGCGCGCGGGATCGGCGCCCTCGGCCACCCGGGCCGCCGCCGCGGCGAGCAGCAGCGTGGTCTTTCCCGTGCCGGGCCCGCCCAGCACCCGCAACGCACCCGCCGCATGCGACAGCACCCGCTGCCCGGCGGCGTCCCACACCGGTGCGGGCCCGAGGACGCGCGGCCTGCGGACCAGGCCGGGCGCGAGCGCGGCCGGGCGCGACCGGCCGAACAGGCCGGCCGGGGCAGAACCGGGACGAGACACCCAGCGATGCAACCACGCCGAACCGGAGCGGTGGCCGCGGCCCGCCGGATGGCACGATCGGTGACGTGAACGGTGACGCGCTCAACGTCCGGCTCTACGGTCCCGACGCCGGACGGCCGCTGCTCGCGCTGCACGGCGTCACGGGCCACGCGGCGCGCTGGGAGGCGCTGGCGGCGGAGCTGCCCGACGTCCGGCTGATCGCGGTCGACCTGCGCGGCCACGGCCGCTCGCCGTGGACCCCGCCGTGGCGCTTCGAACAGCACGTCGCCGACGTGCTGGCGGTGCTCGACGCCCGCGGGCTCGACCGCGTCGCCGTGGCCGGCCACTCGTTCGGTGGCGCCATCGCGGTGCACCTGTCGCGGCTGGCGCCCGAGCGCGTCGAGCGGCTGGTGCTGCTCGACCCGGCACTCGGGCTCGACCCCCAGCACATGCTGGAGACGGCCGAGCAGTCACGCGCGGACCTCTCCTTCGCCACCGTGGCCGAGGCCACCGCCGACCGCGCCGAGCGCTGGGGCCCCGACGTGCCGTCGGAGCTGGTGACCGCCGAGATCGCCGAGCACCTCGTGGCCGACGGCGACCGCTTCCGCTACCGCATCTGCCAGTCGGCCGTCGTCACGGCCTGGAGCGAGATGGCCCGACCCGCGATCACCCCGCCCGCAGGCGTCCCGACGCTGCTGCTGCCCGCGGCGAAGGCCGACTACGTCGACCCGGCGTGGGTCGAGGCCTGCCGCGCCGAGCTCGGCGACGCGTTCACCGTCGCCGAGATCGACTCCGGCCACATGCTGATACTCGAACGCCCCGCCGAGGTGGCCGACCACATCCGCGGGTTCCTGGCCCGGGAGTTCCGGGGATGAGCAAGCTCGACGACGAGACGGTGGAGCGGGTCCGGGCGCTCGTGCTCGCGATCCCGCCCGGCGAGACGTCGACCTACGGGGAGATCGCGCGGCGAGCCGGGCTGAGCACCCCGCGGCTGGTCGGCCGGATACTGGCCGACGACGGCCACGACGTGCCGTGGCACCGCGTCCTGCGCTCGAACGGCACCTGCGCACCCCACATCGCGCAGGAGCAGAGCGCCCGGCTGCGCACCGAGGGTGTGCTGATGGTGGACGGCCGGTTGCCGAAGGAGAAGCGGGGGCGCTGAGGGGTGGGAGCCCCGCGTACCTCCGTTGCAGGAAAGCCACTTTCCTGCAACGACATTGCGGCAACGTGGCTTTCCTGCAACGCGCGGGCCCGCCGTCAGGCCGCCAACCGCCCCCGCACCGCCACCCCGGCCCGTGCCAGCACCACCTCGCACAACGCCAGGTGCCCCGCCAGCGGCGCCGCCACCACATCCGCCCCGCACCCGTCGAGCCGCTGCTGGAACAGCCCCGGCGCCAGCAGCCAGGACGCGACGGCCACCCGCCGCGCACCCTCGACCCGCAGCATCGTCACCGCCTCGCCGACGCGCGGGCCACCGGCCCCGATCGTCGCCACCGTCACGGGCCCGCCGAGCAACCGGCCCAGCCGTCGCGCAGCGGTCGCCGTGTCGGCGTGGGCCACCGGATCGCTCGACCCGGCAACGGCCAGCACCACCGCGTCCCCCGGCCGGGCACCCGCGGCGACGAGCCGCTGCGCCGCGGCCGCCACCAGCAACGGGTCGGGGCCCAGTGGGTCGGCGAGCACCACGTCCTCGCGGCCGGTGGCCTGCAGCTGCGCCGGCACGTCGACCCGGGCGTGGTAGCCCGCCGCCAGGAACATCGGGACGGCCACGCACGGTCCCGGCAGCGACGCGAGTGCGTCGGCCGGAGTCGGGCCGCGCACGTCGGCGTAGGCCACCGCCACCGCCGATCCGGGGCGCGCCGCCCGGACCTGCGCGGCGAGCGTCTCGGTGGCCACCGCTCCGGCCGGGTCCCGTGTGCCGTGTGCGACGAGCAGCAGGGCGGTCAACAGCGCCCGCCGGGCCCGGCTGCCGGGTCGAGCGCGAGCCGGTACCCGCGCTTGACCACCGTCTGGACGAGCTTGGGTTCCCCGAGCGCACCGCGCAGCCGCGCCACGGCCGTCTCGACGGCGTGCTCGTCGTCGCTGCTGCCGGGCAGCACCCGCAGCAGATCGGCGCGCGTGACCACCCGGCCGGGGCGCCGCGCCAGCGCCCGCAGCACGGCCATCCCGGTGGGCGGCAGCAGCCGCAGCACCCCGTCGACGACGACGGCCTGGCCGCGCAGCTCCAGCAGGTGCCCCGCCACCGGCAGGTGCGGAGCCCGTTCGGGCAGCGCGGCCTCCAGCTTGCGCACCATCGCGCCGAGCCGGGACCGTTCGGGCTGCACGGTCGGCACGTCCACGGCCATCAGCGGGCCCGCGGTGACGGGCCCGACGCACAGCGCGAGCACCGGTCCCTGCAGCGCGGTGATCAGGTCATCGCGCAGGCCGCGCTCGGCGGCGCGGGCGAGCATGCTGGCGACCGCGGGCGCGCTCGTGAACGCCAGCGCATCGATGGCTCCGGCGAGGGCGGCGTCGGTGAGCCGGTCCAGCGGGCCCAGGTCTGCGGGTGCTGCCCATCGGTAGACCGGCACCTCCACGACCTCGGCACCCGCGAGCGTCAGCGCCTCGACGACGTCGGGCAGTGGCTCGCCGTGCAGCTGCACCGCGATCCGAGCTCCCTCGACGCCGCCGTCGAGCAGGTACTCGAGCACCTCGGCCGACGACTCCGACGGCGGTGACCACTCGTCCACCAGCCCCGACGCCCGGATGGCGCCGCGGGCCTTCGGGCCCCGTGCGAGCAACCGTCCGGCGCCGAGCGCCGCGAGCAGCTCCTCCCCGATGCCCCAGCCGTCGGCGGCCTCCATCCAGCCGCGGTACCCGATGCCGGTGGTGGCGACGACGATGTCGGGCGGCCGGGCGATGAGCTCGCGGGTGGCGCGCTGCAGCTCGGTGTCGTCGGTCAGCGCGACGATCCGCAGGGCCGGGCCCTGCAGGATGGCCGCGCCGCGGCGCTCCAGCATCGTGGCCAGCTCCTCGGCCCGCCTGGCCGCGGTGATGCCCACGGTGAAGCCGGCCAGCGGCGGCACCTCGGCAGTTCGGTTCTCGGTCATCACGCTCTCTGGGATCACGGCGAGGGTCACGGTATCCCGACCCGCAGCCGCGCGGCCGACACCGTGGCCGGATACACCGGAACGGAGACGCTCGGATCGTCGAGGCAACGGCCGGTGCGCAGGTCGAAGACCTGCTTGTAGACCGGCGACGCGACCGTCGGGACGCCCCCGCGATCGCCGACGATGCCCCGCGAGAGCACCGCGGCGCCGGAGAACGGATCGTGGTTGCCGATCGCGTGCACCACCCCGTCGTGCATCAGGAACACGGCCACCTGCACACCGCCGACGAGCGCGGCGACACCGCGTTCGGGCAGCAGCCGCGCGAGCGGGCACACGTCGACCCAGGTCGGGTCGGGCAGCAGCATGGTCATACCCGCACCCCCGGCAGGCCGAGCACCACCGGCGCCGGCACCGGCTGCCCGCGTTCGGTGACGAAGGCGATGGTCGGGTCGGGCGTCTCCGGCGCGTTGACGAACGAGGCGAAGCGCTCCAGCTTCACCGGGTCGTCCAGCACGCCGCGCCACTCGTCGGCGTAGCTGCCCACGTGGGCGTCCATGGCTGCCTCCAGGTCGGCGCAGATGCCGAGGCTGTCGTCGACGATGACGGCGCGCAGGTGATCGAGCCCGCCGTCCATGGCCTCGATCCAGGGCGCGGTGCGCTGCAGCCGGTCGGCGGTGCGGATGTAGAACATGAGGAAGCGGTCGATGACCCTGATCAGCGTGTCGGTGTCCAGATCGGACACGAGCAGGTCGGCGTGGCGCGGCGTGAAGCCGCCGTTGCCGCCGACGTAGAGGTTCCAGCCGTTCTCGGTGGCGATCACCCCGAAGTCCTTCGACCGCGCCTCGGCACACTCGCGGGCACACCCGGACACCCCGGACTTGATCTTGTGCGGCGCGCGCAGCCCCCGGTAGCGCAGCTCCAGCGCGATCGCCAGCCCGACGGAGTCCTGCACGCCGAAGCGGCACCACGTGGTGCCGACGCACGACTTCACCGTGCGCAGCGCCTTGCCGTAGGCGTGACCGGACTCGAAGCCCGCGTCGACGAGGCGGCGCCAGATCGCCGGGAGCTGCTCGACGCGCGCGCCGAACAGGTCGATGCGCTGCCCTCCGGTGATCTTGGTGTAGAGGTCGAAGTCGCGGGCGACCTCGCCGATCGTGATCAGCCCGGCCGGCGTGATCTCGCCGCCGGGGATCCGCGGCACCACCGAGTACGTGCCGTTGCGCTGCATGTTGGCCAGGAAGTGGTCGTTGGTGTCCTGCAGAGCGGCCTGCTCTCCGCCGAGCACGTGACCGCCCCCCAGCGAGGCGAGGATGGACGCGACGGCGGGCTTGCAGATGTCGCAGCCCCGGCCCGTGCCATGGCGCGCGACGAGCGCCGAGAACGTCCGGATCCCGGTGGCGGCGGCGATCTCGAACAGCTCCGCCCGGCTCTGCGTGAAGTGCTCGCACAGCGCCTTCGAGACCTCGACGCCCTCCTGCACCAGCAGCGTCTTGAGCAGCGGTACGCACGACCCGCAGCTGGTACCCGCGCGCGTGCACGCCTTGATCGCGGGGACGTCGTGCGCGCCGTCGTGGATCGCGGCGCAGATCGCGCCCTTGGTCACCGCGTTGCAGGAGCAGACCTGCGCGGAGTCCGGCAGCGCGTCGGCCCCCAGCTCGACCCCGCCGGGCGCGATGAGCGTCACCGGGTCGGCCGGCAGCGGCGAGCCGACCAGCGGGCGCAGCGTGGCGTAGCGCGACGCGTCGCCGACCAGCACGCCGCCCAGCAGCGTCTGCGCGTCGTCGGACATGACGAGCTTCGCGTACGTTCCCGCGACCGGGTCGTTGATCACCACCTCGAGCGCGCCCGGCGTCGCCGCCTGCGCATCACCGAAGCTGGCGACGTCGACGCCGAGCATCTTGAGCTGCGTCGACATGTCCAGCTCGGCGGGTGTCATGGTGGCGGTGCCGCCGAGCAGCCGGTCGGCCACCACCTCGGCCATCGCGTAGCCGGGCGCGACGAGCCCGTAGGTGCGGCCCTCCAGCGCAGCCACTTCGCCGATCGCCCAGATGTGCTCGTCCGACGTGCGACACCGGGCATCGACGAGCACGCCGCCGCGCTCGCCCAGCGGCAGCCCGGCGGTGCGCGCGAGCGTGTCGGCCGGGCGGATGCCCGCGGAGAACACCACGACGTCGGCGTCGAGCTCGACGCCGTCGGAGAGGGTGGCGAGCAGCCGCCCCCGGTCCCGCGCGATGCCGGTGACCGACACGCCACAGCGGACGGCCAGCTCCGACGACTCGACCAGCCGGCGCAGCAGCGCCCCGCCGCCCTCGTCGACCTGAACGGGCATCAGCCGCGGCGCGATCTCCACCACCTGCGGCGAGAGCCCGAGCGAGCGCAGCGCCTTGGCCGCCTCCAGCCCGAGCAGCCCGCCCCCGACGACCACGGCCGAGCGGCGGCCGGGCCGGGGCAGCGCGACCGCTGCGGCGGCGGCTGCCCTGATCGCGTCCAGATCGTCGAGTGTCCGGTAGACGAAGCAGCCCGGCAGGTCCCGGCCCGCGACGGGTGGCACGAACGGCACCGAGCCGGTGGCGAGCACGAGCGCGTCGTAGTGCAGCTCCCGACCGGCGGCCGTGCGGACCGTGCGCGTCGCGGGGTCGAGCGCGACGGCGGGGTCTCCCAGGTGCCGGGCCACGAGCGGGTCGTCGACATCGGGAAGGGTCAGCTCCTCGGCGCTCACCCCGTCCACGTAGGACGAGAGCGCGACCCGGTCGTAGGCCGCCCGCGTCTCCTCGCCGAGCACGGAGATCCGCCAGCGGCCCTCGACGTCGCGGTCGCGCAGCGCCTGGACGAGCCGGTGCCCGACCATGCCGTTGCCGATCACGAGCAGTTCACGCGTCACCGGGCCGACGGTAAGGAGACGCGGTTACACCCGCGCTCCCCTTCGTGACATCGGCGTAACACGGTTCGCACATCGGCCACCCGCGACCGTGAACCCCGGCGACTACCGTCCACGCGGTGACCACCGCCACTCCCGTCACGCTGATCGCCGTCGCGAAGGCGGCAGGCGTGTCGAAGACCACCGCGTCCGACGCCCTGCGCCGGTCCGGGCGGGTCTCGGAGGCCACCCGCGTGCTCGTCGCCGAGACGGCCGCGCGGCTGGGCTACTCCCCCAACCGCGCGGCGCAGTCGTTGCGCTCGGCCACCACGGCCACGATCGGCCTGCACGTGCCCGAGATCGTCACGCGCTCGGAGTACTACATGTCCTTCGTGTTCGGCGTCGTCGACGAGGCCACCCGGCACGAGCACGACGTCACGCTGCTCACCGCGCGACGGGCCAGCGGGCTGCGCGTGGACGGGCTGGTGCTCGCCGACCCGCTGGCCGCCGATCCCGTCGTGCACGCGCTCATGGACGCAGCGGTGCCGGTGGTCACCTGCGAGCGCTTCCTCGGCGACGCCCGGGCGGCGGGCATCGTCGCGTCCGACCACGCGGCGGTGCTCACCGTCCTGCTCGACCAGCTCCACGCGGCCGGCGCCCGCCGGCCCGCGCTGATCGCGTCGACGGCGCTGGGCGACTGGGGCGCCAGCCTGCAGCGCGCCTTCCGGGAGTGGTGCGGGCGCACCGGCGTGCGCGTCCTGCAGCGGGAACCGGCCTTCGGCTCGGCGCCCGCGGCCACCGCCGACTGCGTGCGCGCGCTGCTCCCCGCCGACCCCGACCTGGACGCGCTGATCTGCGCCCCCGACGGGTCCGCGGCAGCCGCGCTGCCCGCGCTGCGCGATGCCGGCCGCGTCGTCGGGACGGACGTGCTGGTCGCCTCCTGCGTCGACGGCCCCGCTCTGCTGCTCACCGACCCGCCGGTCACCGCGATCGACCTGCACCCGCGCGAGGCGGGCGCGGCCTGTGCGCGGCTGCTGTTCGACCTGCTGGACGGGTCGGCCGCGGCCGGCACCGTCCGCGAGCTGGAGATCGGCGTGCACCGCCGCCGCTCGACGACCCCCGGCTGAGCGGCCCTCTTCCGACATTACTTGCTTCGGTGAAACAACTCTTTTGTATTTGCTTCATGCCAGCAAGCAAAGACGACGCTGCGGCGCTGAGCCGCACCGTGACCCGCATGCTCGACGCCACCCGGCGCGGGCAGTCCCGGGCCTACGACCCGGTACGGGTCGGCATCCTCTCCGTCGTCGTCGAGCAGGGACCGCTGCGTCCCGGCGCCATCGCCGAGGAGCTCGACGTCCTGCCGTCCTCGGCCACGCGGCACGTCCAGGCGCTGCAGGATGCCGGGCTGGTCAGCATCGCGGTCGACCCCACCGACCGGCGCGCCTCCCTCATCGAGGCCACCGACGCCGGACGCGAGCAGGCCGCCCAGTTCGGCGCCACGGGGACCGAGGTCTTCCACGCCGTGGTGGCCGACTGGCCGGCCGCCGACGTCGTCGCGCTCACCGCCCTTCTCGACCGGCTCATCGACGCCTGGGCAGCGCGCGGCGCGGAGCAGCAGCGGGCCGCGCGCACGCGGCGGCGCTTCGACTGGAGCGAGAGCTGATCACCCACGAACCCAAAGGGAACTGCCATGTCCGAGAACCTCCACGTGATCATCGCGGGCGGCGGCATCGGCGGGCTCGCGCTCGCCCAGGGCCTGCGCCGGGCCGGGGTCGGCGTCGCGGTGTACGAGCGCGACCGCCACCGCACCGACCGGGTGCAGGGATCCGCATCCACATCAGCCCGCACGGCAGCCGGGCCCTGCACGAGCTGCTGCCACCCGGGCTGTTCGACGCGCTCGTCGCCACCAGCGGCAGGCGCGGCAACGAGTACCGGTTCCTCACCGAGCAGGGCACGGAGCTGCTGCACCTCGACGAGTCGATCACCACCGGCGGCGCGACGCAGCGGTCGGAGTCCCACTACGGCGTCAGCCGGATCACCCTGCGCCAGATCCTGCTCACCGGCCTCGACGACGTCGTGGCTTTCGACAAGGAGTTCGAGCGGCTACGAGCACGGACCCGACGGCCGGATCACCGCGCACTTCGCCGACGACAGCACCGCGACCGGCGACGTGCTGGTGGGCGCGGACGGCGGCAACTCGCTGGTCCGCGCGCAGTACCTGCCGCACGCGCGCCGGGTGGACACCGGGATCGTCACGATCGCCGGCAAGTACGCGCTCACCGACGAGACCCGCCGCACCCTCCCCACCGCCTTCCTCGAGGGCCCGGCCGGCGTCATCTCGCCGCACAGCAGCGGCATGTTCGTCGCGCCGCACGAGTTCACGAGCGATCGGGTCGTGCCTGTGGGTGTGGGCGGCAACGACGGTGCCGCCGCGCTGCACCCGGGTGCGCTGTTCGACAACACCCCGCCCTACGTCTTCTGGGCCCATGCTGCGAAGCGTGCGGACTACCCCACCGACCGGCCGCTGGAGTCGCTGACCGGCGCGGAGCTGCACGCGCTCGCCCGAACCGTGACGAGCGGTTGGGGCGAGCGGCTGCGCGACCTCGTGGCCGGCACCGACACCGACACCGACACGGTCGTGCTGATCCCGATCAGCACGACCGAGCCGGTCGACACGCTGCTCGGCGACGCCATCCACAGCATGACGCCGTTCCGGGGCGTCGGCGCCAACACCGCGCTGCGCGACGCACAGGCACTGCGCCGCGCGCTGGTCGCGACCGACCTCGGGGAGGCGCCCCTGCTCGACGGGATCCACGCCTACGAGACCGCGATGCGCGACTACGGCTTCGAGGCGGTGCGTGCCTCGCTCGCCGCGGCGCGGCTGGCCGTCTCGGGCAACGGGATCGGGCGGGTCATGGGCCGGACGGCGTTCCGCGCGATGAACGCGATCCCGGCGCTGAAGCGCAAGGCGTTCGCGGGGTTCGGGGACGGGTGAGCGGCGGAGGCCCCGTCGGCGGCCCCGTCCGTCGTGACTGGTTGGCGCGGTGGGGACCGGGGGCTACCGCAGCCGCGGGGTTCTCGTTGCAAGAGCCCGCCGCGCCGGGCGAGTGATCAACGCCCACAGGTTCCGGTTCGATCATGAGCCAGTGCGCGCTCGACCGCCGGCACGAAGATCACCCGCACCGCAGCGCCCCACGCCGGGCCCTCCTGTGCGCCTCGGCGAGCATGATCCGCGCGAGCCGCACCACAGCGCCGTCCCGAGGACCGCGGGGTGCGGCTCGTCCGCGCCGGGTGACTGTGGTGCCCTCCCGCCGACCTGGCCCTCTCTGTCAAGAAAGGGCCCGATCATGCGCCCGCCCCACGCGCAGCCACCCCGCCACCTCGATGCCACATTCCCAAGCCTGCGCGTGGGGCGGGCGCGTGATAGCCCGTCAGGGAGGTCGGCGGGAGGGCACAACCCCCTCCTGTTGATCTGCCGGCCCGGCGAGGGCGCCGTAGCGCGGGGCACGCCCCCCACCCGCAACCGACGTCCCGGTTCTCAGCTTTCATGGCGGCCGAAGGCCATGACGGACTTTCCTGCCATCCCTGAGCGCGGGTCCGCCTCACCCCGCCAGCCCCGCCAGCGCCTTCGCCAACCGCGCCGTCCGCCCGGCCGGCGTCCGGGCCTTGAGCAGCCCGAGGATCACCGCGTACCGGTTGGTGCGGTCGAGCTGCTCGAAGGCGCGCCGCGCCGCGGGGTCGGCGTCCAGCGCGGCCGCGAGGTCCGGCGGCACGGTGGCCTCCTTCTGCGACGCGTACGCCGCCTCCCAGCGCCCGTCCGCCTTCGCCGCGTCGACCTCCGCGATGCCGGCAGGCTGCATCCGTCCCGCGGCGAAGAGCACCTCCACCTTCGCGACATTGATCTTCGACCAGGCCCCGCCCGCCCGGCGGCGCGAGTACCGCTGGACGTAGTGCGCCGCGTCGCCGCCCCGGCGCCGGCTGTCGATCCACCCGAAGCACAGCGCGACGTCGAGGGCCTCGGTCAGCGTCAGCGTCCGCATCGCCGACCCCTTCTTCGCGATCTTCAGCCACACGTCGGCCGCCGTGTCGTGGTGCTCGGACAGCCACGCCAGCCACTCGTCAGCGGTCTCGAAGGCCACGCTCTCCACGTCCATGCACCCAGTCTCCCGGGAAAAGTGCGCATGTACTGAGCACGTTAAGCACGAGCTTGCCGCGACCACGGCGGGTCACCGACCCTGCTCACTCTCCGCACTCAAAATAATCGCGGAAATGTTTGCATGTGTGAACGCCGGCCCGCTCAGACGCCCGCGTGCGCCGGCCGCGGGTGCGCCGACCCCACGGTCGAGACAGCGCGCAGGTACACGACGTAGGTGACCACGGCGCACACCACGTAGAACGCGAGGAAGGACCAGTAGGCCGGGTCACCGGACTTGGCGACGAGGAAGGACTGGCGGAACGCCAGGTTGATGAACAGCCCGCCCAGCGCGCCGATCGCGCCCGCGACGCCGATCACCGCCCCCGACACGCGACGGGCCCGCAGCAGCGCCGACTGCTCGTCGGTGCCACCGGCGATGGCCGCGGTGGCCTGGGCCCGGAAGATCGCCGGGATCATCTTGTACGTCGATCCGTTGCCCAGCCCGCTCAGCACGAACAGCAGCACGAACCCGGTGGTGAACAGCCCGAGCGAGCCCATCGCGGACGCCGCGATGATCACCGCGGTGGCCACGACCATCGCGATGAAGGTCCAGAACGTCACCCGCGCCCCGCCCATGCGGTCGGCGAGCCTGCCCCCGACCGGGCGGATCAACGAGCCCAGCAGCGGTCCGATGAACGTGACGGCCGCGGCCTGCAGCGGGGTCCGCCCGAACTGGTTCTGCAGCACCAGGCCGAACGCGAAGCTGTAGCCGATGAACGAGCCGAACGTTCCGATGTACAGGAACGACATCACCCACGTCTGGCGCTCCCGGAGCGACTCGAGGAAGGCACCCGTGTCGTTGCGCACCGACGACAGGTTGTCCATCGAGACGGCCGCGAGCACCGCGGCCAGCACGATCAGCGGGATGTAGATCACCAGCAGGGTCCGCGGCGCCGCGATGCCCGCGGTGGCGATGACCAGCAGCCCGACCAGCTGGATCACCGGCACCCCGATGTTGCCGCCGCCCGCGTTGAGGCCGAGTGCCCAGCCCTTGCGGGACTCCGGGTAGAACGTGTTGATGTTGGCCATGGACGAGGCGAAGTTGCCGCCGCCCAGCCCGCCCACCGCAGCGACGGCGATGAACACTCCGTAGGACGTGCCCGGCTGCATGACGATCGCGGCGAGGATCGTCGGGATCAGCAGCAGCGCCGCGCTGATGATCGTCCAGTTGCGGCCGCCGAAGCGCGCCACGGCGAACGTGTAGGGCAGCCGCAGCACGGCGCCGACCAGGGTGGGAACCGCGACGAGGAAGAACTTGCCTGCCGCGTCGATGCCGTACTCGGGGCCCATGAACAGGACCAGCACCGACCACATCGTCCAGATCGAGAAGCCGATGTGCTCGCAGAGGATCGAGAACCACAGGTTGCGGTTGGCGATCCGGGCACCGGTGCGTTCCCAGAACCCGGCGTCCTCAGGGTTCCATTCGTCGATCCAGCGCCCGCGGAGCGGGGACCGGGTGGGCGGGGGCTGGGCTGCGGTCGTGGTCACGCGCCCACGCTAGGAACAGGCGGTTACCGGGTCGCGGTCGGTGTGTGACGGCGACGCAACACTGATCGCACGGCCGGGCCGAGCCCCCTGTGAGCTGCTCAGACGAGCGTGGCGACGAGATCGGCAGCGCGCTGCAGGCCCGCCAACGTGCTCGGCGACGCGTCCGGGTGCTGCGCGTGCAGCGCCAGGCGGTGCAGCACGGCCCGCAGCAACACCTGCGGCCATTCGGCGAGATGGTCCCAGCGGCGCAGCAGCGACTCGTCGGCTCCGCCCCAGGCCAGCGCATCCACCACGACCACGGCGGCCGCCCACTCCTTCGGCCGCCAGCACGGCACCAGGTCGATCACGGCCGGGACGCCGTCCTCGTCGAAGAGCACCGCACCGAACAGCTCCGGGTGCACCACCTGCGACGCGAGCCGGATCGGCTCCCGGTGCGCGGCGAGCCGCGTGTAGATGTCGCCACCGCCGGCAGCGTCCAACGTGATCCACTGCTCGCCGAAGGCCGCAGCGGCCGAACGGCCGAGCAGGTCGTCGTCGTCGAGCAACCGCGGCCGCTCGACGGCGACGGTGGCCGCGTGCAGCCGCAGGCTCGCCTCGACCACGGCGTCGTAGCGGGGTTCCAGGGTGCCGGCCACGAACCGGCTCGCCGCCCAGCCGCCGACCACCCAGCGCCCGTCGGACGAACGCACCGGGCGAGCGATCCGCAGACCGTCGACCTCCAGGCCGTCCAGCACACCTGCCGACCACGCGGCGACCGCGTTGTCGGGCACGGCACGGATCAGGACGTCGTCGCAGTGCCACGCCCGGCGCCCGGCCCACACGACCGGCTTCGGCTCGCTGTCCTTCACGCCGAACGCCGTGCGGACGTGCGGAGGGAGCGCGGCTCCTGACGGGCCTGCGGGCGCGCGGACGGGGGCAGTTGTCACGGTCAGGCACGCTACCTGCGTCGCAGCGCCGATCGAGGCTGCCACGCGGAGAGCGATGCCACCTGTGCGGTGGCTTCAGCCCTCGCTGCCCGACCCGACCGACACCGTCTGGCGCTCACCGTCCGGCGACACCCGGGTGGCCGTGAAGCCGCCGTCGCCCGTTGAGGTGAACGTGCTCGTGCCCGAGCTGTCGCTGCGCGTCATCGTGGTGCCACCGCTGCCATTGCGGCTCACGTTCACCTGCGACGTGCTGTCGGCATCGGATCCGTTGTTGTTGTTGCGCGTGGTCGTGTTGCCGGTCGAGCTGGCACCGGACGTGTCGGTGGAGGTCGGCTGGGTGGTGGTCTGTGACCGCTGCGTGGTGCGCTGCTTCTTCGACTGCGGTGTGGACGTGGTGGTGGACGTGGTGGTGGGCGCGGGAGTGACCGACGTGGCATCCGAGCCGGAGCCGGCAGTGGAGCCCGTGGAGTCGGCCGAGCCCGAGCCTCCCGACTGGCCCCCGGCGGTCAACCAGCTCGGCAGCTGTGTGTACTGCGTGGAGTTCTGGGGCGTCGAGTTCTGGCTCTTCGGCTGCGGTGTGCTCGACCGGGTGCCCGATGTCGGGCTGGTCTGCGGTGTCGCGGAGCGGGCGGTGGAGCTGCCTCCCGAGGACGGGGCAGGGTTGCCCTGCGCCGCCAGCGCCGCATCCAGCATCGGCGCCGCGACGGACCCACCGGGCACCGACGAGACCACCGAACGCGCTGTCTGCGCATCCTGCGCGGAGACACCGCCACCCGACGAGGACCGCGGAGCCGGGATGGTGGCCTGCGGTGCCGGAGCCGCCTGCGGGACGGCAGCCTTCGGAGCTGCGGCTTTCGGGGCAGCAGGCTTGGGCGCAGCCGGTTTGGGGGCAGCGGGTTTGGGGGCAGCGGGCTTGGGGGCAGCGGGTTTGGGGGCAGCGGGTTTAGGGGCAGCCGGCTTGGCAGCGTCAGCCTTCTGCGGTTCGGGCTTGGACGCATCGGCCTTGGAAGCATCGGCCTTCGGCGACGCCCCGGTGTCACCGCCCCCGAGCAACCCGCCGACGGCACCGACGAGGCCACCGTTCGTCGACGCGTTGCCCTTGCCGGCGTCGGCGCCGGCCGGTGCCGCCTTACCGTCGGCAGGCGACGTGGGCTTCGGGTCGGCCTTCGCCTGCCCGCCGGAGCCGGTGAGCGCCCCGCCCAGCTGCTCGACCAGTCCCTTCCCCGCAGGCTTGGAGTCTGCCTTCGGGGCTGCCGGCTTGGGCGCCTCCGGCTTCGATGCCGGCGGCTTGGGGGCTTCCGGCTTGGCTGCCTGAACCTTCGGCGCCTGGACCTTGGACGCGTCGGGCTTGGACGCATCCGGCTTGGGTGCGTCCGGCTTGGACGGGCCCGAACCGCCGCCCAGCAGGCCGCCGACGGTGCCGAGCAGGTTGCCCACCGGCCCGCCACCCGGTGCTGCGGCGCGCGCGCTGTCGGGACGCTCCTGCGACTCGTCGCGAGGTCCGCGCGGGTCGGGGGGCGCGCTCTGGGTGATGTCGGAGCGTTCGCGGCCCTGCCCCTCCCGACCGGCGATCACGTCGGGACGCGTCGGCTGCTGGGTGGGGGTGGGCGCGTCGGGCTTGCCGTCGCGCTTGATGACGTCGAGCACCTTGTTGGCGACGGTCGTGGTCTCGTCCCCGTCGTTGGGCAACGGTGCCTTCGCCGCGTTCTGCACGTTGTTCTGCAGGCTCGCGAGCTCGGCCTTCTTCGCGTCGAGCTGGCGTTGCCGCAGGTCGCGCTGCTCGTCGAGGGCGGCGATGGCGGCGGCCTGCTCCGGGGAGCGCGTGGTCTGGGCGGGCGTATCGCCGAGCGCCTGCTCGACGGCCTTGAGGTGCTGCTCGGAATCGGCGAGGTCGTGCTGCGTGGCGGCGAGCGAGCGGTAGCTGTCGAGCTGTGACTGCAGCGCGGCCTTGCGCCGCTGCAACAGCGCCTTGCGGTCCTGCAGCGCCTTCACCGGGGCCGCCGGGCTGGTGGCCTTCTTGTCGTCGGGGAGCCGGCTCCAGGCCTCCTCGGTCTGCGCGATGGTGTCGAGCTGCCGGTTGACCGCGGTGAGCGTGACCTGCGCCTGGGCGGCCCACTCGGCCTCGGACCGGGCGAGCTGCTCGGCCTGTGCCGGCGCCGAGGACGGTGCGGCGTCGGAGGCGGCCACGGCGTAGCCGCCGGCGAGGATGCCCGCGGCACCCAGTACGGCGATGGCCCGCCGCCTGCGGGGATGGCCACCGGCGGCCCGGCGCGGTGGCCGGCGCGAGCGACGCGGCGGGATGGGCGGGCTCGCCGCGGTGGAGCTCGCCCGGGCAGCCGGCGCGGGCGGCGCGGCGGGCAGGTCCGCGGGTCGGCCGGGACGCAGCGTCGGTGGCGCCTCGTCCTCCGGTTCCCGCAGCCAGGGCAGGGCAGAGCTGAGCCGCGCCTGCTGCTCGGGTTGCATCGACGCTCGCCGAGCCTGCCGTGCGGCAGCACGATGTGCGGCCGTGCAGTAGCGGCGGGCCGGCCGGCCCGGAATGTCCTCGATCAGGACAAAGCATCCGGGCAGAGCACAGCGCCTCGCAGTGTCGTCCACCAGTGCGACCCCCATCGCCGGGTTACGGAGTCCCGTCGGATTGACGATGGCACTCCGTCAGGCCACCGTGGCTGCGCGATGCGCCCCCGACCCCGCGGCGCCGCATGATCGGTCTTGATCTTTCAGGGAACGGAACGCTACCCGGCCGGGTGAAGACTTGTCACTGCTCCAAGTGGAGATCAATGCCTGGTCAGGGTCACGCTGCGTACATCTTGGACGATCTTGTCACGCAGCGTGAGACGGTCCTGCCGGCCGTGGGGCCGCTCCAGCTAACGGGCTCGGCGGCATGCACCGTCAGCGACCGGCGAACGGGCGCGGCCCGCGGACGGCGGCGGGGGCGTGCCGGTCGGCGCCTGCGGGCCGGTAAGCAGGCCGGTAGCCACCGTGCGAGGGGAGCCGGCGCGAGCGTGGCGCCGGCCGTCGCACACGGTGGCCGTGGAGCGTGTCCCACATCACGTTCGATGCTGCGCAACAGCGCACCATCAGGACGCCCGGGTCACGACGTCGCCGTTCTGGTCGATCACCAGTGCCCGGGCTGTCGGCAGCGCCGCGTCACGCCGCTGCCGGGCCGCCCTCGCCGCTTCGGCCCGCTCGGCCAGCTCGCGGCGCTGGGCCGCGATCCGGCGCTCCCGCTGCCGGGTGCTGGCCTCCTGGACCCCCACTCCGATCGCCATCCCGACCAGGAACGCGAGGCCGGTGACGATCAGGAGGATCGTTCCGGTCATCGCTATCACCTCCTCACGTGCCGCTGGGAGCGGCACACCCCGAGGAGATCACGCGGACCCGGTCGCACCCCGGTTGAGAACAGGTCATCGGCCGGGCACGATCAGGTCATGGCCGCCGCACCGCACGACCCCGTGGTGCTGCCGGTGGCCGACGGCGAGCGCCATGAACGGCTCAGCGCCGAGCTGCGGGTGCTGCGGGTGGAGGGGCTGGCCAGGGCGCGCGACATCGCCATCCCGTTCCTCACCGACGCCGCGTCCGATCTCGGGCACCTCGACGACGGCAAACCGATCGGCGAGGCCGTCGAGAGCCTGCTGCGCTCCGCGGTGGACCGCCTCGGTGAGAGCCGAGAGGCGCACGCGGCGCTGCAGACGTTCGGGTTGGCGCGCGGCACCAAGCTGCGTCCCGCCACCGACCGTCGCAAGGCCGCCGCGCAGGCCCAGGGCGTCAGCGTGGAGCGGTTCCGCAAGGGCTACGAGCAGCAGATCCTCTCCGCACTCGCCGACGAGATGCTCTCGATGATCGCCTTCGCGCAGCTGAGCCACATCCGGCCGGATCCGATCACCGCGCCCGTCCCCGTCTTCACGACGCGGGAGCACCGGGTGCCGGAGGTGATGGCCGCCGCGCGCAAGACGGCCGACTGGGACCTCGTCGAGCGGGTCTACCGTCAGTGCGTCGATATCGCGGGCGACCAGCACGCGCACTTCGTCCCCGAGGGCATCGTCGGCTTCCTCGCGGAGTCCTTCGGGCGGATCGCGGCCAACTACTACGGGCGCGAGGACGAGCTCGTGCTGCACGCGCTCGCGATCCTGGGCAACATCGACCGCTCCGAGACGATCTCGCCCGCGCTGTTCGAGCGGCTCTACAGCGACAGCCGGTTCGACCGGTTCCGGCCCTACGCCGGCCCGGCGGGGCGGCGGCCGCGACCGTTCGAGTCGCTGGTGGAGACGGCGCGGCGCTACCGCGACGTCAACGCGTTGCGCCGGGTGCTCTCCGGAGTGCCGACGGCGGGCATCCTGGGCGGCTCGGTGAACTACGGCCGTTTCTTCACGGTGCGCGGGGCGCGGCCCGACGACCGCGCGTCCGACCTGGACCTGATGGTGGTGCTCCCGCACTACGGCCTGCTCGACAACGCGATCGCGGCGCTGCACGGCGTGGCGGCGGCCGCACGCGCGGACGTGGCGGCGATGGCCGAGCGGGCGCGCACGTTCGCCACGCACGGCCTCGATGACGGCCGCACGGTGTTCGCCCACAAGATCACGATGTGGGCCGACGACGCCGACCCGGTGATGGCCTGGGCGCCGAACGCCGGCGAGTACCGCCTCGACCTGCGGTTCGTCTCGCTCGACGCCCTCGACTGGCTGCTCGTGGCCGACACCCCGAAGCTCAACGAGGGCTCGGCCGGGCGCGGACGTTCGGTGCTGGAGTTCTGCCAGCCCGGATCGTCTCCGGAGGATCACCAGCGCAGCTTCTCCGGCCGCGCGCTGCACACGCTGCACGAGTCCAGCGAGCTGCCGGGTGGGCTGCTGCGCAGCTCCCGGGTCTACACGATCGACGGCGACGACGAGCGCTACTACCCGGGGGTCCTGCAGAACCTCGTGCTGCCGCGGTTCGCGCAGCGCTGGGAGTCGGTGCCGATCAACGGCAGGCTCGAGGCGTTCCGCTGGAAGGTGATCGAGCGGCTGCGCTACGAGCGTCGCAACCGCCCCTACGAGCTGCTGCGCATGAGCCACGCCCACACCCGCTCGGAACACTTCGCGCCGTGGGTGCTGCGCACGGTGGACGGCACCGACTGACCGACGGGGTTCAGCGCAGGACGGGCTCCAACGGGTAGGCGACGCCGTCGACGGGTGGGGCGGGCATCGTGCCGGAGCCGTCGGGCACGGGTACGGCCGCGAGCAGCGCCTGCGTGTACGGGTGCTGCGGGTCGTCCCAGATCGCCTGCGCGGGGCCGGACTCCACCACCCGTCCCCGGTACATGACGACGAGCCGGTCGGCGATCAGCCGCACCACCGACAGGTCGTGGGAGATGAACAGCAGCCCGGCGCCGCTGTCGACGGCGAGGTCGCGCATCAGCGCCGCCACGATCGCCTGCGTCGACGCGTCGAGTGCGGAGATGGGCTCGTCGCCGATCAGCAGGTCCGGCCGCGCTGCCAGTGCCCTGGCGATGGCGATGCGCTGGCGCTGGCCACCGGAGAACTCGTGCGGGAAGCGCCGCGCGGCGTCGGGCTCCAGCCCGACGCGCACCAGCCAGTCGGCCGGATCCGGCGCCTCGGCGCCGCGGGCGAGCGCCGCGCGGACACCCTCCCCGATCTGCGCCCCGACCTGGCGTCGCGGGTGCAGCGACGCGTACGGGTCCTGGAACACCATCTGGATCCGGGTCAGCTCCGCCGGACGGCGCCGCAGGCCGAGCGGCGGCACGTCCATCCCGTCGAACGTGACGGTGCCCGCGGCCGGCTTCACGAGCCCGCACACGCTGCGTGCGATCGTCGACTTGCCGCAGCCCGACTCCCCCACCAGCCCGACGACCTGCCCCGCGGTGACGGTCAGGTCGACGCCGTCCACCGCCCGCACCGGCGGCCGGCCGCGGTAGATCACCTGCAGGCCCGCCACGTCCAGCAGGGGACTCACAACTCCTCCAGCGCGCGCACGTCATCGAGGGTCTGCACGCCGCCGGCGGCGCCGGGCAGGCTGGCCAGCAGCGACGCCGTGTAGGGGTGCGCGGGCGCGGTGAACACCTGGAACCGGTCGCCGTTCTCCACGACCTCACCGCTACGCATCACGGCGACGCGATCGGCGATCGCGCTCATCACGCCCAGGTCGTGCGTCACGAGCAGCACGGCCAGCCCCATCTCCGAGGCCAGGTCGCGCAGCAGGTGCAGCACCCCCGCCTGGACGGTGACGTCGAGCGCGGTGGTCGGCTCGTCGGCGATCAAAACCTTCGGCGAGCAGGCCAGCGCGATCGCGATCGCGATGCGCTGGCGCTGGCCACCGGAGAACTGGTGCGGGAACCGCCGCAGCGCGCTCGCCGGATCGGGGATCCGGACGCGGTCCAGCAACTCGACGGCGCGCTCGCGCGCTGCCGCCCGGCCCAGGCCGAGGTGGTGGCGCAGGTGATCGGTGAGCTGCGCGCCGGCACTGAGCATCGGGTGCAGGCTCGTGGACGGGTCCTGGAACACCATCGCGATCTCCGTGCCGCGCAGCGCGTTGCGCCGCCGCGGCGGCAGTGCCAGCAGGTCCTGCTTGCCATGGGTGATGGCCCCGCCGACGTCGGCGCCTGCCGGGAGCAGCCCCATCACAGCCAGCCCGGTCATCGTCTTGCCAGAGCCCGACTCGCCCGCCAGCCCCTGGATCCGGCCCGCCTCCAGCACGAGGTCGACGCCGCGCAGGATCTGCGCGCCGCGGATGGCGACGGTCAGCCCGGTGATCTCGAGAACGGGCTCGCTCATCGGGTCTCGGCCTTCCCGAGTACCCCCGCGGTGCGCGGGTCGAGAGCGTCACGCAGCGCGTCGCCGAGGAAGTTGAACGCCATCACCACGGTCAGGATCGCGAGTCCGGGGAACACACCCATCCACCACGAGTCGAAGTTCTGGATCGCCGTGGCCACCATCGAGCCCCACTCCGCCGTCGGCGGCTTCGCGCCGAGCCCGAGGAACGACAGCCCCGACAGCAGCAGCGTGGCGGTGCCGATGTCGAGGCTCGCCAGTATCAGCACCGGACCCACCACCATCGGCACGACGTCGGTGCGCAGCGACCGCATGGCCGTGAAGCCGAGCAGCCGATCGGCCAGCACGTAGTCGGCGGTGCGGATGCCGACCACGAGACCGCGGGTGACGCGTGCGTATGCGGGCCACGACACGACGAGCGCCGCGAACACCGCGTTGATCAGGCTCGCGCCCAGCGAAGCCGCCACGACCATCGCGAGGATGACCGTCGGGAACGCCATGACCAGGTCGGTCAGGCGCATCACCGTCTCGTCGACCCAGCGGCCGAAGAACCCGGCGGCCAGGCCGAGGATGCCGCCGATCACCACCGAGAGCCCGACGAGCAGCAGCGCCAGCGGCACGGTGACCTGCGCGCCGGCGAGCACGCGCGTCAGCACGTCGCGACCCAGCTCGTCGGTGCCGAACCAGTGCGCACCGCTGGGAGCTTCCAGGCGCGGGAAGTCCTGGGCGAGCGGGCCGTAGGGCCACAGCACCGGGCCGAGCACCGCGACGAGGATCCACAGCCCCGCCACCACGGCTCCGGTGATGCCCAGCGGCGTGCGCCAGGCCTGCGGGATCCTCTTGCGGAACCGCGCCCGCACCCCACCCGCGCGCAGCGGGTCGCCGACCGTGGCCGTCATGAGACCCGCACCCTCGGGTCGATCGCGCCGTAGAGCAGGTCGACGACCAGGTTGATCACCAGGTAGATGATGCCGACGAACAGCCCGACGCCCATCACCGCGGGCAGGTCCAGGTGCGACGCCGCCTGGTAGGCGTAGGAGCCGAGCCCCGGCCACGAGAAGATCTGCTCGACCATCACCGTGCCCGAGAGCAGCGCACCGAACGCGAGCCCGACGACCGTCAGGATCGGCACCATCGCCGCGCGCAGGACGTACCGGAACAGCACCGTCCGCGCCGGCAGGCCCTTCGCCCGCGCGGAGCGCACGAAGTCCTGGTCGAGCACTTCCAGCACGGCGGAACGGGTGAAGCGGGTGAGCAGCCCGACCGTGTAGAGCGTCAGCACCAGCGTCGGCAGCATCAGGTGCGCGACGGCGTCGGCGAACGTCTCCCACTGGCCCGCGAGCAGGGAGTCGACCGTGTAGAGACCGGTGACGTCGGGCGGCGCCGAGGTCGCGGGCGAGAGCCTTCCCGACCCCGGCGCCAGGTCCAGCTTGAAGGAGAAGACGTAGAACGCGACGAGCGCCAGCCAGAACGTCGGCACCGAGATCCCGACGAGCGACACGACGCGCAGCGCGCTGTCGGCCAGGTGCCCGCGCCGGACCGCGGCGATCACGCCGAAGCCGACGCCGATCAGCACCGACAACACGATGGCGCCGATGGCGATCTCCAGCGTCGCGGGCACGGCCGACTGCAGGTCGGTGAGCACGGAGCGGTGCGTCTGCTGCGACTCGCCGAGATCACCGCGCGTCAGGTTGCCCAGGTAGGTCAGGTACTGGACGGGCAGCGGCTTGTCGAGCCCGTAGTGGGCGCGGTAGGCCGCCACGATCGCCGGGTCCTCGGCCGAGCGCTGGCCGAGGTTGGCCGCCACCGAGTCGCCGGGCACCAGGTTCGTCAGCACGAACGTGATCAGCGTGACGCCGACGATGAGCAGCGCGGAGACGCCCAGCCTGCGCAGCAGGTACCGGGCCAGCGGATGGCCGGCCCGGTACTCGACCTGCTGCGGGGCGCTACTTGGCTCCGATACCGCTGACATCGACCGTCCAGATCGGGTTGTAGCCGGCACCCGTCACGGACTTCGCGGTGACGATGTTGGTGGGCGGCTGCACCAACGGGATGAATGGACCCGAGGCGTTCAGGTCCTCCTGGAACTGCTGGTAGAGCGCGTCGCGCTGCGCGGTGTCGGCCACCGTGGACGCCGCGGTGGCCGCCTTGTCGATGTCCGGGGCCGCCGTGGCCGGCCAGTTGGCGCGCTTGCCGATCAAGCCGCCGGGTGCGAAGGCCAGGTAGTTGGAGGGGTCCGGGAAGTCCGGTCCCCAGTACCAGAGCCCGATCTGCTCCTTGCCGTTGCGGTAGTTGTCCAGTTCGGTGGCCACCGGGGCCGGTGCGAGGTCGACGGCGATGCCGGCCGTGGCCAGCTGCGACTGCAGCTTCTCGGCGAGCGTCTGGAAGCTGAGCCCGTTGAGGGTGAGGTCGCTCGGGTAGGCGAGCTTCGGCTTCTGGCCCGCGACACCGCTGGCGGCGAGATCGGCCTTCGCGCCCTCGACGTCCTGCTTGAGCGCCTTGGCGGGCGGCAGGGTGCCGGCCAGCAGCGACGGGATGACGCCCGCGGGCTGCACCGAGCCCTTGCCCGCCACGCCCAGCAGGCCGGTGTAGTCGATGGCCTTCTTCACGGCCGAGACGTACTTGGCGTTGCTGGTGGCCGGCGAGACGTCGGCGCCCTGGTTGAGGAACAGGAAGATCGTGTAGGCGGACGCCCCGCTGGTGACGGTGACCTTGCTCTGGTCGAGCCCGTTGACCTGGTCACCGGAGAGGTCCACCGCGACCTGCGAGTCGCCCTTCTGGACGTTGAGGACCTGGGTGGCGGCCTTGACGTTGCGGATCACGACGTTGTCGTAGAACGGCTTGGCCGTCCCGTTGTACTTCGGGTTCTTGGTCAGCACCGCCTGGCTGGCGACGTCGAGGGTCTTGAGCAGGTACGGGCCCGAGCCCGCGGACGCGCCGTTGAGGTACTTCTCGGCGCCGTCCTTGTCGTCGGTGGTGCCGCCGTTGGCGGTGACGACCTTGGAGTTGATGATCGACAGCGCCGGGTTGGGCAGGATGAACGGCAGCGCGGCGTTGGGCTTCGCGCTGGTCAGCACGACCGTGGTGGCGTCGGACTTGCTGACGGTCACGCCGTCGAGCAGGAACGACGGGTTGCCCTTCATGCCGATCAGCCGGTTCAGCGAGAACACCACGTCGTCGGCCGTGATCGGGGAGCCGTCGGAGAAGACGCGGCCCTGCGCGAGCGGCAGCGTCAGGGTCTTCGCATCCGGGGACAGCTCGAACGACGCGGCCAGGTCCGGCACCGGCTTCGTGAGGTCGTTGTTCGCGAACGTCAGCAGCGTCTCGTACATGCCCTTGGTGAGCATCTGCCCGGTGAGCTCGTACTCGCGGCCGGGGTCGATCGTCTTGAGGTCGAAACTCGAGTCGAGCACCAGCGTGCCGCCGCCCGTCGCAGAGCCGCCGGAGCCTCCGGAGGAGCCCGAGCCGCAGGCGGCGATACTGAGGGCGGCCGCCAGGCCCGCTGCCGCCAGCACCATCGAACGGCTACGGCCGCGGATGGATATCGGACCGGTCATGTGCACCTCCGCACGCCTGTCGCTGCTCGACGGATTGCACCCGCGGCCAGCATTGTCTGGACGATTCGGCGGTATCATGCTCCACTGGTTTTCAGTTCGTCCAGAGGATGCATGTCACCTTGGACGGAATCCACCCGATCTGATCAGGGGGCCCGAGAATGTCCAGAGGGCAGGAGTCCGGTGGCTCTCCACCTGGACGAACTGAAGGTCTGACCGACGACGTCGATCAGCGGATACTCGCCGGCCTGCGCGACAACGGCCGCATCTCGATGTCCGCACTGGCCGATCAGGTCGGGGTCTCGCGGGCCACCGTCTACACGCGCGTGGAGAACATGGTGACCGCGGGCGTGATCACCGGCTTCAGCGCCCGCGTCGACCCGCGCAAGGTCGGCTTCGGCATCTGCACGCTGGTGTTCGTCAGCGTCCGCCCGCAGACGTGGGTCTCGTTCCGGCGGCGGGTGGCCGAGATGAGCCAGGTGGAGTACTGCGCCGTCACCACCGGGGAGCACGACGCAATGCTGCTGGTGCGCGCCCGTGACGTCGCGGAGGTCCACCACTTCGTCACCGAGGAGCTGTCGGTGCTGCCGGAGATCCGGGCGGTGGAGTCGGTGCTCGTGATGGACGAGGTGCTGGCCAGGCCGTACCTGCTGCCCAGCGACATCCCGCCCGTCGCGCCGGTGGCGCAGCAGGTGGGCATGACGCGGTTCATCCGGGCCGGCGAGGGGCACGCCGGGCTGGACTCCCTCTAGCGGACCTCAGCACAGATGCTGACCTGCTCGCCGTCGGCCGTGCGGAAGTCCTCCACCAGCCGCAGGCCCCCGTCGACCGGCTCGATCCGACTCTGCGCGGCACCGCCCACCACCTCGCCGGTGGCGTCGACGACGTGGGTGAAGCGGATCGAGATCTGCTCCTCGACGCGGGTGCCGACGAAGCGGCCGACGCGCACGGTATCGCCCTCGTACTCGCCCCAGATCATGCCGTCGCGCTCGTGGTAGGCGAACACGGTGGGCGAGACGGGATCGACGTCGCTCGCGGTGGAGGAGACCATCGCGAAGCGGCGCCCGTCGAGGTCGAGCGCGGATACAGGAGCGGCCACCCCCGCATCATGCCCGACCGTCGAGAACGACGTTGTCATGATCCAAAGGCCTGGATGATCATGGCAACGTCGTTCTCGACGGAGTTTCGGTCAGTACGTGGGCAGGCTCGGGTCCACCTGCTTGGCCCACGCCAGTACGCCACCGCCGACGTGCACGGCGTCCTTGAACCCGGCCTGGTGCAGCGCGGCGAGCGCGTCGGCCGAGCGGGCGCCCGACTTGCAGTGCAGCACCACCGGCTTGTCCTGCGGGATCTCCGAGAGCGCCTCACCCGAGAGGATGCGGTCCTTCGGGATGAGCACCGAGCCCTCGATCTTGACGATCTCGTACTCGTGCGGCTCGCGGACGTCGATCAGCGCGAAGTCCTTGCCCGCGTCGAACATGGCCTTGAGCTCGGTGGCCGTGATCGTGTGCCCCGCCGCCGCGGCCTGCGCGTCGTCAGACACCACGCCGCAGAACGCGTCGTAGTCGATCAGCTCGGTGATCGGCTTCGCCTCGGGGTCCTTGCGGAGCTTGATGGTGCGGTAGGTCATGTCGAGTGCGTCGTAGACCATGAGCCGGCCCAGCAGCGTCTCACCTATACCGGTGATCAGCTTGATGGCCTCGTTCACCATGATCGAACCGATCGACGCGCACAGCACACCCAGCACGCCACCCTCGGCGCACGACGGGACCATGCCGGCGGGTGGCGGCTCGGGGTAGAGGTCGCGGTAGTTCAGACCCTTGCCGTTGGGGGCGTCCTCCCAGAACACCGACGCCTGGCCCTCGAAGCGGTAGATCGAACCCCAGACGTACGGCTTGCCCAGCAGCACCGCGGCGTCGTTCACCAGGTAGCGCGTGGCGAAGTTGTCGGTGCCGTCGAGGATCAGGTCGTAGTCGCGGAAGATGTCCAGCACGTTCGACGACTCGAGCCGCACCGGGTGCAGCACGACCTCGACGAACGGGTTGATCTCCTTGATCGAGTCGCGAGCCGACTCACCCTTCGGACGTCCGATGTCGGACTGGCCGTGGATGACCTGGCGGTGCAGGTTGGACTCGTCGACCTCGTCGAACTCGACGATCCCGAGCGTGCCGACGCCGGCGGCTGCCAGGTAGAGCAGCGCCGGGCTACCCAGCCCGCCCGCGCCGACAACCAGCACCTTCGCGTTCTTGAGCCGCTTCTGACCGGTCATCCCCACATCGGGGATGATCAGGTGCCGGCTGTAGCGCGCCACCTCGTCCTTGGTCAGCTCGGCGGCCGGCTCCACGAGCGGCGGTAGCCCCATATCTGAGAACTCCTCGAATCGACGTGCGTGCCTCTGCTGGGGCAACGTCTCGGTACGGCTCAATCTTCCCAGGTGCCATCCGCAACGGCGTCCCACATGCCCGCCACCGCCTGCGCCACGGCGACCGGGGCCTCGATCTGGGCGACGTGCCCGACCCCGGCGAGCATCAACAACCTGCCCCGCACGGCCGCGGCGGTGCGGGCGGCCAGCCGTGGCGCGACGAGCCGGTCGCGATCGCCCCAGACGACGAGTGTGGGCGCCGTCACCCGCGCGGCCACCGACCAGAGCGACTCACCGCGCACCCAGCTCGCCAGCATCGCCTTCGCCGTGCGCTCGATCGCCTCGCCCGCCCACACCTGCCGGCCCCGCGCCGCGATCTCGGCCGCCGCCTCGTCCAGCCGGTGCTCCGGCGCGACACCCGGATCGCCGAAGCACAGCCGCACCACCTGCTCCGCCCGCGTGCGCGGGCTCAGCGCGGCCAGCTCGGCACGGGCCCGGCGGCCCACGCCGGGCACCATCGCGAGCAGCATCCGCGGATCCGAGACGCGCCGCGGGTCGGGCCTGCGGTCGGGCATCGCGGGTGAGACGAGCGTCAGGGTGCGCACCAGTTCGGGACGCCGCGCGGCGACCTTGAGCGCGATGGCCGCCCCGAGGGAGTTGCCGAGCAGGTGCACCGGCCTGCCCTGCCCGGCGAGGAAGCAGAGCAGCACGTCGGCGTGACCGTTCGGGGTGTAGTCGCAGGACGGGAGCGGCCGCGTCAGCCCGAAGCCCGGGAGGTCGACAGCCGTGCCCGCAGCCCGCGAGCTCAGCTGCGCCGCCAGGTCCGTCCAGTTGGTGGCAGAGCCGGACAGGCCGTGGACGTAGACGGCGGGCGTGCCGTCCGGGCCAGGCGTCTCGCGCACGTGCAACGTCACACCCCCGCTGGTGACATCGCGCCCCGGCCACGGCCCGCGGTGCACGTCCAGCGCGGGGAGGGAGCCGGGGTCGGCCAGCAGCGCCGCCGGTCGCGCGGGTGTCGTGCGGGTGGCGAACGGGCGAACGGCAGGCGGCGAGAGGGAGAACACCCGTCGAGCATGACTCAACGCCCGGCCCCCTCGCCAGGATCGCCCGGCCCATCCACCCCAACTCGCGGGCCCATCCACCCCAACTCGCGGGCCCATCCGTCCCAACTCGCGGGTGGCGGGACGGACGCTTGCCGGCGAGTTGGGACAGAACGCACCGCGAGTTGGGACGAACGGCCCGGCGAGTTGGGACAGAACGCACCGCGAGTCGGGAAGGAAGGTGCGGCCGGCGGTGATCGGGATCGCGCTAGCATCACGCCACCGACGCCGATTTGCTGTTACCGTCGGTACTCGTTACCGTTGGTAACCCAAGTTGTTCCACGTCATCGCGTTGCGGAGGCCGGTGTGCCGAGCGAGACCTCCCCGTCTCCCGACCGCTTCGACGAGCGGGCCGGCGCTCTCGTCTCGCAGGCGAGCCAGCTCGTCCGCTGGGCCACCCGCACCACCAGCGATCTCGCGCGCAAGCTGCCCGGCGCAGCGGCCGTGGAGACCGAGCTCCACCAGCTCGAACGCACCGTGCTCGGCGAGCTGCGCCGCCGCCTCGACAACGTCGACCCCCTCCACGACGGGCGCTCCGCCGACGGCAGCACGCTCGACAGCCCGGCGCGGGCCGTGGCCCCGCCGAAGCAGACCGAGCCGCTGCGCGTCGCCATGGCCGAGCTGCTGCTGCGTTCCATGGAGCAGACCAAGCAGCGCGCCAAGGAGTACCTCTACCTCGCGGTGCTGCGCCAGCTGCTGCCCGACGAGGCGCGGATCCTGTCGGCACTGGCCGATGGCAGCACCTACCCGGTGATCCACGTCGACTGCCGCCACGGCGTCTCGGGCTCGCGACGCCTCCTGTCCAACGCCTCGACGGTCGGGCGGGCGGCGGGCGCGTCCGAGCTGGCCTCCGTGCCCCGCTACCTGACGCGGCTGTTGCACCTGGACCTCGTCGAGATCGGCGACGCCGACCCGTCGCTGTCGGTGCAGTACGACATCCTGCTGACCGACGACAGGGTGCGCACGGCCGAGGAGCTAGCCCGGGAGGCCGGTCGCGCCCGCATCGTGCGGCAGACGGTGCACATCTCGTCGCTGGGGCGCGAGCTGTGGGACGCCTGCCATCCGCACGAGGCCGACGCCGTCGCCGAACCCGTGCACTGGCAGGACCTGCTGCCCCCGGAGCCGATTCCCGCCATCCAACCGACACCGACGGCGCTGCCCGGCGACGGTGCCCACTTCGAACCCGCCACCCCGTCCGGTGCCGCGCGCAACGGCACGTCGCCCGCCGGCGACGGCTGATCGGGGTGCGCCGGGCCGCCATCGCCGCTGCTCTGACGATCGCGGTGGTCGCGGTGCTCGTCGGCGGGGCGCTGGCGCTGGGCGGTTACCGGGTGCACGGCCCGAGCATGGAGCCAGCACTCACCGACGGCGCGGTCGTGCTCGCGAACCCTGCCGATCACTCCCCCGCCCGGTTCGACGAGGTCGTGTACCTCCCGGCAGAGGGCGGCGCCGCGGTCAAGCGCGTGATCGGGCTGCCCGGCGACCGCGTCCGGATCGTCCCCGCCGGCCCTGCGGGTCCCGAGGTGCAGGTCCAGGTGTCCGGCACCGGCCCGTGGCTGCGGGCGACCGCAGCCGGGACGCTGCCGTGGACGGGCGCCGAGGCCTGCTGCGGCGCGGACGGCCGATCGAGCGCGGTCCCGGCCGATGCGGTCGTCCCGGCCGGGAGCTACTTCCTGCTCGGCGACAACCGCGCCGTCTCGATCGACTCCCGCCGCCAGGGCTTCGTGGCCGCCAAACGGCTCCGCGGGACCGTCCTGTTCGGATCCGGGGCGACGGCACCGGAGTTCCGGCTGACAGCGCCGTGATCACGGCCCCAGCGGCAGGATCCCCAGCAGCTTGGGAGGCGGCTTCGGGGCCGTGGTCGGGCTCGCCGCCGCAGCGGGAGCGGGTGCCTCCGGGTCGGCGCCGGCCGCGGCGGGCAGGCCCGTTCCGGCCAGCGCCTGCGTCAGCGGGCTGGCCGCCGGTGGTGCCGCGGGAGCAGGCGTCGTGAGGTCCCGGCCGGCATCGTGGTTCTGCACGACGGTGGCGGCCTGCTGCGGCGTCAACCCGTAGGGCACGAGGAGTCCGGGCAGCTTCAGCAACGACGCGAGCGACACCAGCGTGGCCGCGGGCGGCGCCGGTCCGGTGGCCGTGTTCGATCCGGGGCCGGTCGAGCCGGGCCCGAGCCGGATGTCGAGGTTCGGCCCGTTCAGGTTCGACTGGACCGCGACGAAGGAGATGTTGACGTTCGTGGCGCTCAGCACCGGCAGGACGATCAGCGGGGGCGGCGGCAGCGCGAACGAGAACTCGATCGGCAGCACGCCGAACAGCGTGAGCGAGATCTTCTGGATGTCGAGGGTCAGCCGCCCCGTGGACGCGTGCGGCGCCCCGGGCAGCTGGTTGACCAGCACCGACGCCGCGGGCCCTGGCATGACCACACCGAGGTTGCCCATGTCGGCGGAGTCGACGACGATGCGCAGCGCCTTGATGGTGCCGTTCGGGGTGCGGTGCTCGACGACGCCGAGGAACTGGAAGTTCGTGACCGACAGCGTGTCCATCGTGAGGGTGCCGATCCGCCCGGACACCTCGATCCCCGGTTCGGCGGCCAGCTGCGGCAGCAGCGGGGTGATCAGCCCGGACGGGAGCAGCTCGGTGAGGCCCGGGAGCAGCCCGCCCGGCGCCGTGACGTCCGGCAGCGGCAGCGTGGGCAGCACCCCGGGCAGGGGGTTGGGCAGCGGCAGGCCGGGGATGAGCGGAGCCGGGGTCGGGGTGGGCGCCGCTCCCGGCGCTGGTGCCACCGCCTGCGGCGACGGGGTCAGCGTCGGGGCGGGTGCGCTCGTCGGCGGGGGTCGCGACGGCGCGGCGGGCGACGTGGTCGGGGCGGGCGAATCACCACCGGGCGGGCACAGCAGCCCGAGCAGGCAGGTGTCGGCGGGCGCTGCCAGCGCCGGTGCGACGCCAGGGCCGAGCACCGCGGTGATCGCGAACCCGAGCACCACGGCGGTACGGCTCGCGCGGCGCCGGATCAGGCTCCCGAACTGCGGGCCGCCCGAGCCGTCGACCGGACGCGGGGCGGGCGAGGGCCGCCGCCGCTCGACCGGCGGCGACCCGGGGTGCGGCTCGTCGGGATCGGGATCGGGGCCGAGCACGAACTCGCCGGACCCGAACGTTCCGGGCGCGTAGTCCTCGGTGTCCGGGTCGTCGGCGCCCGGGCCCGCCGCGACGGGCTGGGTCACCGGCTCCGCACGACGGCCCAACCGCCGCCTGCCGCCGCCGCTGCGGCTCGTGGGCGTCCAGGCCAGGCAGAGCGCGCCACCGATGATCCCCAGCACCATCCCGACGATCAGGCCGCCGAGGTTGGAGATGATGAACGAGGCCAGCGCGAAGATCAGTGTGAGGACCCCGGCGAGGGTCCGGTTCGGCGGCGAGAGCCACATGAACAGTCCCAGCACGGCCATCACCACACCGGTGAGCAGGCTCGAGACCCCGGCGACACCGAGCAGCACGAGGCTGGCGATCGGCGTCAGCGGCAGGACCATGATCTCGAAGCCGCCTGCGATCGTGAACACACCCGCCCAGAACGGCCGGGATCTGCGCCACGCCCGGAACCCGGTTGCCGGGCCCGCAGTCCGACGCCGGGCCATCAGCAGGGCGAGGTGGAGCCGGGAACCACGTTGATGCTGACGCCGTTGATCGACAGCGTGCCCGCGATGAGCCCGTAGGACTTGTTCGTGACGTTGCTGAGGGTCACGGTCTCGGCCTGCAGGCCGAGCGTGCCGGGGGCGCCGCGGTTGGCGGCCGGGCCCACCGTGAACGCGCTGGCGTCCTGCCCGACGACCGCGTTGCCCGCCTTGAGGTCGCCACCGAGCGACTCGGCGTTGAGCACGAGGTTGCTGGCCGTGATGTCGGAGTTGGAGGTGGCCTTGATGCCGATCGGACCGAGGATCGGGACGTCGGCCCCGATGCCGAGGCACAGCCCGCTGATCTTCGCCTCGCTGATGCCGGCGGCCGCGACGGGCAGGGTGTTGCCGACCAGCGGCTGGATCGAGGTGGCGTAGAGCGAGAGGCCGTTGCCGTCGAGGCTGTCGACCTTCAGCTGCAGTGGCACCCCGGCCAGCGCGACGGACGCCGCGAGCACTCCGTTGAGCACGGCGGCCGCCATGACGGCCACCGCCACCGCGCAGGGTGCCGCGACCAGTGCGAACACACCCCAGCGGGTGCGTCCTTCGGCTTCCGCGACCATCGAGGACCCCTTTCACCGTCACCCGAAAGGGTGACTCGCACCGGTAAACGACTCCCACGTCGGTTCCGTTACGGACCGTGCGTGGGGAAGATCAATGAGTGAGGTGTTCGACCATCAACAGCTGGAGCTCACCGACGATGAAGCCGAGCGCGGCCCCGACGGTGATCAGGATCCACTCGTCCTGCTCGAACGCCGGCCGCAGCAGGCCTTCGAACTCCTCGGGCGAGAGCTCCTGCATCTTCGTGACGAGTGTGTTGCGGATGTCCATCGCATCCTCGGCGTAGTCCTCGACGTAGAGCATCGTGTCGGGCAGCGCCGCCATGACCTGCGCGCTGACGACGCGCTTCATCTCCTGGTACCTCGTGCTGCCGACCGCGAAGACGAGCAGCGGGCGCGCGATGCTGGTCTGGGAGTCCAGCACGTGCTGGACCTCCTTCTGGACCATCGCGAACAGCTTGTCCGACATCGGACCGCGCAGCACCGCCTGGATGACGTTGTGGGGCGTGATGATCTCCTTCGCGATGAGGGCGCCGTACGCGGCGGCGACCTCCTTGCGGCGCTTGAGGAACAGCCCCTGCCATTCGAAGATGCCCAGGTAGCGCACCGGATGCTTCGGATTGAAGATCATCTTCAGTGCGAGCCAGTCGGTGAACCAGCCCGTGACGAGCCCGAAGAACGGCATGATCAGGGGAAACCGGAAGATGGCCCAGGTGATCATCTGCAGCAGGCCGATGATCGATCCGAAGTAGATGCCCGACCGGCGGATGAACGCGAACTCCTTGACGCCCGCCTCCTGGAAGATGCGGTTGAGCAGCACCTTGTCGCGCACCAGGTTGGTGACGACCATGTCCTTGAGGTCGAAGACGCTGTCGATGTCGTCCTTGATGGACTCCATGATGTTCTGGACGATCGTGGGCGCCTGCTTCTGGACGCGCCCGATCACCAGCTTGCGCACGGCCTCCGGGATCGACTCCCACAGCCCGGGCTGGAACTGGGTGGCGACCTGGCGGGTGATCTCCTCGATGTTGTCGAGGAGCGGCTTCTCGATCTCCTTGGCGACCCGCTCGGCGTCGAGCCTGGCGAAGATCTCGCCCGGGCTGATCAGCTTGGCCGTCATGGTGTCGCAGGCGATGCTCGCCATCCGCGCCGCCCGCCGCGGGACGATGCCCTGCCAGCCGAAGATCGGTGGCTTGCCGATGAACTCGATCGGCCGGAACATCATCTCGATCGCGACGACCTTGGTGACGAACCCGATGGCCGCGGCCAGGACCGGCATGGACAGGTAGATGTACCAGTTCGCGCCGAAATCCCGGAGAATCTCGTCCAATCCACCCCTCCCAGGCCGGGTACTACCTCGGACAGCCCATCCCCGTGTGGGTGATCCAGCGCAGCGTACTGCGCCATACGTGACGTGCATCACCGTCATTCGCCGGATTGCGGCTTTCGGCCGGTGGGCGGTTCCAGAGGGTCCCAGCTCGCCGCCCGGAGTGGCCGGAAGGCTCGCCGATCATGATCCATATTGGCCGTGACGCTGCCTGTGACACTGCCTGCGACATTGCCCGGGACGCCGCTGCCGCCGTCACGACACAACCGCGATCACGAGGCGTTACCGGCGGTTACTGTTACCAAAGGTAACGCAATTGGCCACCCTGTTGTCAAGACACCCGAGCTAACGATCGGCGCACTTCGCCGTTGTAGAGAATGGGCAGCGGCGGGAACGGAGGGCGGCGGAGATGAACACGGTGGCTCGGCTGATCGCGTACCTCGCCGGACTCGCGCTGGTCTTCGGGGTCGCCTGGGGCGTCGGCACCTCGGTCGGTGCCACCCCCTCCGCGGCCGCCCCGGCGCCGTCCGGAGCGCCGTCCACAGGAGACGACATGGACGGCATGGCCGGGATGGATGGCATGCCCGGCATGGGTGGATCCGGCGGCGGGGCACCGACCGCGGCCCCGCTCAGCCCGGCAGGCGCCGACTCCGGCGGCCTGACCACCACGTCGGCCGGCTACACGTTCGTGCCGCAGACGCCCACCCTCACCCCTGGCACCGCGGTGGACTTCACGTTCACCATCACCGGCTCCGACGGCAGGCCCGTCACGGCGTTCGACGAGCTGCACGGCCGTCAGATGCACCTGGTCGTCGCGCGCCGCGACGGCACCGGCTTCCAGCACCTGCTCCCGTCCCGGGACGCGAACGGCACCTGGCACGTCCCGCTGGCACTGGCGACGCCCGGGGTCTACCGCGCGTTCGCCGACTTCATCCCGTCCGGCGGGCCGGCGCTGGTGCTGGGCGCCGACCTCTTCGCCGCAGGCGACTTCGCCTTCACCACGCCACCGCTGTCCCGGGTGGCGCAGGTGGACGGCTTCACGGTGCGGCTCGACGGCCGGCTGGTGCCCGGCAGTCCGTCGCAGGTCTTCGCCACCGTCAGCCGGGCGGGGGCCGCCGTCACCGACCTGCAGCCCTACCTCGGAGCGTTCGGACACCTGGTGGCGCTGCGGCAGGAGGACTTCTCCTACCTCCACGTCTATCCCAGCGCCAGCTCCACCGCGGAACCGGCACCCACCGATCGGGCCGGGCCCGCCGTCGCCTTCACGGCGTCGGTGTCGCTGCCCGGCACCTACCGGCTGTTCCTGGAGTTCCGGGAGGGCGACGTGGTGCACACGGCCGACTTCACCGTCGCGAGCGGAGCCTCGTGACCGCACTCCAGCATCGGCTGGCCGGCTCGACCACGCTCGCCGTGGTGGCAACGGCGCTCACGGCCGTGCCCGCACTGCAGTTCGACCACTGGCAGTGGATCGTGCTGGCACTCGCCTGCCCGGTCGCCGTCTGGGGGGCGTGGCCGTTGCACCGCGGCGCGGGGCAGGCGCTGCTGCACGGGCGCACGACCATCGACACGCTGGGCTCGCTCGCTACGGGCGCCGCGCTGGCATGGGCCCTGTACGGCCTGCTGCTCGGATCCGACGGGCGCACCGGGTCGATCCAGCCCGTCACGGCCACCACCACCACGGCCCCGCTCACCCTGTCGGTGGCCGCCGGGCTCGTCGCGCTCCTGCTCGCCGGCCGCCTCCTCGAGGAGAGGATCCCGCCCGCCGCGCTGCGCCCGCTGCAGCGCGCCGCCGGCGCGTACGTGCCCATCGTCATCGCGGTCGCGGTCGCCGCCTTCGGCTTCCGGTTCGGCACGGGCGCGCTCGCCGCGGCCGCCGCGGCGGCGGTCACCGTGCTGCTCGTCGGGTGTCCCGGCGCGCTGCTGCTCGCCACCCCGGCCGCGTTGCGCCGCGCCGGTCCCGTGAGCGAGGGCGCCCGCCGTGCCGACCGGGCGGTGCTGCTCGGACGGGGCCTGCTCCCCGTCGACCGCATGCAGGTGCACGCCGTGCACCCGGTGGCAGGGCAGGACGCCGACCAGGTGCTGCGGCTCGCCGGTTCGGTCTCGCTGGGTGCCCCGCAGCACCCGGTGGCCGCGGCGCTGACCCGGGCGGGTCAGGACCGCGCCGGCACGCTGCCGCACGTCGCCGAGTTCGACGGCAAGCCCGGCCACGGCGTGATCGGCGTCGTCGCCGAGCTCTCGGGAGATCCCGCAGAACCGAAGGCATGCACCGTGCTGGCCCATGCCGTCGTGGTGGGCCGCGAAACCCTGCTCGACGACTTCGGCATCGCACTGCCCGCCGAGCTCGACGCCGTGCGGCGCGCGGGAGCAGCGGAGGGCCTGCGCACGATCGTCGTGGCGTGGGACGGCAACGCGCGGGCCGTGATCACGCTGTCCGCCGTGGCCGCACCGGCCGCGCTCGCCACCGTGCACGAACTGCGCGCCGCCGGGCTCACCCCGGTGCTGCTCACCGACGAGCCCGCCGCCGCGGAACCGGCCGCCGCCGCGGTCGGGATCCCCGCGGCCGACGTGCTCGCCAGCACCGAGGAGGCCGGCACCGAGGACACCGGCACCGAACCCGCAGAACGGGCGGTCGCCATCAGCACGCAGCGCCGCCCGGGCCGGGCCGTGGCGATCGTCGGTGCGGACGCCGCCGTGATCGCCGGACACCTCGGCCCGGACGCCGTCGGCGGGCCCGACGCGCCGTCGGTCGTCGCGGAGATCCGGCGTTCCCGGCGCGCGTTCCGCAGGGTCCGGGCCACCGTCACCGCCGTGCTGCTCGCCCCCGCGCTCCTCTTGCTGCCCGCCGCCGCTGGGCTGATCGGTCCCTCCGCAGCGGGGGCGGCCACGGCATTCGGAGCACTGTGCGTGACCATCGGCACGGTGCGCGGACGTGCCGAGCGCCCGACCGCCTGACGCGGCGGCACCCGTCCGGGGCTACCGGCGGGTAAGGTATGCGCTCCAGCCCGGATCTGACGCAGGAGGCAACACCGCATGAGCGAGGCGACGGCTCCGGTGCATCGCGGCGCCCGGTTGTCACGCAGCGCGCGGCGGGCCCAGCTGCTCGTCGCCGCGCGCGACGTGTTCGCGGCGCAGGGCTACCACGCCGCCGCGATGGACGACATCGCCGAGAAGGCGGGCGTCAGCAAGCCGGTGCTCTACCAGCACTTCCCCGGCAAGCTCGAGCTCTACCGGGCGCTGCTCACCACCTATGCCGACGAGCTGGTGGGGCGCGTCCAGCGCGCCATCTCCGCCACCCCCGACAACGAGGCGCGGGTGCACGCCGCGGTCTCGGCCTACTTCGACTTCGTCGCGGGCGAGGGCCAGGCCTACCGGCTCGTGTTCGAGTCCGACCTGCGCGGCGAGCCGGAGGCCGCCGCCGTCGTCGACGGCGCGCTGACCCGGTGCATCGACTCCGTCGCGTCCGCCGTCACCGCCGACGCGGGGCTCGACATGCCACGGGCGCGCCTGCTCGCCGTCGGGCTCGTCGGGCTGAGCCAGGTGGCCGCGCAGTACTGGCTCGACTCCGACCAGGACATCCCCCGCGACGAGGCCGTCGCACTGATGTCGGGCCTGGCCTGGCGCGGCCTGGCGGGCTTCCCCCTCATCCACGGCTGACGCACACCGTGAGTGGGTGGCGCACACCGCCAACGGTGTGCGCCGACACCTGACGGTGTGCGTCAGCCAGACCTCGGGCCGCTGTCCCAGGAGCCCAGGACAGCGGCCCGAGTCGCGTCCCGCAGAGGCCCGATGCCGCGCGGGACACGTCACCGGGGTGCTACGGCGTGGCCGGGGTGGGTGCCGGGACGAGCGCCCGATCGACGAGCCCACGGATCCGCGCCGACACGGCCGTCACCCGCTCGACGGGCAGCATGTGACCCGCCCCCGGGTAGACCGTGAGCCAGGCGTTCGGCAGCGCCGCCACCAGCCTGCGGGCGTAGCGGACGGGCGTGAGCTTGTCGCGCGAGCCGACGAGCACCACCGTGGGGATCTCGCGGAACGCGGCCAGCGCGACGTCGCGGTCGTGGGCCTCCAGCGTCGCCCGGAAGCCCGAGACCGTCAGCGGCCGGCACGCCGCCACCGTCTCGACCGTGATCCGCACCGCCTCCGGAGAGGACGACGGGCCCACCAGCAGCCAGCGCAGCGCCGGCCGCAGCAGGGTGGGGTTGCCCAGCCGCTGCTGGGTGCGCCACCGCCGCGACGGGTAGAGCCTGCGCTCGACCGCCCGGAACGCGACGACCCCCGGGCCGGGCAGGCCGAGCGTGGCCTGCTCCAGGCCGCCGCTGGCCGTGCTGACCAGCGCCACCCCGGCCACCCGCGCCAGCACGTGCGGGTGCTGCTCGGCCAGCGCCATGATCGTCATGCCGCCCATCGAGTGGCCCGCGAGCACGAGCGGCCCGCTGGGCGCGACCTGGTCGAGCACCGCGGCCAGGTCGTCGGCGGCCTGCTCGATCGTCATCGTCGACTCGTCGACGGCGGCGGAGCGGCCGTGGCCGCGGTGGTCGTAGCGCACCACCCGGGCCGGCGTCGTGGCCAGCAACGACTCCGCGACCGGACCCCAGGTGCCGAGGTCGAGCGTCCAGCCGTGCACCAGCACGACCGTGACGGGAGCGTCGGCCGGGCCGTCGATGCGGACGTTCAGGGAAGCGCCGTCGGCGCCCGGAACCAGGTGGGCGGCCATCAGATGAGGTGGGCCCGGCGCCACAGCGCCTCGCTCGGCCCGCCGATGATGCCCTGCTCGCGCAGGAACGGCACCAGCTTGCGGGCCGACCAGCGCAGCGTCTCCTGGTGGTGCGGGTTGGCCAGCGCCGCCTTGTGCCCGACCGCGGGATCGATGCCCACGCTCTTGTAGACGTCGGGATGGATGATGTTGCGCGCCACCACGAACGCCACGGCCGCGGAGAGCTGGCGGCCGATGCTGCGCTCCACCGCGTTGCAGTTCGGCATGATCCGCATCAGCTCCTCGCGGGCGTAGCGGACGTGCCTGGCCTCCTCGGTCACGTGGATCTTGTTGACCATGCGGGTGAGCGGCTGGACCGTGTCGTCCTTCATCGCCTCCCGCTGCAACTGGTCGAGGATCTCCTCGACGTAGAGCGTGCCGGCGAACATCGCGGGCCCGTAGGCGATGGTCTTGAACAGGCGACCGCCCTCGTGGACGAGCGTGCGGGGCGCGTAGTCGGGAACGCCGCAGCGCTCGGTCATCTTGGCGAACATGATCGAGTGGCGGCACTCGTCGGCGATCTCGGTGAGCGCGTACTGGATGTGCTGGCGGCGCGGGTCGCGGTCGTAGGAGTACCGCAGCAGCATCTGCATGAGGATCATCTCGAACCACAGTCCGATGCGGGCGATGCTGCAGAGCTCGTGCACCGAGAGGGTGCGCCGCTGCTCGTCGGTGAGGCCGTCCCACAGCGTGGTGCCGTAGAGCGACACGCGGTGCTCCGGGATGCCCCACTTGCCCTCGACGAGCGGCGCGACCCAGTCGATGTCGATGCTGGGCTCGTAGGAGTGCTCGAGCGACGACCGGAGCAGCCGCTCGGCGGTGGCCTCGCGCGTGTTGACGTCCTTGGCTGGTGCACTCATCGGTTGCTCCCTTCCGGCGACGATGCCGGTTGCGGTGCTGGCGGAACCGCCGCGGTGACGTCGCGGCCCGTGAGCCTGCGCACCAGCCCGGCGGCGATCGGTGAGGTGTCGAAGTGGCCGGCTGCGGCCCGTTTGCGGAGCCTGTTGACGACCGCCGCGCCGACGACACCGGGGAAGTGGCGCCCGGCGAACAGCTCGAGCGCGCCCCCGAAGGTGCCTGCGGTGTCGCGCGGCGGGCGGGCGGCGCCCAGCGTGCGCAGCACGGTGCCGACGATGTCGTCGACCTCCTCGCGGCGCACCTGCCCCTCCAGCGCGAGGCCGACCTCGCGGCCCGCGTCGTGGATCGGGGTGGCGACGTAGCCCGGGTAGACGGTGCTGACGTGCAGCTCGGTGCCGTACTCGAGGCGCAGGGCGTCGGCGTAGGCGGTCATCCCGCGCTTGGCGACGCTGTAGGCGGAGACGAACGGCAGCGTCAGGTAGGCCAGCTCGCTGGAGACGAAGACGACGCGCGCCCGCTGCCCGCGGCCGGGCCGCCCGTCCAGCAGGGACGGCAGCGCCGCGGCGGTGACCCGCCAGGCGCCGAGCAGGTTGACGTCGATCACGCGCATGGCGTCGGGGTGCAGCGGGCCGCCCGCGTCGTTGGGCGTGCCGATCCCGGCGTAGTGGACGACGGCGTCGAGCCCGCCGAGCCGGGTGACCGCCTCCAGCACCGCGGCGTCGACGGCCTGGTCGTCGGTGATGTCGCAGGCGATGATGCTCTCGCGCGCATCACCGACCCGGTCGATGCCGACCACGTGCACACCCTGCGCGCGCAGGCGGTCCACGGTGGGCGCTCCGAAGCCACCGGCCGCGCCGGTGACGAGCACCCGGTGGCCTGCCGTGATGCCGGTTGCCGCCATGGCGATCCTCCAGAGCCTTGCTGGTACCAGAGCCTTGCTGTTACCAGTGGTAACTGTTACCACTGGTACCGTGCCTCTCGACGAGACTCCTGTCAATACCCCGCGACCCCCCGAGTCACCGTCGGCAACGCACCGCAGGGAACGCCGGGCCGAGCGCCGCGCCGAGATGGTGCAGGCCGCCATGGAGGCCGTCCGCCGCCACGGCCCCGGGGTGTCGGTCGCCGAGATCGCGGCCACCGCCGGCATCACGAAACCGGTGCTCTACCGGCACTTCACCGACCGTGCCGACCTGCAGCGCGCCGTCGGCCAGGAAGCGGCAGCGATGCTGCTGGGCCGCATGGCGCCCCACCTCACGTTCGACGAGCGCGAGCCCCGCGCCGTCGTCAGCGGCATCGTCGACGCCTTCCTCGGCGTCATCGAGGAGGAGACCGAGCTCTGGCGCTTCGTCGTGCACCACCCGATCGAGCGAGCACCCGGCGCCGAGATCGTGGACGACGCCCGCGAGCACATCGCCCGGATGCTCGCCACGCTGATGGGCGACCGGATGCGCGAGCTGGGCGTGGACTCCGGCGGCGCCGAGGCCTGGGCGCAGGGGCTCGTCGGGATGGTGCAGAGCGCGGGCGACTGGTGGCTGGAGCGGCGCACGATGAGCCGGGCCGCGCTCACCGGCTACCTCACCACGATCATCTGGGGCGGGATCTCCAGCGTTCTCGGGATCCCCGAGGCGCCCGGCGCCACGCTGCACCTCCTCCCCACGAACCGGGAGCCCGGTGCGGGACATGGCTGAGGATGCGCCGGGCGACGAACACGCGGACGGCTACACCGGCCCCGCGACGCTGACGGTGGCCGGTCGCGCGCTGGCCGTCGAGGCCCTGCTCGACGCCCGCCACGAGCCGCACGACGGGCGGATGCACTGGTTCGGCCGCGTGCGTCTGAGTCCGGCGGACGCCGCGGAGACCGAACTGGTCGCGGCGATCACCGCGGGCACCGGGCCGGTGGAGCTCAGCACGCCCGGCGGCCGGGCGGCGGCGAAGGTGGGCGACGTGGACCCGTGGGGCCGCTACCGGGTGACGGGCGTCGGCACGCCCCCGTTCGCGCTGGACGACCCGCTCCTCGACGAGGACTGAGGCAGGCCGCCACGAACGAACGGCGCGCTCGTCCACAACGGGTGGACGAGCGCGCCGTTCGTGCTCGTGCTGAGGGCTGAGGTGCGAGGTCAGCCGATGGTGAAGCCGACGCGGCGGCCGTCCTCCGGACCGATCTCGACGTAGGAGACGCTCGCGGCCTTCACCACGTAGCGTCGGCCCTTGTCGTCGGTGAGCACCAGCGTGCTGCCCTTGTCGAACGCGGCGTCCACCAGTGCCTGGACCTCGTCCGGAGTCTGGCCACTGGACACCACGAGCTCGCGCGCGCTCTCCGCGATGCCGATCTTGACCTCCACCGGGAACCTCCTGGTCGTGACGTTGTGATAGCGCAGCCCAGGCTAGTCGAGGGGCGCCACCGGGGCCGCGACGGGCGGTGCGCCCTCGGCGAACAGCCGTTCACCGCGGGTACGGGCGAGCTCAGTTGAGGCCGAGCTTCGCCATCCGCTTGCCGTGGTTGGACTGCAGCCGCTTGAGCAGGGTGGCGATCCCGGACAGGTCGCCCGACCCGGACACGATGAACTCGGCGAGCTCGTCGCGCTCGGCCACCACGTGCTGGGCCTGCGTGACGGCCTCGCCCAGCAGCCTGCGACCCCACAGCGCGAGCCGGTCGCGCACCTGCGGGTTGGACTCGCAGGCCTTGTGCACCTCGCGCTCCGCGAAGGCGCTGTGCCCGGTGTCGGCGAGCACCCGCTGCACGAGCTCACCGGTGGCACCGGGCAGCCAGCCCCCGACCTCGCGGTAGAAGTCGGCCGCCAGCCCGTCGCCCAGGTAGGCCTTCACCAGCGACTCGAGCCAGCTGCGCGGCGCGGTGGACGCGTGGTAGCGGTTCCAGGTGCCCACGAACGGGAGCATCGCGTCCTCGACGGTGACGCCCAGGCCACCCAGGTGCTCCTCGATCAGCCGGAAGTGGCCGATCTCGGCCGCGGCCATCGCCGACAGCGCGGCCCGGCCGCTGAGCGTCGGCGCCGAGCGCGCGTCCTCGGCGAGCCGGTCGAACGCCGAGAGCTCGCCGTAGGCCAGCACCCCGAGCAGGTCGACGGATGCCCGTCCGGCTGCGGTCGGTCCGGCCTCACCTGCGTGCGCAGTCACCATGGATCGCAGCTTAGGGGGTTCAGGTGACCGCCGACGCGGTGAACGTCACCCATGCCGTAGGGGCGCCGCACTGCCCGCGACGAGCGCTTACGGGTAAGATGTGCGGCAGCGCTGCGTCCGCACTGGGTGCGCGCCTACCCGCGGCCCCCGGCTGATGTTCCTCATCGGAGCGGAAATACCGAGCCGCAACGACATGTGCGTGCAGCGCCTCGTCGGCTCTCCCGCCCCGCGCGACCTGCGCCGTTCGAGCTCAGGTCACCGGCGGTCGATGAACCGGCCCTGGGCTCCTGTGCGCGGAGAGAGGCGATCATCCTGTCCGGCCTGAACGACACCACGTCCGAGAGCATCACCCCCGAGGACTCGCTCCCCGCGAACCCCACTCCGGAAGCCCCGGAGAGCGCGACCGAGCTGGAGCCCGTCGAGGCCCACCCGCTGCAGGCGGGGGCCGACGTGAAGCCCGATTCCCCCACCTTCGCCGAGCTCGGGGTCCGTCCCGAGATCGTCAAGGCGCTCGCCGAGGCGGGCATCATCCGCACGTTCGCCATCCAGGAGCTGACGCTCCCGCTGGCGCTGGCAGGCGAGGACGTCATCGGCCAGGCCCGCACCGGCATGGGCAAGACGCTCGGTTTCGGCGTCCCCCTGCTGCAGCGCGTCACGCCGCCGTCCGAGCAGCCCGCCGCCACCGTCGAGGGCGAGGCCGCCGACCGCAGCCGCGACGTCCCGCAGGCGCTCGTCGTCGTCCCCACCCGCGAGCTGTGCGTCCAGGTCGCCAAGGACCTCGCCGACGCCGGCAGGCACCTGGGCATCCGCGTCACCGCCATCTACGGCGGACGCGCCTACGAGCCGCAGCTCGCGGCACTGCGCAAGGGCGTCGACGTGGTCGTCGGCACCCCGGGGCGCCTGCTCGACCTCGCCGAGCAGCGCCACCTCGTGCTCGGGCGCGTCAAGGCGCTCGTGCTCGACGAGGCCGACGAGATGCTCGACCTGGGCTTCCTCCCCGATGTCGAGCGGATCATGCGGATGCTGCCGGAGCAGCGCCACACGATGCTGTTCTCGGCCACCATGCCGGGCCCGATCATCGCGCTGTCGCGCGCGTTCCTGCGCCGTCCCACGCACATCCGTGCGGAGGAGGCCGACCAGGGCTCCACGCACGAGAACACCAAGCAGCTGGTCTACCGCGCCCACGCGATGGACAAGGTCGAGCTGCTCACCCGCGTGCTGCAGGCCAAGGACCGCGGGCTCACGATGATCTTCGCGCGCACCAAGCGCACCGTGCAGCGGGTGGCCGACGACCTCGCCGACCGTGGCTTCGCCGCCGCCGCCGTGCACGGTGACCTTGGCCAGGGCGCCCGCGAGCAGGCGCTGCGCGCGTTCCGCTCCGGCAAGGTCGACGTGCTGGTGGCCACCGACGTCGCCGCTCGCGGCATCGACGTCACCGACGTCACGCACGTCATCAACTACCAGTGCCCCGAGGACTCCAAGACCTACGTCCACCGGATCGGCCGCACCGGCCGCGCCGGCAAGACCGGAGTCGCGGTCACGCTGGTCGACTGGGACGAGCTGCACAAGTGGAAGACGATCAGCGACGACCTCGGGCTGAACATGCCCGAGGCGCCGGAGACGTACTCCACCTCGGATCACCTCTACACCGACCTCGAGATCCCGACCAACGCGAAGGGGCGCCTGCCGCACTCGCAGCGCACCCGCGCCGGGCTGGACGCCGAGTACGTCGACACCGAGGGCGACCACGGCGGCCGCAACAAGCGCGGCCCCAAGAAGGCGCGCGAGGAGGACGTCGTCGCGCCGGCCCGCAGGCCGCGCCAGGCCCGCTCCCGCACCCGCACGCGCAGTGGCGTCACGCTCGAGGGTGGCACCGACGGCGGCGGCGACGGCACCCCCGCCGCTGCGTCCGCCGGATCCGCCACCGCTGCAACCACCAGCGCTGTCGCAGCGTCTGCTGCCCCGTCCGCGGGGCCCGACTCCGCCGGGTCCGACGCCGGTGGTGCCGAGGGCACGGCCACGCGGCCGCGTCGCCGTCGCCGCCGGGGTGGCGCCCGCCGCCGCAGTGGTGAGGGTGGAGCCGACATCGAGGGTTCCGCGGGCCAGGACGTCGCCGCCCAGGACGTCGCCGCCAGCTGATCCCGTCGATGCCGACGCGCGTCGCGTCCAGTACCGGCACGGGACCGCGGCAGCGGATCCGTCCCGAGCGTCGCAGCCGCGGCGACGTCATCGTCGCCGTGGTGCTGACGCTCGGGCTGCTCGCTGCCGCGATCGTGCTGTGGCGCACGAGCGACGCCGCCGGCACCGAGTCGGTCACGGCCACCGCACCCTTCGCCGAGACCGCACCCGCGGGTGCGGTACCGGCCGGGTTCACCGAGGCGTGGCATGCGCCCAGCGCGGCCACGCCGGAGCTGCTCGTCGCCGGGTCCGGGGTGGTCACGGCCGACGGGTCGGCGGTCACCGGGCACGACGCCCGCACCGGCGCGACGCTGTGGAGCTACACGCGTGATGTGCCGCTGTGCACGGTCGGATCCGCGTTCCCGACACTCGACAACGGCCTCGGCCGGGTGCTGGCGCTCTACCAGGGCCACACCGGCTGGTGCAGCGAGCTCACCGAGCTGCACGCCGGCACCGGCGCGCGGGCCGCGGCCCGCAACCCCGACCTGCGCCCGGGCACCCAGCTGATCAGCAACAGCACGCTGGTGGCCGGCACCGGCGGCGACTACATCGAGGTGCTGCGCTACGACCTCGTCCTCACGCTCGAGTACGGCAACGTCCCCACGCCGGTGCAGAACGACAAGCAGCCGCGCACCGGCTGCGCGTACGGCTCCACCGCGATCGCCGATGGGCGCCTCGGCGTCATCGAGCGCTGCCCCGGCGAGGCCACCGACCGGCTCAGCGTCATCTCGCCGGAGGGCAAGGACGGGTCGGACAAGCCCCAGCAGCTGTTCTCGGTGCTCCTGCCCGCCGCCGGCGCCACGCTGGTCGCGGTGTCGGGAGACCGGGAAGTGGTGGCGCTGCCGAACCCGGCGCGCCTGATGGTGCTCGACAAGGACGGCCTCGCGATCACCACCTCGCCCCTCGACGTCCCGGCTGCCGACCTCACCCGAGAGCTGCCCGGCCGGGTCGCACCCGTGCAGGCCGCGGCCGGCACGCTGTTCTGGTGGACGGGCTCGGAGACCGTGGCCCTCAACGCTCTCGACCTCACCCCGATGTGGACCCTGCCGGCCACGCTCGGCCCGGCCGCGGCCTACGGCAGCAGCCTGCTCGTCCCGGTGCGCGGCGGGCTGGCCGACGTCGATCCCGAGCGGGGCACCGTCCGGCGCACGATCCCCGTCACCCGCGCCGACCCCGACGCCCCCGTCCGGATCGCAGCGGCGGGCGACGTCCTCGTGGAGAAGCGCGGCCCGGAGGTAGTAGCCCTCACCCCCACCCCCTGAGCGCACGTCGCATACCCAGCGCGGTCGTCGCATGGTGCGGGGCGCGTGCGACGACCCACGAGGGTGTGCGAGGAGAGTCGACTGGCGACCGGCGGTGGGCGCGAGGAAGCTGGAGCAGGTGAGCGCCGGAACCGAGCCTGCCGCCGAGACCACCGGCACCGCGTACTACTTCCCGCCCGGGAGCGTCACGCGCAAGGTGATCGGTGACCCGGCCGCCCTGATCGGTGGCCTCAGCGCCCTGTTCCTGCAGGCACTGCACCCGCGCGCGATGGCGGGGGTCGACCAGCACTCCGCGTTCCCGGCGGGCTTCTGGCCACGGCTGCAGCGCACGGCGGGCTACGTCACCACGCTGGCGTTCGCCGACACGGCCACCGCCGACGCCGCCGTGGCACGGGTCCGCGGCATCCACCGCTCCGTCAACGGGGTGGATCCCGTCACCGGCCGGGAGTACTCGGCGGAGGACCCCGAGCTGCTGCGCTGGGTGCACGTCTGCGAGGTCAGCTCGTTCGCGGCCGCGGTGCGCAGGCTCGGCCTCATCGACGACGCCGAGCAGGACACCTTCCTCGCCGAGCAGGTGCTGGCCGGCTCGCTGCTGGGTGCCACCGAGCTGCCCGCGAGCCGCGCCGAGGTCGACGCCTACTTCGCTGCCGTCCGTCCCGATCTGGTGGCGAGCCCCGTCGCCGTCCGCGCGGCCCGGCGGCTCGCGATGGCACCGCTGCCGCGGCGCCTGGAGCTGCTCACACCGGCCAGAGCCGGGTGGACGGGCGTGGCGACGGTCGCGCTGGGGTTGCTGCCGCCCTGGGCGAAGCAGCTCTACGGGTTGCCGCGGATCCCCGGCACCACCTGGGCCGCCGAGGCCGCCACCACCGCCGGGCTGTGGACGCTGCGGGGCACGCTGCTGGGCGTCAGACGAGCCACTCGGCGACCAGCACCACCGCGGTGACGGCGAGGACCCCGACCGCAGCTGCGGCCCCACGCGGGCCCTCGTGGCGGTCGGCGTAGACCTGCGCGAGCACCGCCACCACCGCGGCCGTCACGTGCGTGACCAGCGTCCCGACACCCGGTCCCGGTGAGCCGGCCCGGCCGCCGATCACCGCCGCGCCCACCACCACGAGCGCCAGCACCACGAGGCCCGCCGCGAGCAGACCCGAGAGCCCCCGCAGCCATCCCGCTCGTCGGCGCCTCACGGCGCGAGCAGCGCCCACGGCTCCCGCTCCGGTGCGGCGGCGCGGCCCTCCGGGCAGCTCCGGCGCAGGTCACAGCTGCCGCAACGGGCTGCGGGCCGGGCCGGGAACAGCGCGTCGGCCTCACCGCCCGCCGCGAGCGCATCGGCTGCGGCGCTCAGCTCGGCGGCCGTCTCCTCCGCGGCGGCGACGTGCGCGGCCAGCGACGCGCGGTCGTGGCGCCACGCCGTGACCGAACCCGTCGGGAGGTGGTGCAGTTCCACCTGGACGCAGGACCGGCGCAGGGTGCGCTCGGCGGCCACGGCGTAGAGCGCGAGCGCGCGGGACGTCTGTGCCTCGTCGGCGCGGGGGGACCGGCCGGTCTTGTAGTCGACGATCACGAGCTCGTCGCCGCGGCGGTCGATCCGGTCGGCGCGACCCTCGACGACGATCCGCTCGGTCGAGACCGTCACCCACTGTTCGAGAGCGACCGCGGCGTCATCCACGTCCGTGGGTGTTGCCGCGCCGTCCTCCACGTAGTCGCTGACCCAGCCCCTGGCCCGCTCGCGGTACGCGCGCGCCTGCGCGGCATCGCGGAAGCCCTCGCCGACCCAGTGCTTGTCGACGAGCGCGGCGGCGGCGCTCGGGGTGCGGCGCGCGGCGGGCAGCGCGAAGAGCGAGCGCAACGCCAGGTGCACGACGGCGCCGAGGGTGGCGTGGGCCCACGCCCCGCCACGGGCCGGAGCGGGCCGGTCGAGGTAGGTCATCCGGTAACGGCGTGGGCAGTCGGCCCAGTTCGCGAGCTTCGCGGGCGTCACCCGGACCAGCCGCGGGAGGTCGAAGTCCCACCCGAGTTGCGCGCCGGCCGTCACGCAGCCCACCGTAGCCGTGACGCGGCGTCAGCCGACGAGGACCTCCGCGCCGTCGGCGCCTGCCACGAGTTGCTCGAACACGGCGGGCGCGGTTGTCTCCTCGGCGATCGGCGTGGTCTTGTTGGTGCCGTGGTAGTCGCTCGAACCGGTGCCGACGATGCCCAGCTCGGCGATGATGCCGCGCAGCAGGTCACGGTCCTGCGGGCTGTGGTCGGGATGATCCACCTCGACTCCCGACAACCCCGCGGCGACGAGCGTCGCGATCATCGAGGGTTCCACGACCCGCCCGCGCTTGCGGGCCAGCGGGTGGGCGAACACGGTGACACCACCGGCCGCCCGCACCATGCCGATCGCCGTCTCGACGGGGGTGTCCGCCTTCGGGACGTAGTAAGGGCTGCCGTTGTAGAGCAGCTTCGCGAAGGCCTCGTTCACCGACTCGACGACGCCGGCGGCCACCAGCGCCCTCGCGAGGTGCGGCCGACCGGCGCTCGCACCGGGCGGCAACAGCGAGAACACCGCCTCCGCATCGACCGGGTACCCGTCGGCCGCCATCTTCTCGGTCATGCGCCGCAGCCGGTCGTCGCGTTCCCCCCGCAACCGCGCCTGCTCGACGACGATGGCCTCGTGCGTGGGGTCGAACAGGTAGCCGAGCAGGTGCACGGCCACGTCCCGGTCGCCGCGGCCGGTGGGGCTGACGCACGAGAACTCGGCACCGCGCACGAGCCGCATCCCGCGCGGCAGCGCCGCCGCGGCGGCCGTCCAGCCCGCGGTGGTGTCGTGATCGGTGATGGCGAGGACGTCCACACCGGCGGCAGCAGCGGCGGCGACGAGCTCACCCGGGCTGTCGGTACCGTCGGAGGCCGTGGAATGTGCGTGCAGGTCGATCCGTGCGGTGGCCACACACCACCCTATCTGGGGTTATCGACGCCAACGCGGGCGAGCCAGCAGGCCGGTGGCCCGTGTCTTGCCCTTCTCACCGAACACCAGCTCGGAGAGCGCCTCGTAGACCTCTTCCGGCCGCGGCATGTAGTCGATGCGGTTGAGCGCCTGGATCTGGCCTGCCGACTCGACGATCAGGGTGCCGTAGCCGAACATCCGCCCGCCGAGCGTGCGCTGGAACGTGAGGTCGGTGACCTTGCCCAGCGGCATCATCCCGACGTTGTGCACGATGATGCCCTGCGCGAGCATCACCCGCTTGTCGGTGATGACGATGCGTTCGATCCACCACAGGATGGTGAGCACCGTGAACCGCAGCACGGCCACCAGCGCCAGGTAGAAGGCGAGGTTGTCGACGAGCACGGCGGCGCTGCCCGTGGTCGGGATGTACCGCTGCCCCAGCACCACGATCAGCAGGAACAGCGCCGTCTGCGTGACGTGCTTCCACATGAACGCCCAGTGCTGGCGCACGCGGATGACCCGCCGCTCCGTGGGGAGCAGGTACTCGTCGATCTCCCGGGGCGCGAGCACGGACTAGACGAGGTGGGTGACGAAGCGGGTGACGTTCACCGCGACATCGCGGAGCATCCCGAGGATGTTCTGCAAGGAGTTGGCCGCGCCGTCCGGTTGTGCGACGACGAAGAAGATGAGCAACGCGATCACGAGAAGCCCAACGATCTTCTTCACGTTCACAACCGCCGTTCCTGGCTCGAAGGAGGATCGTTCCAGTTGATTTGTACCGCACCTGGAGGTCTCAGGGTATACGGCACGCGGGCCCGAATGGAGCGGCCCGATGACGCTTCGTGACGACGATGTCCCCTGTGTGGGGGGCCTTGCCTACGATCGTGCCGGTCGGCTGTTGCTCGTCCAGCGGCGCAACGATCCCGGCCGCGGGCTCTGGTCGGTGCCCGGCGGCCGCGTGGAGCTGGGCGAATCCGACGCCGAGGCACTCGTCCGGGAGATGGCGGAGGAGACCGGCCTGACGGTCGAACCCGGTGAGCTGATCGGACGGGTGAAGCGTGGCCACTACGCGATCGCCGACTACCGCTGCACCGTGCTCGGCGGCGACCTGCGCGCCGGCGACGACGCCGCCGACGCGCGCTGGTGCAGTGCAGCCGACCTCCGGCAGCTCCCGCTGGTGGATGAGCTGTTGGTCACGCTCGAGGGGTGGGGAGCGCTCCCCCGCTGATGCCGACCGCTGCGATCAGCTCTGGGTCGTGATCAGGTCTGGGGCACCGGACGGCCCGGTTGCTCCCCGCCGCGGGCGTCGCCGTAGGACTTCTTGGGGATCATGACCTTCCGGCGGAAGGTGCAGACCACCGTGCCGTCCTGCTTGTAGCCGCGCGTCTCGACGTAGACGACGCCGCGGTCGTCCTTCGACTTCGACGGCGTCTTGTCGAGCACCTCGGTCTCGCCGTAGATCGTGTCGCCGTGGAAGGTCGGCTTGGTGTGCTTGAGCGACTCGACCTCGAGGTTGGCGATGGCCTTGCCGGACACGTCCGGCACCGACATGCCCAGCAGCAGCGAGTAGATGTAGTTGCCGACCACCACGTTGCGCTTGAACTCCGTGGTCTCCTCGGCGAAGTTCGCGTCCATGTGCAGCGGGTGGTGGTTCATGGTCAGCAGGCAGAAAAGGTGGTCGTCGTACTCGGTGACCGTTTTGCCCGGCCAGTGCTTGTAGACGGCCCCGACCTCGAACTCCTCGTAGTACCGACCGAACTGCAACGCTGTCGCCTCCATCGCCGATAAGCCAGGTTGGTTGGGGGTAATCTAGCCCGTGGTCGATCGACGGGCCGCCCTCGCGGGAATGGCCTTGAGCACAGAACGGGAGGTGAGCGCGGTGCCGACGGCACCCGGTTGCAGTAGTCGCCGCGTTCTCGCCCTGGCGACCTGCTGAGGTCTCCCCGGTCGGGACGCGTGATCCACATTCGCGCGCCGAGCTCGCTGCGCTGCGCGCGTCCCGCACCCTCCACGGAGGTACCTCGTGCCGCCCTTGTCCTCATTCCGGCCGACCATCCGCGTCACCGGTACCCGGCCGTCCAAGAACGAGCCGCTGCTGCCGAAGCTGCGCGTGCCGCTGTCGGCCTACATCGTCGACTGCGCCGTGTACGTCGACGGCCTCCGCCTACCCGGTAGGTGGACCCACGATCGGGCGTTGGCCGAGGTCCGGCGCCGCGACAACGCGTTCGTCTGGATCGGCTTGCACGAGCCGGACGAGGAGCAGATCACCGGCATCGCCGACATCTTCGGGCTGCACGAGCTGGCCGTGGAGGACGCGGTGCACGCCCACCAGCGACCCAAGCTCGAGCGCTACGACGACATGCTGTTCATGGTGCTCAAGACGGTCTGCTACATCGGCAAGACCGCCCCGAAGGCCGAGAACGAGATCGTCGAGACCGGCGAGATCATGGCGTTCGTCGGCACCGACTTCGTGATCACCGTCCGCCACGGTGACCACTCGTCGCTGCGCGACGTGCGCGCGAAGCTCGAGGCCGATCCGGAGCAGCTCGCGCTGGGGCCCGCCGCGGTGCTCCACGCCATCGCCGACCACGTCGTGGACAGCTACCTCGCCGTCACCGAGGCCATCGAGGACGACATCGACGAGATCGAGCAGCTGGTCTTCAGCCCGCGCTCGGAGATGGACTCCGAGCAGATCTACGTCATGAAGCGCGAGGTGCTCGAACTGCGCAGGGCCGTGGTGCCGCTCGGGGCGCCGGTCCGCAAGCTCACGGAGGGGTACAGCTCGCTCGTACCCCACGAGGTGCGCTCGTACTTCCGCGACGTCGACGACCACCTCGTCACCGTCACGGAGCGGATCGCGGGGTTCAACGAACTGCTCACCACGCTCGTCGACGCGGTCCTCGCGAAGATCACGATGCGGCAGAACAACGACATGCGCAAGATCACCGCGTACGCCGGGCTGATCTCGATCCCCACCATGATCGCCGGGATCTACGGGATGAACTTCGAGTTCATGCCGGAGCTGCACTGGTCGTTCGGGTACCCGATGGTGTGGATCGTCATCGTCCTGATCTGCGGTGGGGTGTTCCGCAAGCTCCGCAAGTCCCGCTGGCTCTGACGGATCGACGGCATGACGCGTGTCACGCCGTCGTGCCGTCGCTGTCACGGGAACCGGTGACGGCGGCGACTGGGGCGTCCCCGATCCGGACGACACGCTCATGGGGTGCGAAATCCACTCACCAGAGCACTCGTCGTCCTCGCGGTGACGGCCGTCGCGGTCACGTCGTGCGCCGGACAGCCGCAGCCGCAAGCCGCATCGCCACCTCCCGCCTGGGAGGCGTGCGGTGCCGGCCTCGACTGCGCGACGGTGCAGGTCCCGGTCGATCCGGCGCAACCGGAGGGCCGGTCGGTGGGCATCGCGCTGGTGCGACACCGAGCCACCGACCCGGCCCGGCGCCTCGGGGTGCTGCTCTACAACCCCGGTGGACCGGGCGCCCCGACCACCGAGTTCATCCAGACCCTCGGCGTCTCCAGGATCGCCTCGGATGCGGTGGCCGCACGCTACGACGTGGTCGGGATGGATCCGCGCGGCGTCGGTCGCAGCGAGCCGGTGCGTTGCCTGTCCGACGCGGAGCGCGAGCAGAACCTCGCCGCCGATCTCGACCCGACGCTCTCCGGTGGGCTGCCGCAACCGGAGGTCGTCGCCGCTGCCCGCACGCTCGCGCAGGGATGCGCGGCGGGCGTCGCCCCGGACCTGCTCGGCCACCTCTCGACCGACGTCGTCGCCGCGGACATCGACCGGGTGCGCGCGGCACTGGGCGAGGAACGGATCAGCTTCTTCGGGCAGTCCTACGGCACGCTGCTCGGGGCGACCTACGCCACGCTGTTCCCGCAGCGGGTCGATCGGATGGTGCTCGACGCGCCCGTCGATCCCGCGCGCTGGCGCGCTGACCCGCTCGGCGCCACCGTCGAGCAGGCCCTGGGCGGCGAGGAGTTGCTCGACCTCTGGTTCGCGTCCTGCACAGCCGCCGGGCCGGCCTGCCCGTTCGGGGCGGGTGACCCGGCGGCGGCGTTCGACGCGCTCGTCGTCGCGTTGGAGCGCAACCCGATCACGGTTGCCCCGACGGGCCCCGCGCCCGGTGGCAGGCTCGACGGGGCCGGCGTGCTCATCGCCGCCCGGACCGCGGTGTTCGACCGCATGCTGTGGCCGGTACTGACGGCCGGTCTCGTCGCTGCGCAGCGCGGCGACGGCGCCCTGCTCCTGGCGCTCGCCACCGCGCCGAACCGGACGCCGGACGGCTCGCCGTCGGGGCTGGTCGAGGCGAACGCGGCCGTCAACTGCCTCGACCGTGCGGTGCCCACCGACCTCGGCGCGCACGACCGCAACGCGGCCGAGATCAAGGCGAAGGTGCACCGGTTCGGGTCGATCTCGGGCTACCTCCTGCTGCCGTGCGCGTTCTGGCCCGTCCACGGTTCCGCCGCCGCCCCGCCGACCGCCGCGGGTGCTCCCCCGATCCTGGTGATCGGTGGCAGGTCGGACTCCCAGACGCCGTACCCGTGGGCGGTGACGATGGCGGCGGGCATCCCGTCGGCCACGCTGCTGACCAGGGAGGGAGTGGGGCACGGCTCCTACCGGTCCTCGGGTCCGTGCATCGACCAGCGCGTCGATGCCTACCTGCTCAGCGCCGCCCTGCCGGACCCCGGGGCGACGTGCCAGCAGGAGCCACCCGCCAGTGCCGCGCTTCCGCCGCACTAGCCTGGCGCGATGAGCGCCGGGCGGATCAATCCGCTGCGCAGGCTGCGACGTCCGGAGTGGGCACAGCAGCGCCCCACCTGGGGCGCGGCGAAACCCGCTCTCATCGACGCCGCGCTCGATCGGGCAATCGCCCGCGATCCGGGCGGCTGGTTCGTGCTCGCCGGCGGCCGCGAGATCCGGCCCGGCCGGGCATTCGGCCGGATCGTCGCCGGCCGCGAGGTCGTGGCGTGGCGCGACGCGGGAGGTGGGCTGCACGCCGGCCCCGGTGCCTGCCCGCATCTCGGGGCCGCGCTGTGCGATGCCCCGGTGCGTGACGGCCGGCTGGTGTGCCGGTGGCACGGGCTCGCTCTCGACGGGCGGGCCCGTCCGGGCTGGGCGCCCTTCCCCGTCCACGACGACGGCGTGCTCGCCTGGGTGCGGCTCGACGACGTCGGCGAGACACCCACCGCGGCGCCGGTGCTCGGCCCCCGGCCCACCGGTGCGACCCTCGACGCGGTGGCCACGGTGATCGGCCGCTGCGAGCCGCGCGACGTGCTCGCCAACCGCCTCGACCCGTGGCACGGGGTGTGGCTGCACCCGTACTCGTTCGCCTCGCTGCGGGTGCTCACCGCGCCCTCGCCTGCGGCGGACCGATTTCTCGTCGAAGTGACCTTTGCCGTGAGCCGAAGGCTCGGCGTCCCCGTCCGCGCCGAGTTCACGTGTCCGGACGCCCGCACCATCACCATGGAGATCGTCGACGGTGAGGGTGCGGGCTCGGTCATCGAGACGCATGCGACGCCGCTGCGCCCCGGTACCGACGGGCGGCCGCGCACGGCCGTCATCGAGGCCGTCGTCGCGCACTCGGACCGTCCCGGGTTCGGCCACGCCCGCCACGTCGCCGCCGCGCTGCGCCCGCTGATCGCGAGCGGTGCGCGGCGGCTGTGGCGCGACGACATCGCCTACGCCGAGCGGCGCTACGCGCTGCGCTCGCGCGGCTGATCCGCCCCGCCGCGCCCGCGCGGCTGATCCGCCCCTCCGCGCCCGCGCGGCTGATCCGCCCCTCCGCGCCCGCGCGGCTGATGCGCACTGCCCAGGACGACAGCGACGCCGAGCAATGCGGCGCCGACGATGCCGGTGGCCCCGAGCCGGTCCCCGAGCAGCAGTGCGGCGAGCACGGCGGCGGTGAGCGGCTCGAGCAGTGCCAGCAGCGCGCCGACGCGGGCGGGTGCGGTGCGCAGTCCCCGGAAGAACGCGGAGTACGCCAGCGCCGTCGGCACGATGCCGAGCGCGAGCAGGAGCGCCACCGAAGCCGGGGAGACCGCGAACCCGAGCCCCGCCGGGGACGCGATCAGCCCGACGGGCACCAGCAGCGCGCCGCCGAGCACGAACGCGACCCCGGTGCAGGTGGGTGCGTCGAGCCCGGGAACGGGACGGGCCGAGACGAGCGTCATCGCGGCGAACCCGGCACCGGAGACGACGGCCAACAACGCGCCGGCGACCACGTTGCCGGCACCATCGGACGGCAGCCCCACGAGCAGGGCGAGGCCGGCGAGGGCGAGCCCGACCGCGAGGACCGAGCGAACCCCTGGCCGTCCGCGCCCCGTCAGCCGTTCGGCGAGGAGGACGAGCACGGGCGCCGACCCGATCGTCACCAGCGTCGCGGTGCTGACCGTCGTCAGGGTGACGACGGCGAAGTAGCAGCCCTGGAACAGCGCGGCCAGCGCGCCGATGACGGCGACGCGCCGCCATGCCGCGGCGGTGGCCGGGACCCTGCGACCGGTGGCGAGCAGGTAACCGCAGATCAGGAGGCCACCGACCCCCAACCGGAACGTGGCGACGGCGATGGAGGACATGCCGGACTGCTCGGCGAGCAGCCGTCCGAACAGGCCGCCGGTGCCCCAGAGGAGGCCGGCGACGACGAGGAAGGGCACGCCCGAGAGCGGGCGCGCGGCAGTGCGGGACGGAGAGAGGGACATGGTTGTGCTGCGCTCCTGCGACAGGGGGAAAGGGGTCGCGAAGCGGGGCCGTGCCGGATGATCACCTGGGGCGCACAGAGGCGCCGGGCCCCGCTAGGAGGCGGGCGGCGGGGTGATCGGGAAGAGGCTGTGCACGGGCGAACGGTAGCACCCGATGGAGCCGGGCTCCTCGGGTTTCTCGGGGGCGCAGCTCCCCGGCGTCCAGCGGGGTGGCGGCTCCCGCACGTCAGGAGGGCCACCCTGCTGACGTCCAACGTCTGGAAGGCCACCTTGCTGACGTCCCGGCGCCGCACCCCGACGGACCGCAGCATGGTGGCCATCCCAGCGTCAGATCGCAGGATGGCCACCATGCTGCGATGTGGGACGTCCAGCGGCGGGGGCCGCACCACCGCGCCAACCCAGCAGCCACCGCGCCGATGTCGGGACGTCGGCGCCGAGGCCAATTCGTTGGCGCCGCCCAACCCCCCCACCCACCGCGCCAACGTTGTGGCCACCGCGCCGATGTCGTGACATCGGCGCGGTGGCCAATGCGTTGGCGCGGTGGGCCCGCCGGCCGGACCGCGCGGCCAGCCCTACGCCCCCGGCTTCTTCCCCATCTCGATCCCCACCGGCGGGGTGGGGGCGTCGGCCGGGTCCTCCGCAAGCAGGTCGGCGGGCGCGGCGGTTTCCCGGCGCCCCGGCTTGCGCCCCAGGAACGTGTGGACGATGTGTTGCTGCCAGCCCGGCATCGTGGACACGATCACATCGGTGTAGCCCGTGGCACCCATGCGCGTGGTGAAAGCCTCGACACCGTCGAAATCCAGCACGCTGCGCCACAGGTACCGGTGCAGCGTGGCCGAACCCGTGCGCAGCCGGGCCATCGGGATGATCACGCCCCAGCTGACGGCCGTCCAGATCATGCGGCTGCGGGCGGAGTCGGCCACCGAGTACTCGTGCACCGCCAGCGGCGCGCCCGGCCGCAGGAGCGTCTGGAACGCCCGCAGCGCGGCGTTGCGGTCCGAGAGGTTGCGCACCAGGTAGGCGGCCATGATCCCGTCGTACTGGCCGACGATCTTGATGCGGTCGAGCTCGTCGACGTTGCCGTGCAGGAACCGCACCCCCGCTGGCCAGGTCTTGCGCCGCGCGACCGACAGCATCTCCGCCGACGCGTCGACCGCGGTGATGTCGGCCTCCGGCGCCGCGTCCAGCAGCGCCGCGGTGGACGCCCCGGTGCCGCAGCCGAGGTCGAGCAGGCGCAGCCCGGCACCGCGGTTGGGCAGGCCCATCCGCCGCGCCGATATCCGGAGGTGCTCGTGGTAGCCCGGATTGGCCCCCACCAGCTTGTCGTAGAAGCGCGCCTGCGCGTCGAACGCACGGGGCACGCTCAGCTCGTCCCGACCCGATCGTGCAGCACTCACACCACCGAGTCTGGCGCATCGGGGCCGTCGCGTCGCGCTCCCTCGCTGGAGCCATCGGCCGTACCCTGGCGCGCGATGGTCCGAGCTCTGGTGGTCAGCGACGAGGTCGACGCCGGGTTGCGCGCGTGCGCACCCCGGCGCTGCGACGTCGACGTGATCATCGCGGCGGGTGATCTGCCGTTCGACTACCTCGCCGATCTCTGCAACACCGTCGACCGGCCGGGGGTGCTCGTACCGGGCAACCACGACCCCGACCTGTCCGGTTTCTCCGACAGCACGGGCCTCTGCACGCGAGCCGGACTGCCCGACACCTGGCCGGGACCTGCGGGTTTCGACGACGCCGACGGCCGGATCGTCGATGTCGCGGGCCTGCGGATCGCCGGTCTCGGCGGGTGCGTGCGCTACCGCCCCGGCCCCAACCAGTGGACGCAGAGCCAGCAGGCGCGCCGGGCCAGGAGGCTGGTGCGCGCCGCACGCAGGATGCGGCGCCGCGACGGCCGGGGCGTCGACGTCCTGCTCACCCACGCCCCACCACGGCACTGCGGCGACGGCGAGGACGCGCCGCACCACGGTTTCGACTGCCTGCACGGGGTGGTGGCCGCGTTGGCGCCCCGCCTGCTGCTGCACGGCCACATTCACCCGTACGGGCAGCCTGCGCCCGACCGCTTCCTCGGGGAGACCCGCGTGGTCAACGTCGTCGGCCGCCGCATCATGGAGCTCTGATGGCGAGCACGGGCTTCTCGCAGTCCGATGCCGAGAACGACTTCCAGCGGATCCGGCGCCGTCAGGTGCTCTCCCGGCTCGCCGCGTGGCTGCGCCGCGAACCCGACGACGTCTCCGAGATCCTCCCGTTCGACGAGGTCGTCGCGGCGCTGGGCCCGACCGGCGAGCGGGTGCTCGGGCTGCAGATGATCGACGTCGACACGATCGTCGGCAGCGTCGATCGCACGGAGGACTTCGACCGCTGGTTCCGGCCGCGCTCGGAACACACGCGGGAGCGCTGGGAGCGGCTGGCGCGCGCCCAGCGGCGCGGCGAGTCGATCCCGCCGATCGAGGTGTTCCGCATCGGTGAGCTGCACTTCGTCAACGACGGCCACCACCGCGTGTCGGTGGCGCACGCGATGGGGCTGCGGCAGATCGACGCGTACGTCACGCAGGTCACCACGAGGGTCGACGCCACCGGCATCTCGCGGCGCGGCGACCTCATCACCAAGGACCTGCGGCGCGTGTTCCTCGATCGGGTCCCGCTGACGGGGCCGGCCCTGTGCACGATCATGGTGACGTCGGCGTGGTCGTACGCGGTGCTCAGCGAGACCGTCGAGGCATGGGGCTTCCGGCTGATGCAGCAGGAGAGCCGCTACCTCGACCGGGAGACGGTGGCCAGGCGCTGGTACGGCGAGGAGTTCCGGCCCGTCGTGCGCATGCTCGAGCACGCAGGCCTCGTCGGCGACCGCACCGACGCGGAGGCCTACCTGCAGCTCGCCTGCCAGCGCTACCGCCTGATGCGCACGCACCGCTGGGACGACGAGGTCCTGGACCGGCTCCGCCTGGATCCTGGCTGAGATCCGACGCTTTCCGGCCCGCGATCTCGATGTCGCTTTTTCGCCAGCGGTCAGGGCGGAACCGGTTGATGCTGGACAGGTGCACGAAGACGTCGAACGCTGCCTGGCCGCCGTGCGGTCGAAGGACGCGCGGTTCGACGGCTGGTTCATCACCGCCGTGCGCACCACCGGCATCTACTGCCGGCCCAGCTGTCCCGTGGTGCCACCCAAGGCCGAGAACATGCGGTTCCTGCCCAGCGCCGCCGCGGCGCAGCAGGCAGGCTTCCGCGCCTGCAAGCGCTGCCGGCCCGACGCGAGCCCCGGGTCACCACTGTGGAACGAGCGCGCCGACCTCGTGGCCAGGGCCATGCGCCTGATCGCCGACGGCGTCGTGGACCGCGAGGGCGTCACCGGTCTCGCCGCCCATCTCGGATACAGCACGCGCCAGGTCGAGCGGCAGCTCTCCGCCGAGCTCGGCGCCGGGCCGTTGGCGCTCGCACGGGCGCAGCGGGCCCAGACGGCCCGGCTGATGATCGAGACCAGCGCGCTGCCGATGGGCGAGGTCGCGATGTCCTCGGGCTTCGCCAGCATCCGCACGTTCAACGAGACGGTGCTCGAGGTCTTCGCGCTCACCCCCACCCAGCTGCGCGCCCGGGCCCGGCAGGCCCCGGCGACGACCGGCACCAGCCCGGGGACGCTCACCGTCCGGCTGCCGTTCCGCGCGCCGTTGAACCCCGACAGCCTGTTCGGACACCTCGCCGCCACCGCGGTACCCGGCGTCGAGGAGTGGCGCGACGGCGCCTACCGGCGCACGCTGCGGCTCCCGCACGGCCACGGCATCGTCGCGCTGCGCCCGCCGGTCGACGATCCGGCGCGCCGCTGGGTGGAGTGCCGCCTCACCCTCGCCGACCTGCGCGATCTCCCGATCGCCATCAGCCGGTGCCGCCGCCTGCTCGACCTCGACGCCGACCCCGTGGCGGTCGGTGAGCACCTGGCCGCCGATCCGGCGCTCGCCCCGCTGGTGCAGAAGGCCCCCGGACGGCGGGTGCCGCGCACGGTCGACGCCGACGAGTTCGCCGTGCGCGCCGTGCTGGGCCAGCAGGTGTCCACGGCGGCGGCACGCACCCACGCCGCGCGGCTGGTGCTCGCTCACGGCACGCCCGTCGACGATCCCGACGGTGGCCTGACCCACCTGTTCCCCGACGTCAACGCGCTGGCCACGCTCGACGTCGAGCGGTTGGCCTTCCCCCGTGCCCGCCGGGCGGCGCTCCTGACGGTGATCACGGCGCTGGCCGCGGGCACCGTCGACCTCGGCGCCGGATCCGACTGGCAGCAGGCGCGCGCCGCGCTGGCCGCCCTGCCCGGCATCGGCACCTGGACCGTGGAGACCATCGCCATGCGCGCGCTCGGCGATCCCGATGCGTTCATCGCCACCGACCTCGGCGTCCGCCGCGCCGCCGAGTCGCTCGGCCTGCCAGATCCCCCGGCGGCCCTGCGCCGGTACGCCGAGCGCTGGCGACCGTGGCGCGCCTACGCCGTGCAGTACCTCTGGGCCACCGGCGACCATCCCATCAACCGCCTGCCTGCGGGGAACGCATGACCCACACCGTCGTCACCAGCCCGATCGGCCCGCTGACGCTCGTCGCCACCGACGGCGTCCTGTCGGGCCTGTACATGGACAGCCAGCTCTACCTGCCCGACATCACGACGTTCGGCGCCGAGGAGCCCGACTGCCTCCCGGAGGCGCGGGAGCAGCTGCGCGCCTACTTCGACGGTGAGCTGACGGCGTTCACGTTGGCGGTGGCACCGCGGGGCACGCCGTTCCAGCAGCGCTGCTGGGCGCAGCTGCAGCAGATCCCGTACGGCGAGACGTGGACCTACCGCGAGCTCGCCGAGCGGATCGGGCGTCCCACCGCCGCCCGGGCCGTCGGGATGGCCAACGGGCACAACCCGATCAGCATCGTCATCCCGTGCCACCGGCTCGTCGGCACGAACGGCAGCCTCACCGGGTACGGCGGCGGCGTGCAGCGCAAGCAGGCGCTGCTCGACCTGGAGCGCGGCCGCCGTCCCCGCGGGTGATCGGACCGGACGGTCAGGCCAGGCCGGTTCCCATCGCGAGCTTCGCCAGCAGCTCGCGCGCCTTCTCGGCGTTGCGCGGCTGGCAGAGCACGTCGTAGCGGCCTGCCACCATCTGGCTCGCCGACGTGAAGTCGCGACGGCCACGAGAGGCGCCGTAGCCGACGGCGGCGAAGACGAGGCCGAACAGGATGCCGCTGGCCAGCCCGACGAGGATCGGGCCGAACGGGCTGCCGGCCGGCGTGAAGAAGCTCAGCAGCAGACCCACGAACAGGCCGAACCACGCACCGGACGCGGCACCGGACATCAGCACCCGCCCCCAGGACAGCCGGGCGATCACGCGCTCGACCAGCATGAGGTCGACGCCGACGATCGTGACATCACGGACGGGGAAGTCGGACTCCGCCAGGTGGTCGACGGCCCGCTGCGCCTCTTCGTACTTCGCGTAGGAGCCGACCGGCCAACCGGTGGGCGGGGTCGGCAGGTTGGGCAGGCCGGGCGCATTGCGCGCGGGCCCGCCGAACGGTGTGGACACGGGGGCCTCCAGTTCCTCGGTTCGGGGGCTCCGGGACGTGCCGGAGTCTCCCTGGTCAACGAGCCGACCAGGGACGAAGTGCCCGTAACGGCGATCATCACACGAACCGCGTGCCGGTGGGAAACGGACGTGCCCGCACGACCGAGCGTAGTCAGCGGTACCCGGCTGCTTGCAGGGAGAACAACTCGGCGTACCGGCCACCTGCGGCGACGAGGTGGTCATGGTCACCCACCTCGAGCACGCGGCCGCCCTCCATGACGACGACGAGGTCAGCGGTGCGCACGGTCGAGAACCGGTGCGAGATCAGCAGCGTGACGGCACCGTTGCGCTCGGCGTTGCGCCGCGCTGCCGCCGCGTAGCGCTGGAACAGCCGGTGCTCGGCGGTGGCGTCGAGGCTCGCCGTGGGCTCGTCGAGCACCACGAGCAGCGGGTCGTCGCGCAGGAACGCCCGGCTCAGCGCGAGCTTCTGCCACTGCCCGCCGGACAGGCCGTGCCCCCCGGTGTGCACGGACCCGACCATCGTGTCCAACCCGTCGGGCAGCCGGGTCAGCACGTCGGCGGCCCCGGCCCGGTCCATCGCCGTCGTGACGGCCGCCGCGTCGTCGATCCGCGGGAGGTCACCCACCCCGACCGACTGCTGCACCGCCAGGTGCAGCCGCGCGAAGTCCTGGAACGCCGCCGTGCACCGGGCGTGCCACCCCTGCGGGTCGACGGTGCCGAGCCCCAGGCCGTCGACCTCGATCGAGCCGCTGTCGGGCCGGTACATCCCCAGCAGGAGCTCACCAGCGTCGTCTTGCCCGCCCCGTTCTCCCCGACGATCGCGACGGTCGACCCGGCGGGCAGGTGCAGGTCCACACCGTCGAGCGCGACCCGTTCCGTGCCGGGGTAGCAGAAGGTGACCTTGTCCAACCGGAAGCCGTCGTGCAGCTCCTCGGGTGGCCGGGCGGTGCCGTGCTCGGCGGCCTCCCGCGCGGCGTGGTCCTCGAGCCAGAACAGCCGGTCGGCCGTGGTCAGCGTCGTGACCAGCTGCCCGGACCGCTGGGCAGCGGTGGCCAGCTGGGTGCGGGAGCGACGGATCAGGGAGACCGCCATCAGCACCGAGCCGATCGAGAGCAGCCCGTCCGATGCCCGGACGACGACGAACGCGATCGCCCCCATCAGCCCCGCGGCGTAGACGAGCCAGCCCGCTCCCTGCACCGCCAGCACGGCCAGCGCCTGCCGGCCCGAGCGCCGGTCGAGCTCGGAGATCAGCCGCCGGTGCTGTGCCGCGAGGTGATCGGTGAGGCCGTAGGTGTGCAGCTCGGCCGCCGATCCGGCGGTCGTCGCGAGCCCGAAGATCAGGTCCGCGAGCCGACGCGGGTGGCTCGCGTCGTTCTCGGAGCGCCGCACGATGCGCTTGGCGAGCCGGTCGGCGGCCATCGGCGGGAGGGCGCAGACCGGGAGCAGCACGAGCCACCACGACACCAATGCGAGCAGGACCAGCAGCGCGACGATCCGGGCGAGCGAGGTGACGTTACCCAGCAGCTGCCGCGGTGCGGCGGCGAGCATCCGGCGGTTCTTGGTGATCAGCTCGACCTCGGTGAGGTACTCCGGCCGCTCCAGGTGCGACAGGCCTGGGATGCTGCCGATCAGCCGCATGACCGATGCCGTGCGGAACACGCTGATCCGGTCGGTGAGCGTCATCGCCTCGATCGCGCCGACGCCCGAGAGCACCCAGCCCACCGCGAGCAGCCCGCCGATGAGCAGCGCGGCGTCCCCGTGCTCGCCTTCATGGGGCGAACCTCGCCGCCTGCACCGCGTACATCTCCGCGTAGGTGCCGCCGGCGGCGACGAGCTCGTCGTGCGTGCCGCGCTCGGTCACGCGACCGCTGTCGAGCACGCAGACCGTGCCGGCGCGGCGCACCGTGGCGAACCGGTGCGAGATCACCACGGTCGTGAGGCCGCGGGTGATGTCGAGGAAGCGCTCGTAGAACGCCGCCTCGCCGCGGACGTCGAGCGCGGACGTCGGCTCGTCGAGCACGAGCACCCGCGCGCCGTGCCGGGCCGCGAACAGGGCCCGAGCGAGCGCCAGCCGCTGCCACTGCCCGCCCGAGAGGTCCACCCCGCCGGGCAGCTCGCGGGTGAGCAGCGTGTCCCAGCCGTGCGGGAGCCCCTCGACGACACCGGCGAACCCGGCCCGCTCGGCCACGGCCTCCACACCCTCGCGGTCTCCGTGGTGCTCGATCGCGCCCAGCGCGACGTTGTCGTAGGCCGAGAGCGGGTAGCGGACCGGGTCCTGGAACACCACGGCCACGGTGCGCTGCCAGCCGGCCGGATCCAGTTCACGCAGGTCGACGCCGTCTGCGGTGATCCGCCCCGTGGTCGGCTCCCGCAGCCGCGACAGCAGGCTGACCAGCGTGGTCTTGCCGGCGCCGTTGACGCCCACCACCGCCGTGGACGTGCCGGCGCGCAGCTCGAGGTCGATCCCGTCGAGTACCGGGTCGGAGCGGCCGGGGTAGGAGAACGTCACACGGGCGCGTCGCCGGGGAAGACGCCGGTGAGGCTGCCCTCCGCGCTCGCCAGCCGGTCGAGCACGGCCGGGTCCTCGAGGTGCCCGATCCCGGTGGGGCCGGACACGGCGCGCAGCAACCGGGCCTGCATCGACCCGGTGATCCGCGAGCGCGCCGCCGTGCCGAGCGCCGCACCGACCGGGTCGAGGACCGGCAAGAACGCGTAGGCGATGCCCGCGAGCACCAGCGCGATCGCGATGCGTTGCACGTCGACCGCACCGAACCCGTCGCGAACGGCGTCGGCGACGTCACCCACCACGGCGCCGAGCGCGGCGACGACGACGGCGGGAGTGACGGCGCCGGCGCGCACCCAGAGGGCGACACCCACCGTCAACGCCCGGCCGGCGGCCCACAACAGGCGGGTCGCCTGCCGGCCGTGGGACCAGGCCCGGACGGCCGCAGATCCAGCATCCACGATCTTGACGGTAGGGCCTGCCGACCCTGCTCGTCTTCCCGGATCAAACGCCTGGACCAGGCGAAACGGGACGTCAGCGGAGCTTGTACTCCTTCAGCAGGCCGCGGCTGATGATCGTCTTCTGGATCTCGGAGGTGCCCTCGCCGATGAGGAGGAACGGCGCCTCGCGCATCAGTCGCTCGATCTCGTACTCCTTCGAGTAGCCGTAGCCGCCGTGGATGCGGAACGACTCCTGGGTGACCTCCGCGCAGTACTCGCTCGCGAGCAGCTTGGCCATGCCGGCCTCGACGTCGAAGCGCTCACCGGAGTCCTTGAGCCGCGCGGCGTTGACCATGAGCGCGTGCGCTGCCTCGACCTTCGTGGCCATCTCGGCGAGCTTGAACGCGATGGCCTGGTGCTCGGCGATCGGCTTGCCGAACGTCGAACGCTGCTGGGCGTACTCGATGGCCAGCTCGAACGCGCGGATGGAGATGCCGCAGGCGCGGGCCGAGACGTTGACCCGGCCGACCTCGACGCCGTCCATCATCTGGGCGAAGCCCCCGCCGCGCTTGCCGCCGAGGATCTGGCCGGCCGCCACGCGGTGGCCCTTGAACACCATCTCCGTGGTGTCGACGCCCTTGTACCCCATCTTGTCGATCTTGCCGGGGATGATCAGCCCGGGCGCGACCTCGCCGTAGCCGACGGGCTTCTCCACGAGGAAGCAGGTGAGGTTCTGGTACGGCTTGGGCTGCCCCTCGTCCGTCTTGACCAGCACCGCGGTGAGGTTGGACGTGCCGCCGTTGGTGAGCCACATCTTGGCGCCGTCGATGACGAAGTCGTCGCCGTCGGCAACGGCCTTCGTCTTGATCGCGGCGACGTCCGAACCGAGGTCGGGCTCCGACATCGAGAACGACCCGCGGGTCTCCCCCAGCGCCATCTGCGGCAGGTAGCGCTGCTTCTGCTCGTCAGTGCCGTGGTGGGCGATCATGTGCGCCACGATGAAGTGTGTGTTGATCACACCGGACACGCTCATCCAGCCGCGCGCGATCTGCTCGACCACCAGCGCGTAGGTCAGCAGCGACTCGCCGAGCCCGCCGAACTCCTCGGGGATGGTGAGTCCGAACAGGCCCATCTCCTTCATCCCGTCGACGATGTCCTGCGGGTACGCGTCGGCGTGCTCGAGTGCCGTGGCGTGCGGGATGATCTCCTTGTCCACGAACGTCTTGACCGTGGCCAGGATCTCCTGCTGGATCTCGGTGAGACCGGCGGTCTGAGCAAGCCGAGCCATGAGGAACACCTCCGGGGAAGGCGCCGGGGCGAAGCTCCCGGCGCTGGGCTACTGAGCAGTATCCCCCCGAGTGACATCCCAAGCACGTCGCGGACGTGTGAAGACCCGCACACACCGCCGGTTGCTCGCACACACCCCCCGGTGCCGGCACACACCGCACACGGTGTGTGCGGCCACGCTGCGGTGTGTGCGAGCGGTTCAAGCCGAGCGGAACCGCCGGCGCAGGCGCTTCGCGGTGTCCGCGAAGTTGCTCAGATCTGCCCAGATCCAGCGGACCACGCCGAGGTCCTCGTCGCGAATGGCGTCCTCGCGCTGCTTCTCGGCGAACACCACATCCGATGCCGACTGGCCGGGCTTGAGCAGCCTGCCGTACTTGATCTCGCCGTCGAACTCTCCGACAGTGCGCAGCTTCGGCCAGCCGAAATCGACATCAGCGACCCAACCGGATCGGCCGATCACCTGCCACTGCAGCACGGGCGTGGGCAGGCCGGCGCGAGCGATCGCGACCCGGCTGCGTGACTCCCCGACGCTGGCCGACCGCGCGTCGGCGAAGGCCAGTACCCGCCGGGCCTGCGGTACGCCTGGCCATCCCGTTGCCCGCACGAGGGCGGCATCCAGCTCGGCGGCACTGACGAGCTCAGCGTGCAACGCGGCGTCCGCCACGGCTACTGCCTGCTCGAATCCCGAAGTGCGCGCCAGATCGACGACAGTGCGCGCAACGGACGTCGCGTCCACGCCCTCGGCGACGACGATCTCGTCCGAGGCGAGCGAAGCGGTGTAGACGTGCACTTCCCTGCCACACCTGCCGCCGCTGCGACGCGGCTTCGTGACCTGGACCGTGTCGAGCGCGATGCCCCACACCGGCAGCCCGTGCAGCACGGCCGCCGATACGTGGCTGACCACCGCAGCGTCCGCCAGATGATCCACCGCCGCCTGCACGCGCAGTGCATGGCGCAGCTCGGCCGCGGCGGGCAGGCCCCCGATGATGTACGCACCTCGGCGGACGGGCGTGAGCCCGCCCGCGCTCAGCATGCGCAGCACCTCGTGATCGGGGAAGCCCTCCGCGCGGAGTCGGCGGCGCAGCACGACCTCGGGAACGTCCACGCGAAAAGCATGCGGGAGCGACGGCCGCCGCGGGCCCGAACGGCGGAACTCACCGGTCGCACACACCCCCCGGTGCCCGCACACACCGCACACGGTGTGTGCGGTGGTGCTGCGGTGTGTGCGAGCTGGTCAGCTCTCCGGCGGCGTCCACTTGTCGGTGCGGTCCATGCCCGCCGCCCGGCCCTTGCCGCTGATCACCAGCGCCATCTTGCGGCTGGCCTCGTCGATCATCTCGTCGCCGATCATCGCGGCGCCGCGCTTCCCGCCCGCCTCCGACGTGTAGTAGTCGTAGGCGTCGAGGATGTTCTCGGCGTGGTCGTAGTCGCTCTGCAGCGGGCTGTAGGTCTCGTTGGCCGCGTCGATCTGGCCGGGGTGCAGCACCCACTTGCCGTCGAAGCCCAGCGCCGCGGAGCGGCCGGCGACGCGGCGGAACCCGTCGACGTCCTTGATCTGCAGGTACGGGCCGTCGATGGCCTGCTTGTCGTGCGCGCGGGCCGCCATCAGGATGCTCATGAGGATGTGGTGGTAGGCGTCGCCCACGTCGTAGCCGGGCGGCTGCTCCCCCACCACGAGGCTCTTCATGTTGATCGACGCCATGAAGTCGGCCGGGCCGAAGATGATCGTCTCGACGCGCGGCGACGCCGTGGCGATCGCGTTGACGTTGATCAGCCCCAGCGCGTTCTCGATCTGCGCCTCGATGCCGATCTTCCCGACCTCGTAGCCCATCGTCTTCTCGATCTGCGTCAGCAGCAGGTCCAGCGCCACGACCTGCTCGGCCGTCTGCACCTTCGGCAGCATGATCGCGTCGAGGTTGGCGCCCGCGCCCTCCACGACCTCGGTGACGTCGCGGTAGGTCCACTCCGTGGTCCAGTCGTTCACCCGCACGACCCGGATCCGCTCGCCCCAGCCGCCCTCGTTGAGTGCCGCGACGATCGTCTTGCGGGCACCGGGCTTGGCCAGCGGCGCGCACGCGTCCTCGAGGTCGAGGAAGACCTGGTCGGCGGGCAGCGTGCGGGCCTTGTCGATGAACTTCTGACTGGATCCCGGGACTGCCAGGCAGGACCGACGGGCACGGATCTTCGACGTCACGGTTGCGGACTCCTCATCGAGGTCGGCACAGCTTGTCGAGGATGTTGACACGGCGACCGGCCCGCTGCGCCCCCAGGTGATTGGTTTCTCACCCAGACGCGTCCGCCGACACGTCTCCCGACCACGTTCGGGAGACGTCCGACGGGTACCCCGGCGCCCTACGCTGTCGCCCATGGCCACCGATCGGATCTTCGTCGCACGGCTGGTGGGGCTCGCCGTCTTCGGACCGGACGGCGAGCGGGTCGGCAAGGTGCGCGACCTGATCGCCACGCTGCGGGTCGACGCGACGCCGCCGCGCGTGTTGGGGATGGTCGTGGAGCTCGTCACCCGCCGTCGGATCTTCGTGCCGATGCTGCGCGTCACGACGATCGACCCCGGCGCGGTGACGCTCGCCACGGGCTCGGTGAGCCTGCGCAAGTTCGTGCAGCGCCCCAACGAGACCGCCCTCATCGGCGAACTGCTCGACGCGCACGTCCAGCTCGTCGACTCCGGCACCGAGGTGATGGTCGTCGACGCGGCCATCGAGCAGGTCCGCTCCCGCGACTGGATCGTCGGCAGGCTCGCCGTGCGCACCCGCCGGCACGGCCTCACGCGCCGCGGCCAGGTGCAGGTGGTCGCCTGGGGCGACGTCACCGGGCTGACGCTGTCGGACCGGCAGGGCACCGCCGGGCTGCTGTCGGTGTTCGACACCATGCGACCCGCCGACGTCGCCACAGCGCTGGCCGCGCTGCCCGAGAAGCGCCGGCTGGAGGTCATCGACAGCCTCGACGACGAGCGGCTCGCCGACGTCTTCGAGGAGATGGCCGAGGCGGATCAGCGCACGCTGATCTCGCACCTCGACGTCGAGCGCGCCGCCGACGTGCTCGAGGCGATGTCCCCCGACGACGCGGCCGACCTGCTGGCCGAGCTGCCCGACGCCGATGCGCAGGCCCTGCTGGGGTTGATGGAGCCCGACGAGTCCGCGCCGCTGCGCCGCCTGCTGACGTACTCGTCCAACACCGCGGGCGGCCTGATGACGCCGGAGCCGGTGGTGCTGGCGCCCGACGCCACCGTCGCCGAGGCGCTCGCGCGCGTGCGCAACCCCGACATCCCGCCCGCACTGGCGAGCATGGTGTTCGTCTGCCGCCCGCCGACCGGCACCCCGACGGGACGCTACCTCGGCTGCGTCCACATCCAACGGCTGCTGCGCGAGGCGCCGTTCGAGCTGGTGGCCGGGCTCGTCGACAGCGCGCTCGCCACCCTGCACCCGGACGCGCCGTTGGGCGAGATCACCCGCTACTTCGCGGCGTACAACCTCGTGGCCGGGCCCGTCATCGACGCGGAGGAGCACCTGCTCGGCGCGGTCACCGTCGACGACGTGCTCGACCACCTGCTGCCCCCGGACTGGCGCGACCGGCTCAACGACAGCGACCCGAACGGGAACGGTGCGCACGAGGACGACGACACCTACCCGGAGAGCGGCCGGACCGAGGACAGCGAGGTGGCAGATGCCTGAGGTGACCACCTACCGGCGGCTGGACCAGCCCCGGCAGAGCCGCGCGCGGTTCGAGATCGACCCCGACGGGTTCGCGAAGCTGTCCGAACGGGTGGCCCGCTTCCTCGGGACGGGCCGGTTCCTCGCGATCCAGACCGTGATCGTCGTGATCTGGATCGCGCTGAACCTGTTCGCGCTGAGCCTGCAGTGGGATCCCTACCCGTTCATCCTGCTCAACCTGGCCTTCTCGACGCAGGCCGCGTACGCCGCCCCGCTGATCCTGCTCGCGCAGAACCGGCAGGACGACCGCGACCGCGTGTCACTCGAGGAGGACCGCACCCGGGCCGAGCGGACCAAGGCCGACACCGAGTACCTGGCGCGCGAGCTCGCGGCGCTGCGGCTCGCCGTGGGCGAGATGGCCACCCGCGACTACCTGCGGGGCGAGCTGGACCGGCTCGCCGACCGCATCGCGGAACGACCGCGGGCGAGCCGGTCGGGCCGATCCTTCGACCAGGCCAACGGCCGTGTCAGTCGGCCAGCCGACGACTGATCCGCTCCAGCGCCGTCAGGTCGTCGGCGTCCAGGCGCGCGGCGAAGTGCCGCACGACACCCGCCAGGTGCGTGCGCGACGCGATCCGCAGGCGCTGCAGCCCGGCCTCGGTCAGCCCGGCGGCCACTCCCCGACCGTCGGTCTCCACCGGGCACCGGGTGACCAATCCCACTTTCTCCAGCCGGTCGACCAGCCTGGTCACCCCCGAACGCGACAGCAGGACGGCGTCGGCCAGCTCGGTCATCCGCAGCTGCCGCCCCGGTGCCTCCGCGAGCTGCACCAGCACGTCGTAGGCCGCCAGCGAGAGCTGCTGCTCCGCTACCAGCTCGGCCTCCATCGCCCGCGTGATCGTGGCGTGGGCCCGCAGGAACGCCCGCCACGCGGCCAGCTGGGCCCGCGTCGGTCCCGGTCGCCCCGGTGGTGCTGTTGCAGCCGATCTCTCGGCGATCTCCGTCATATCTCCCCCTTGACTCGGCGCAGGTTGCGCCGGACCCGACTGCAGCGGCACGTGTCCACAGACCACTGCACTGCAGTCAAGGCAGCCGATGCTACGGACGAAGCAGCTTCGTGGCACGGCCGTAACATGGTTTGCAGTCGCGGCGTGAGCCGCGTCCGCGTCACCAGGGAAGGCTTTGATGTCCACCTCCGGCAACACCACCACCATCGAGCAGGCCGTTCGGGCCGCGCTCGCCACCGTCGACGATCCCGAGATCCACAAACCGATCACGGATCTCGGCATGGTCAAGAGCGTCACGGTGTCCCCGGACGGGCATGCGCACGTGGGTGTGTTCCTGACGGTGGCCGGCTGCCCGATGCGCGACACCATCACCAAGCGCGTCACCGCGGCGGTGTCGGCGGTCGAGGGCATCAGCGGAGTCGAGGTCGAGCTCGACGTCATGAGCGACGAGCAGCGCACCGAGCTGCGGCGCGGACTGCGCGGCGATGCGGCCGAGCCGGTCATCCCGTTCGCCCAGCCCGGCTCGCTCACCCGCGTCTACCTGGTGGCCTCGGGCAAGGGCGGGGTCGGCAAGTCCTCGGTCACCGTCAACCTCGCCGCAGCGATGGCGGCGCGCGGGCTGGCGGTCGGGGTCGTCGACGCCGACATCTACGGCCACTCGGTGCCGCGCATGCTCGGCACCACCGATCGGCCCACCAAGGTCGAGAACATGATGATGCCGCCGCAGGCCCACGGCGTGAAGGTCATCTCGATCGGCATGTTCACCCCAGGCAACGACGCCGTCGTCTGGCGCGGCCCGATGCTGCACCGCGCGCTGCAGCAGTTCCTGGCCGACGTCTACTGGGGCGATCTCGACGTCCTGCTGCTGGACCTGCCGCCCGGCACCGGCGACATCGCGATCTCCACCGCGCAGCTGGTGCCCAACGCCGAGCTGATCGTGGTCACCACGCCGCAGATGGCAGCGGCCGAGGTGGCCGAGCGGGCCGGCTCGATCGCGCTGCAGACGCGCCAGCGCCTCGCCGGTGTGGTGGAGAACATGTCGTGGATGGAGCTGCCCGACGGCTCCCGCATGGAGGTCTTCGGCTCCGGCGGCGGCCAGGCCGTCGCCGATTCGCTCACCACGATGCTCGGCGCGTCCGTGCCGCTACTGGGCCAGATCCCGCTGGAGCCCAAGCTGCGCGAGTGCGGCGATTCCGGCACCCCGATCGTGCTTGCCGACCCGGAGTCGGCGAGCGCGAAGGCGCTGCAGGCGGTGTCCGACAAGCTCACCACCCGGGCGCGCGGCCTCGCCGGGATGAGCCTGAGCATCAGCCCCGTCAGCAAGTAGACCGTGGCGGGACGGCGCGCGGCGCCGCAGGTTCTGCGCGAACGCGTGGGGTCGGGGCTCGCCGAGCTCGTGGCCGACCGCGACGCCGCCCGCGCGTTCACGCTGCTGATCGACGGCACACCCCAGTCCCACGTCCATCTCGACGACCCGGGTGAGCTGCGGTTCGAGTACATCCGCAGGCTCGCCCGGCTCGTCGACCTCGCCCGCCCACCCCGGCAGCCACTGCGGGCGCTGCACCTGGGCGGTGGCGGGTTGTCGCTGGCCCGCTACGTCGCCGCCACGCGGCCACGCTCCACCCAGCAGGCCGTCGAGGTCGACGGGGCGCTCGTGGAGCTGGTGCGCCGCGAGCTGCCGCTGGACCGCAACTGGCGACTCAAGATCCGCACCGGTGACGCGCGCGAGCAGCTGGTGCGCTCCCCACCCGGCCGGTTCGACCTGGTGGTCAGCGACGTGTTCGCAGGCGCCCGCACCCCGGCGCACCTCACGTCCGTCGAGTTCGTGGCGGCCGCTGCGGCCGCGCTGGACGTCGGCGGCTGGTACGCCGTCAACATCGCCGACGGCGGCGCGCTCGCGTTCACGAAGGCGCAGGTGGCGACCGTGCGCGCCGTGTTCGGGCACGCCTGCCTGATCGCCGACCCGCCGGTGCTGCGCGGGCGCCGCTTCGGCAACCTGATCCTGCTGGCCGCGCACGCGGAGCTGCCCGTCACCGCGATCGCCACGGCGATGACCGCGGATCCGGCACCCGGCCGCGTCCAGCACGGGCCCGAGCTCGACCGCTTCACCGGCGGCGCCCACCCCGTCACGGATGCCACGGCACAAGCGTCCCCGCTGCCCCCGGACGAGCTCTTCGGTCGCCGCCCCGCAGACGGCGACTTCGCGTAACCACCCGACCGTCGAGAACGACGTTATCATGATCGAATAGCCCTTTTGATCACGACAACGTCGTTCTCGACGGGCTTGGGTGACAGAGGGTAGCGGCGCGAGTTACGTGGCGTCGGGGTCGATCGGGGGCCGCTCGCCCGGCCCGAGCTTCTCCGGGGCCGCGGTCTGCGGGTTGGTGTCCTTGCTCATGTTCAACGCGCCGCCGGCACCGGTCGCGAAGCCGTTGGGCTTGACCTCCGGCGGGTCGTCGAACAGCGCGCGCTGCACCATGCCGCGCGGGTTCAGGTCGCGCAGGCCGCGCAGCTCGTCGAACGGCTTGCGCAGCTCGTCGAACTCCGGGCCGAGCTCGCCACGCAACTGGTCGCGTGCGCCGCTGGCGTACTCCTTGACCTGACGGATGCTGCGGCCCACCCACGCGGCGGCGCCGGGCAGCCGCTCGGGACCGAGGATGAACAAGCCCGCCACGACGAGCACCAGGATCTCGCCCCAGCCGACACTGTCGAACACAGCTCCACCTTAGAGGCTAATCGGACGTGAGCACGACCTGCACCGTCAACGGACGTCCGTCGCGCACCAGATCGACCTGCACGGAGTCGCCCGGCTTGTGCTCGCGCGTGGCCACGACGAGCGCGTCGGAGCCGGGGATCGGCCGGGCCCCGACCTTGACGATCACGTCGCCCTCGATGATGCCCGCCTTCGCCGCCGCGCCGCCCGCCTGCACGTTCTGCACCTGCGCGCCGTCGGTGGTGCCGTCGCTGACCGAGCGCGCGTTGATGCCGATCTCGGCGTGCTTGACGACCCCGGTGCGGATGAGGTCGGCCGCGATGACCTGCGCGGTGTCGATCGGGATCGCGAAGCCCAGCCCGATCGAGCCGCCCTCGGACTGCCCCTGGCTCAGGCTGCGGATGGCGGTGTTGATGCCGACCACGGCGCCGGTGGAATCGACGAGCGGCCCGCCGGAGTTGCCGGGGTTGATCGCGGCGTCGGTCTGGATGGCGTCGATCACCGCGTTGGTGTCGGAGCCGCCGCCGTCGAGCCGCACCGGCCGGTCCAGCGCGCTGACGATGCCCGTGGTCACGGTGCCGACCAGGCCGAACGGCGAACCGATGGCGATGACGCTGTCGCCGACGGCGAGGTTGGACGTGGCGCCGATCGTGGCGACCACCGGGTTGGCGACGTCGACCTTGACGACCGCGAGGTCGGTCTTGGGATCGCGGCCGACGATCTTGGCCGGAACCCGGGCACCGCCCTGGAAGATCGCCTCGATCGTGGCCTGCGCCGCGCCTGCCGCGGCAGAGACCACGTGGTTGTTGGTGAGGATGTAGCCCTTGGGGTCGATCACGACGCCCGAGCCGGTGCCACCCTCGTTGCCCACCCGGGTCTCGATCGACACGACGGCGGGCACCGTGCGCCTGGCGATCTCGGCGACCGAGCCCACCGGGCGCTCCTTGCCCGCTATGGCCTGCGTGATCTGCGGGTCGGGGTCGGTGAGGCCACTGGCGCGTTCGGCCGTGACGCGACCGACCAGGCCCCCGGCAGCGCCCACCAGCACGGCGACGAGCGCCAGCACGATCAGCGCGCGCGCCTCCACGCGCTTGCCGAAGAGGACGTCGCGCAGGCTGAGCCGGGCACCGGCCGGCAGCGGGGCCGCAGCGGGCTCCGGCTCGCCGTCGACGGGCGGGCCGAGCGCCACGGAGCTGTCGGGGTCTCGCCACGGGTCCGCGTCGGCGTCGGAACCCCAGAAGGGGCCCTCGCCGGGATCGGCGGTGACCCCGTTGGTGGGGGGCCGCTGCAGCGTCGGCGCCTCGGGATCGGGCCGCCCGAACGCGCTGGCCAGCGCCGCGGGTGGGGGTGCAGCCAGCGCCGTGCGGGTGGCGGCCGCCTGGGCCTGCGGTGCCGCGAAGGCACCGTCGACGCCGTCGGGGCGGCCGAAGACCGACGCGGAGCCGGGATCGATCGCGGGACGGTCGAGGGGGCGCGGTCCGAGGCGCGGGGGCCCACCGTTGCGGTCGGCCGGTTCGATCACGAGAGCGGGCTGTGCCACGGCTGCCTCGCCGGGTGCCATTGCCTGCGGACCGTTGTCGCGCTCGTCGTCCACCGCTGGCTCTCGCTCGGTCATTGCGGTGGGAGGCTCCTGTGCGGGATGCGGACAGATCCGACCACCAGCGTGCCCCAGCGGCGGTGAAGTCCGCGTAGCCGCGCGCTCAGTGCTGGCCGAGGAACGAGCCGGGTACGCGGCTCATCCGGTCGAGCAGTGGCTCCAGCTGGCCGGCAGGCGCGACCCGCAGGCTCGCATCCGTGACGTCGGCCGTGGTGCCGAACGCGGAGGTGCCGAACGCCGACGTGCCGAACGCGGAACCGCCGAGCACGCCACGGTCGATCGACGCGGTGGGCGGAGGCGCGTTCTCGACGTTGGGCGCGGTGAAGGCCAGCGCGCCGAGCGCGAGACCGGACACCGCCGCACCGGCGCCGAGCCGGATCCGGCGCTGCACCGGCCGCCGCTCCTGCGACGGCACGAGCGACTCGCCGGCGAGGCCGGCGGGTGGCTCGTCCAGTGGAAGGGGCCCGGACATGGGCCCGGACACGTGGTGGGGGCCCGCGATCCCGTGCGGCATCGGCGCGGCGGAGCGTTCCGGGCGCAGCACCGACACCAGCTGGCCGTCGGCGGTCATGGCGAGCCCCGGCGGCGGGCCGGGAAGATCGGTGTCCTGCGGGATCGAGCGCAGGCTCGACAGCAGCGACGACGGCAGGCTCGGACAGGCGGCCGCGCGCAGCGCGGAACGCGCCTGGCCCTGCGCGACGACCTGGGCCGCGCACTCAGGGCATTCGGCGAGGTGGCGGGTGGCCCGCTGCTGCGGTCCGTCGGCCAGCTCGTTGTCCACGTAGGCGACGATCGCATCGGACGACAGGTGATCCTGACCCCAGTCGGGGACCGTCACCGAGAACCGTCGACGCGACCCGTTCACCCGTGAACCTCCTCCAAGACTCCACGCCCGGACTCCTCGGCCAGCTCGGCCCTGCGCCGCTCCAGCGAGCTGCGCAGCGCGGCCCGGCCGCGGTGGATCCTGCTCCTCACCGTACCCAGCTTCACGCCGAGAGTGGCGCCGATCTCCTCATAGGAAAGGCCTTCGACGTCACACAGCACGACGGCGGCCCGGAACTCGGGCGGCAGCTCGTCGAGCGCGTCCTGCAGCATCGGGTCGAGGTGCGTGTCGGAGAACACCTGCTCCGGCTCCGGGCCGAGGCCGGGGAGGCGGTCGGAATCCTCGGGCAGCGCCTCCATGCGGATGCGTGACCGGCGCCGGACCATGTCCAGGAACAGGTTGGTGGTGATGCGGTGCAGCCAGCCCTCGAACGTGCCCGGCTTGTAGGACGCCAGCGAACGGAACACCCGGACGAACGTCTCCTGGGTGAGGTCCTCGGCGTCGTGCGGGTTGCCCGTGAGGCGGTAGGCGAGCCGGTAGACCCTGTCGGCGTGCTCCCGGACGACCTCGTCCCAGCTCGGCGGCGTCCACTCGGCGCCGTCCCCGGGCAGCACCGTGCCGCTGAGGGACGTGACTGAGCTTTCGGACATCGTGCGGTGGCACCTCCTGCGGCGGGTCGTGCCTCTTGCCCAACGAAGCACCGTTCCCGAGTGTTCCCGGAGCCCCCACCGGCCGACGACCCCGACCGATGACGCTCACGTTGCCGTACGCCTGTGAACGAGGGGTGAGAGTCGTCTGAGAGGAACCTGTGAATGCGAAAAGGTGAACGGGAGCCGACAGCGCGCCTTCCGGGTCGGCTAGCCGCGAGCTGCGACGACGTGGCCAGTAGCCTCTTGACCATGACGGGCCCGGACGACCTGCGCGCGCTGCGCGCCCACGTCGAGGACTACCTCGCCGAGGACGACGTACTGGCGGACGCTCGGGGCCGGGCCGCTGCGCTCGGCTGCATCCCGGTGGAGCGCGCCGCCGGGGCCGGCCTGCGCTTCCTGGCAGCCACGATCGGGGCCCGCGCGGTGGTCGAGGTCGGCACCGGGGTGGGCGTCAGCGGGTTGTGGCTGCTGCGCGGTATGGCCCCCGATGGCGTCCTGACCTCGATCGATGTCGATCCGGAATGCCAGCGCGCCGCCCGCGGCGCGTTCACGGCCGCCCGCTACGGCCCGTCCCGGCTGCGGCTGATCAACGGCATGGGCCTCGAGGTGCTGCCCCGGCTCACCGACGGCGGCTACGACCTCGTGTTCATCGACGCCACGCGCGCCGACTACCCGCGCTACCTCGACGAGGCGGTCCGGCTGCTGCGCCCCGGCGGCATCGTCGCGCTCGACGGCGTGCTCGGCCCGGGCGTTCTCGCCGATTCCGACGACGCGGAGAGCACGGCGCTGCGCGAGGCGGCGCGCCAGGCCCGCGAGGACGAGCGCCTCGTGCCGATGATGCTGCCGCTCGGCGACGGCCTGCTGGCCGCGGTCAAGACGGGCACCTGAGTGCAACGCGGCCCTAGAGGGCCGTGATGCCCTTGCCCAGCACCACCACGCCGCCCTGGCTCACGGTGTAGCGGGCGCGGTCGGTGGCCAGGTCGACGCCCACCAGCGCGCCGTCGGGGATCACCACGTTCTTGTCGAGGATCGCGCCGCGCACGACCGCGCCGCGTCCGACGCGAGCACCCGGCAGCACGACGGAGTCCGACACCTCCGCACCCGCGTCGATCCGGACGTTCGGGCTGATCACCGAGCGGCGCACGATGGCCCCCGAGATGATCGTGCCGGCGCCGACGATCGAATCCTGGGCGATGCCGCCCTCCACGAACTTCGCGGGCGGCAGCGGCGCGGTGGCCGTGCGGATCGGCCAGCGCTCGTTGTAGAGGTTGAAGATCGGGTGCACCGAGACGAGGTCGGTGTGCGCCTCGTAGTACGCGTCGATGGTGCCGACGTCGCGCCAGTAGCCCGAGTCGCGGTCGGTGGCGCCGGGCACCACGTTCTCCGCGAAGTCGTACACGTGCGCGTCGCCCTCGCGGACCATGCGCGGGATGATGTCGCCGCCCATGTCGTGGTCGGAGTCACCGTCCTCGGCGTCGGCCCGCAGCGCGTCCAGCAGCGCGTCGGTGGTGAAGATGTAGTTGCCCATGGAGGCGAACGTCACGTCGGGGTCGTCGGGCACCGACGGTGGGTCGGACGGCTTCTCGAGGAACTCCGTGATGAGCCCGGTCTCGTCCGAGGCGATGCACCCGAAGGCCTTGGCCTCCGCTCGCGGCACCCGGATACCGGCCACCGTGACGCCGGCCCCGCTCTCGATGTGGCGCGCGAGCATCTGGCTCGGGTCCATCCGGTACACGTGGTCGGCACCGAACACCACGATGTAGTCGGGCTTCGCGTCGTAGACGAGGTTGAGGCTCTGGAAGATCGCGTCGGCGCTGCCGGTGTACCAGCGGCGGCCGAGGCGCTGCTGCGCAGGCACCGTGGTGATGTACTGCCCGAGCACGCTCGAGAGCCGCCACGTGGTGGAGATGTGCAGGTCCAGCGAGTGCGACTTGTACTGCGTCAGTACGCAGATCCGGTGCATCCCCGCGTTGACGAGGTTGGACAGCACGAAGTCGATCAGGCGGTAGTTGCCGCCGAACGGCACCGCAGGCTTCGCCCGGTCGGCCGTGAGCGGCCACAACCGTTTGCCCTCACCGCCGGCGAGCACGATGCCCAGCACATTGGCGGCAAAGCCCAGTTGCGAGGCGGACGAGACCCGTGCCCCCGTCATCGCAGCCGTCCGGTCAGTTCCCCGGCCGGGACGGCCCGCAGCGTCGTCACGCAATGGACACTAGTGCTCTCGCCGGGTGCCCGGCCACAGGGGCGAAGCGGCGAACCGGCGAACTCTGCGGGCAGACCGGTGGAATCCCGCTCCGATGGCCTACCGTGCCGGGGTGCGCATCGGCCTGCTCACCCGCGAGTACCCACCGGACGTCTACGGAGGAGCGGGAGTCCATGTCGAACATCTCGTCCCGGCGCTGCGTGCGCTGGTGGATGTCGACGTCCACTGCTTCGGTGAACCCCGCGAGGGCGCGGCGGGGGTGTACGCGCACCGCCCCTCCAGCACGCTGGCCGACGCCAACCCGGCGCTGCAGACGCTCGGCGTCGACCTGTCGATGGTGGCGGGCCTCGGTGGAGTCGACATCGCCCACTCGCACACCTGGTACGCCAACATGGCGGGCCACCTCGCGAAGATCCTGCACGGGATCCCGCACGTCGTCACGGCCCACTCGCTGGAGCCACGGCGGCCGTGGAAGGCCGAGCAGCTCGGGGGCGGCTACCGCCTGTCGTCGTGGGTGGAGCGCACCTCCTACGAGGCAGCCGACGCCGTCATCGCGGTGAGCGCCGGCATGCGCACCGACGTGCTCGACTGCTACCCGGCGCTCGACCCCGCGCGCGTCCACGTGGTGCACAACGGGATCGACACGGACTTCTACCACCCCGACCCGGCCCGCGACGCCCTGCTCGGAGCGGGGATCGACCCGGAACGGCCCAGCGTCGTCTTCGTCGGGCGCATCACCCGCCAGAAGGGCCTCGGGCACCTCATCGCCGCGGCGCACCACATCGACCCCGCCGCGCAGATCGTGCTCTGCGCCGGGGCGCCGGACACCCCGGAGATCGCCGCGGAGACGGAGAAGGCCGTCGCCGACCTGAGCGAGGCCCGTCCCGGCGTGGTGTGGGTGAAGGGAATGCTGCCCACGGCGAAGGTCCGCCAGATCCTGTCCGCGGCCACCGTGTTCGTCTGCCCGTCGGTGTACGAGCCGCTCGGCATCGTCAACCTGGAGGCGATGGCCTGCGGCACCGCCGTGGTGGCCTCGGACGTCGGAGGTATTCCCGAGGTCGTCGAAGACGGTCGCACCGGCCTGCTGGTGCACTACGACGAGCATGCTGTGGACGCGTTCCGCACCGGCATCGCCGACGCCGTCAACGAGGTGCTCGCCGATCCCGCCCGCGCCGCGGCGATGGGAGCCGCCGGACGGGAGCGCGCCGAGCGCGACTTCGCGTGGGAGCAGGCTGCCGCCCGCACCGTGGAGATCTACAACGCCCTGACCTGACCGGAGCTCCGGGGTCAGGCTCGCAGCTGTGCCTTCGCGCGGGCCCGGTGCGCGGCGACGGCCGAGCGGTTCGCGCAGGCCGGCGAGCAGTAGCGGCGCGCCGCGTTGCGGGAGGTGTCCGCGTAGACGCGCTCGCAGCCCTCGGCCGCGCAGCGTCCGTGGCGGTCGGTGCCGTACTCCGAGACGAGCATCGCGAGCGCGAATGCCGTGGTCGAGCGCAGCCGGGCGACGACGTCGGCCTCGGGCGGCGAGTAGTGCAGGTGCCAGCCCTGGTCGTCGTGGTTGGACAGGTGCGGCTCGACCCGGACGTCGGCGAGCAGTGCGTTGAGGGCCACCGCGGCGCCGTCGAGGTCGGTGGCGTCGAACAGCGTGCGCAGGCGGCGCGCCCAGGCCCGCACGGCGGGCTCGACGCTCGCCGGAGCGCGGCCGGCGAGGTAACCGTGGTCGACCAGGATGGCTCGCATCTGGTCGGCGGCGGGCTGCTGCTCGCGGGGTGCGGCTGTGACCGCGTTCACCAGCGTGACGGCGGCGCCGAGCGCGTCGCTGCGGTAACCGATGAAGTCCACTGGCCTATTACCTCCGCTTGCCCCGTGGTGTAAGCTCTCAACTAATAACACATATTACATCGAGAGGGGGCGCGGCCATGCGGTGCGCGCACTGCGGTTGGCCCAGCGACGAGATGCGGGTGGTGTCCACCCACCACACGTCGGAGGGGTGGGTGCGCTACCGACGCTGCGTGTGCGGTGTCACGTCGATCGAGATCGTGACGCTGGACGACGACGGCACGCGAGCGGCTCCCGTATGGGAGCCCGCCACCGCGAGCTGATCGGCGGCCGGCGGAGAAACGAAACGGCGCTGCCTCATCCGCCCCCGAGGGGAGTGGATGGGGCAGCGCCGTTTCGGCGTGCGGGGTGACTCGGTCAGCCGGAAGCGGCCTTGAGCGCGTCACCGAGGTCGCTGGCCTCTTCGGCCGACATCTCCACGACCAGCCGGCCACCACCCTCGAGGGGGACGCGCATCACGATGCCCCGACCCTCCTTGGTCACCTCCAGGGGACCGTCGCCGGTCCGGGGCTTCATCGCCGCCATCTCCTGCTCCCTCCATCGTCGTACGAGTCGTTGTGCGTGCAGGGCGCCGCTGCGCGGGGGGAGCGCACGGCGGGGATGCTGCGAACATCTTTCCTTATCCGCCGCATCGGAGTGCAACCGGAGCGATCAACGCCTCGGTCGTTCACCCTGCGCGACGGTCAGGTCGCCGCGCGCCAGCAGTCCTGCACATGATCGTCGACGATCCCGGTGGCCTGCATCAGCGCGTAACACGTGGTGGGTCCCACGAATCGCAGGCCGTTCTTCTTGAGGTGGCGGGCCATCGCCGTGGACTCCGCGGTGATGGCCGGGACGTCGGCGAGCGTGGCAGGCCGCACGCGATGCGTGGCTTCGGGAGCGAACGACCACAGCATCTCGTCGAGCGGGACGTCGAGCTCCAGCACCCGGCCCGCGTTGTGGACGGCGGCCTCGATCTTGGCGCGGTTGCGGACGATGCCGGCGTCGGCCATCAACCGCTCCTTGTCGGCGTCGTCGAACGCGGCGACCACCGCCGGCTCGAAGCCGGCGAACGCGGCCCGGAACGCCGGGCGCTTGCGCAGGATCGTGATCCACGACAGCCCGGACTGGAACCCTTCCAGGCACATCCGCTCGAACATCGCCGTGACGCCGCGTAGCGGTCGGCCCCACTCGTCGTCGTGGTAGGCGGCGTACTCCGGTGCCGAACCGGCCCAGCCGCACCGCACGCGCTCATCCATGCCGGTGGTCTCCATCCCGGAACCGCTGCTCACAGACCTGTGCGAGCTTGCGCAGCGACTGCTGCACCCCGGCCCGGAACGCCGGGCGCACCACCGGCCAGCCGAGCCTGCCGAGCGCCCCCAGCGGCAGGTCGAGCTGCTCGCCCCACACGAAGCGCGCCCGCTGCGGCCCCAGCTCCCGCACCTCGAACGTGCCACCGCCGCGCACGACGTTGCCGTGATGGCGCACGACGCACCGGTGCGGCGGCGCCCACTCCACGATCTCCATGGGGTCAGTGAACGCCAAGGGTCCGACACCCGTGACCGCCCGCAGCCGGGCACCGGCCCGCCTGCCGTCTCCGGCACCGACGACCTCGACGCGGGTGCCGAGCATCCACTCGCCCTGGGCGGGCCAGTCGGTGACCGTGTGCCAGACGAGCTCAGCGGGCGCCCCGATGTCGACGGTCAGCTCCAGCTCGGCGCGCCCGGTCATCCGTCCTCGCCGTCGACGGCCCGGCGGTGGTTGGCCTGGTAGGGCTGCAGGTCGCGATCGGGCTCCGGTGACGGGCCGGGCAGGGCGCCGGGCCGGGGATCGGGTTCGGGATCAGGCACCCCCGACAGCTGCGCCACCTGCGCACGCAGCGACTCACGTTCGGCCGCCGCACGGTCGAGCTCACCGGCCAGCCGGTCGAGCACCCAGTCCACCTCGGTCATCCGGTAGCCGCGCACCGCCTGCGGGATGCGCAGCTCGCGGACGTCGTCGCCCCCGATCTCGCCGGCGGGCAACCGGGTGGGCGTGGCGCCCGGGGCGAGCGGTGCGAGCTCCTCGCCGCGGCCGAACACGACAGCGGCTATCCCGAACACGACAGCAGCGACCGCCGCAACGACGATCAGATAGATCAGCGCGGTCCCCACCCGGGCAATCCCACCATGGGCCCGCGGATCAGCGCACGCGGCCACGCTCCAGCGAGTTCATCGGGGGCCGATCGGCAACGTCGACGTCGGTGGACGAGGGCAGCCACTCCCCGTCGACCTGCACGAACTGGGTGAGCGCGCCGCCTGCGTCGGGCACCCCGCAGCGCACCAGCGCGGCCGCCATGATCTGGCGCGCCATGACACCCAGCTGCAGCAGCGAGCGGTTGCGGTGCTTGCGGACGCCGAGGTTGACCTGAGCGAGCGCATCCAGGCCGCGCCGGGCGTGGGTGTCGAGCAGCAGCCCGATCTCCACCCCGTACCCGGCGGCGAACGGCAACGACTCCAGCAGCTCCCGCGTGCCCGCGTACTCCCCGCCCAGCGGCTGCACGACCCCGGCGAGCTCGGGGCGCAGCGCCGCGAGCAGCGGGCGCACCAGCAGCTCGGTGACCCGGCCACCGCCGGTGTCGGCCTGCGTGGTCTCCAGCCGCAGCGGCCGCCGGTAGAAGCCCTTGACCAGCGCGACACCGGGTTCGGTGAGCAGCGGGCCGAGCAGCGCGGGCACGAAGGCCGGATCGAAGTCGACGAGGTCGGAGTCGAGGTAGCAGACGATGTCGCCGGTGGTGGCGGCCAGCGACCGCCAGAGCACCTCCCCCTTGCCGGGGCGCGGGGCCAGCTCCGGCACGACGTCCGCGCGCTGCACCACCCTTGCCCCGGCCGCGGCAGCGCGGGCCGCGGTGCGGTCGGTGGAACCGGAGTCGATCACCACCAGCTCGTCGACGAGCGGCGCCGGTCCGAGCGTCATCGGCACGATGGCCGCGACGATGGCCCCGACCGTCTCCTCCTCGTCGAGTGCGGGCAGCACCACCGACACCCAGCGCCCGGCCTTGGCGGCCACGAGCCCATCGACCGTCCACGCCGGTTCCTGCCAGGTGCGGCGGGCGAACCACTGCTCGGTGACGGGGTGCATCGGGCTCCTCGGGGCGTGCTCCTAGGCCAGCGCGCGCACCGTTCGTGCTGGTGGGCGGGTACCCGCGATGGCCGCGACCATGTCCACCGTACGTCGCGTGGCCGTGACCTCGTGCGCCCGGAACACCCGCGCGCCCGCTGCGGCCGCGAGCGCGGTGGCCGCGAGGGTGCCCTCCAGCCGGTCGGTGACGGCCGCGACACCGAGCGCCTCCCCGACGAAGTCCTTGTTCGACAGCGCCATCAGCACCGGCCAGCCGGTGGCCACGAGCTCGTCGCACCGGCGCAGCAGCGTCAGCCCGTGGAAGGTGTTCTTGCCGAAGTCGTGGGTGGGGTCGATGAGGATCCCCTCGCGCGGGACGCCCAGCGCGAGCAGTCGCTCGGCGTGGCCGCAGACCTCCTCCAGCACGTCGGCCACGATGTCGGCGTAGCGCACGCGGTGCGGGCGCCGCCGCGGCACCGCGCCGCCGGTGTGCGAGCACACGATGCCCACGCCGAACTCCGCCGCCACCTCGCCGAGCGCCGGGTCGGCCTCGGCCCAGGTGTCGTTGAGCAGGTCGGCACCCTCGGCGACGGCGAGCCTGCCGACCTCGGCGCGCCACGTGTCGACGCTGATCACGACGTCGGGGTGGCGATCGCGCACGGCGGCGACGAACGGCACGACCCGGCGGATCTCCTCGGCCGTGTCGACGTCGGGACCGGGACCGGCCTTGACGCCGCCGATGTCGATGATGTCGGCACCCTCGGCGACCACGGCGTCGACCTTGGCCATGGCGGCGGTGTCGGAGAAGGTGGCGCCCTGGTCGTAGAACGAGTCCGGCGTGCGGTTGACGATCGCCATCACCAGCGCGCGGTCCTGGGCAGGCGTGCGCGTCCCGAAGCGGATCATGAACGCGGGCGTGGCATGTCTGCGGGCGCGGTGCAGGCGTCGAGCGCCGCGGCGACGTCCGTGGTGACGATGAGCCGATCCATCGCGGCCGGCACGACGAACCCGCGGTCGACGAGCTCCCGCATCCACGCCAGCAGCCCGGCGTAGTGCCCGTCGGGATCGAGCATGACCACCGGCTTGGGGTGGAAACCCAGGTAGCCCGACGACCAGACCTCGACCAGCTCCTCGAGCGTGCCGATGCCGCCGGGCAGCGCGATGAACGCGTCGGCGTGCGCCTCCATCAGCGCCTTGCGCTCGCGCATGGTGTCGACGACGAGCAGCTCGTCGGAGTCGTGGTCGGCCCACTCCCGCTCGACCATGGCCTGCGGGATGACCCCGGTGGTGCGGGTGCCACCGGCGCGCGCCGCCACGGCGACCGCGCCCATCATGGAACGCAGGCCACCCCCCGACACGAGCTCCCACCCGCGCTCCGCGATCGCGGTGCCCAGATCGGCGGCGAGCGTGACGTTGGCGGGTGCGATGCCCTCGATGGACGCGCAGTACACGCAGACGGAGAACGCCATCAGTGCGCTTCCTCCCAGGCGCGGTAGGCCTCGTGGACGACCTTCACCGCGTCGTCGACGTCGTCGGTGAGGTGCAGCAGCGCGAGGTCCTTCTCCCCCACCTTGCCGCTGGGCATGACCGTGTTCTTGATCCAGTCGTAGAGCCCGCCCCAGTACTCGGTGCCCAGCAGGACCACCGGGAACTTGGTGACCTTCTTCGTCTGCACGAGCGTCAACGCCTCGAACAGCTCGTCGAGGGTGCCGAACCCACCCGGCAGGCAGACGAACGCCTGCGAGTACTTCACGAACATCGTCTTGCGCGCGAAGAAGTAGCGGAAGTTGATGCCCAGGTCGACCCAGTCGTTGAGCCCCTGCTCGAACGGCAGCTCGATGCCCAGCCCCACGCTCAGCCCGCCGGCGTCGGAGCAGCCCTTGTTGGCCGCCTCCATCACACCCGGACCGCCGCCGGTGATCACGGCGAAGCCCGCCTCGGCGAGCGCGGTGCCCAGCGCCCGGCCCTGCGCGTACTCGAGGTGGTCGCGCTTGGTGCGTGCCGACCCGAAGACCGTGACGGCCCGGGGCAGCTCGGCCAGCATCCCGAAGCCCTCGACGAACTCGGCCTGGATGCGCATCACGCGCCACGGGTCGGTGTGGACCCAGTCGCTCGGCCCCCGCGAGTCCAGCAGCCGCTGGTCGGTGGTGGTGGCCTCGTTCCGGCGCTCGCGGCGCAGGACCACCGGCCCTCGCTGCTTCTCGTCAGGGCGCCGGTCCCCGCTTGCGGTCATGGGTGCCAGGGTAGTGACGACGCGTTTCAGGCCCGTTCGGACGTGCCGGTGGCCGCGTCACACCGATTGCGGGAAAGTCCGTCATGGCCTTCGGCCGCCATGAAAGCTGAGAACCGGGACGTCGGCTGCGGATGGGGAGTGTGCCCCGCACTACCGCGCCCTCGCCGGGCCGGCAGATCAACAGGAGGAGGTTGTGCCCTCCCGGGGTGCGCGAGCCGCACGCCACGGCCCTGTCGATGACGCTGCGGTGCGGGTGGGGTGATGCCGATGGTCGAGCGCGCACTGGCTCATGATCCAACCGGAACCTGTGGGCGTTGATCACTCGCCCGGCGCGGCGGCGGGCTCTTGCAACGCGAGGGCGGGGCGGCGGGCCGCACCCTCACCCCGTCAGGAACCGGCGCAGCACGGCCGTGGCATCGGTGAGCTGCGTGGTGTCCACGTGCTCGTCGCGTGTGTGGGCGAGGTTGGGGTCGCCCGGGCCGAAGTTGACGGCCGGGATGCCGAGCGCCGCGAAACGGGAGACGTCGGTCCAGCCGTACTTCGCCGCCGGTACGGCACCGGTGGCCGCGATGAACTCGGCCGCGGCCGGCGCTGTCAGCCCGGGGAGCGCGCCGGGCGCGAAGTCGGTGATCGCCACGTCGAACCCGTCGAACACGTCGTGGACGTGCTGGCGGGCGGCGTCGCCGTCACGGTCGGGGGCGAACCGGAAGTTGACGGTGACCACGCACTCGTCGGGCACGACGTTGCCCGCCACCCCGCCGCCGATCCGCACGGCCTGCAGGCCCTCGCGGTAGACGCAGCCGTCGATGTCGACGTCGCGCGGCGCGTAGGCGCGCAGGCGGTCGAGCACCGGCCCCATCGCGTGGATCGCGTTGGTGCCGAGCCAGGACCGGGCCGAGTGCGCCCGCCGTCCGGAGGTGCGGATCTCGGCCTTCAGCGTGCCCTGGCAGCCCGCCTCGACGCCGGCGTTCGTCGGCTCGCCGAGTATCGCGAGGTCTGCGGCCAGCCAGTCGCGGTGCTCACGCTCGATGCGGCCCAGGCCGTTGCGGGCGGCCTCGACCTCCTCGCAGTCGTAGAACACCACGGTCAGGTCGTGGCGGGGGTCGGTCAGCGTGGCCGCGATGTGGGCGATCACGGCGTCGCCGGACTTCATGTCGGTGGTGCCGCACCCGTAGAGCAGGTGCCCGTCGCGGCGGCTGGGCACGTTGTCGGCGATGGGCACGGTGTCGAGGTGCCCGGCGAGCAGCACGCGACGCTCCCGGCCCAGCTGCGTGCGGGCGAGCACGGCGTCGCCCGAGCGCAGCACCTCCAGGTGCGGGGCCTGCTTGCGCAGCGCCGCCTCCATCGCGTCGGCCAGCGCGGCCTCGTCCCCCGAGACGCTCGGGGTGTCGACGAGTGCTGCGCACAGCTCGATCGGATCGGCGGCGAGATCAAGTTCCGGAACGGCCACGGCATCGAAACTACGTGCCTATCCTGGATGGCTCGCAACCACCACCAGCGAGGAGCACCGTGACGAAGCCCGGCCGCACCCTGATCGCCGCACTGCTCGACCGTTCGGGCTCGATGCAGTCCATCCGCACCGACACCGAGGGCGGGTTCGACGCGTTCGTCGAGGCCCAGCGCGCGGAGCCCGGTGAGGTGCTCGTCACCCTCGCCCAGTTCGACGACCGTTACGACGCTGTCTACTCGGAGCGTCCGGTGGCCGACGTTCCCGCACTGCAGCTCGAACCGCGCGGCACGACGGCACTGCTCGACGCGATCGGCAGGCTCGTCACCGACGTCGGGGCGGAGCTGGCGGCGCGCCCCGAGCCGGAGCGGCCGTCGAAGGTGATCGTGATGGTGATGACCGACGGGCACGAGAACGCCAGCACGGAGTGGACGCCCGCGGCCATCCGCGCGCTCATCACGCAGCAGGAGCAGACCTACGGCTGGGAGTTCCTGTTCCTCGGCGCCAACATCGACGCCGTCACCGTCGGGCAGCACCTCGGGTTCGACGCGGCCCGCTCGCTCACCTACGGCGCGTCCGGACCGGGTGTGCGCGGCGCGTACCACGCGGTCGCGGCCTACGCGAGCCGGTCCATGGCGGCTCCCGGTGCGCCCGCGGCGGGGTTCAGCGACGCCGAGCGGCAGGGCGCTGCTCCCACCACCTGACCGGGCCGGATACCGTCGACGCCCGTGAGCACCGCACCGCGCCGCGAGGGCGCCTCCGGCACCGGCCTGGCCACCGTCACCGCAGACGGAACGGTCCTCGACACCTGGTACCCCGCGCCCGCGCTGGGTCCCGACGCGCCCGACACCACGGCCGACCTGACGCCGCTCGCCGGCACCGACGACGCCCGCGGCGTCACCACGGTGGTCGTCCGCACGGTGATCGACTCGCTGGCCGACCCGCCCGTCGACGCCCACGACGTCTGGCTGCGGCTGCACCTGCTGTCGCACCGGCTCGTCAAGCCGCACGAGGCCGACCTCACCGGGATCTTCGGGCACCTCGCCAACGTGGTGTGGACCAACCACGGCCCGTGCCCCGTTCCCGGCTTCGAGATCGTCCGTGCCCGCCTGAAGGCGCGGGGCGCGGTCACGGTGTACGGGGTGGACAAGTTCCCCCGCATGGTCGACTACGTGCTGCCGAACGGCGTCCGGATCGCCGACGCCGACCGCGTCCGGCTCGGCGCCCACCTCGCCGAAGGCACCGTCGTGATGCACGAGGGCTTCGTCAACTTCAACGCCGGCACGCTGGGCACGGCGATGGTGGAGGGCCGCATCTCCGGCGGCGTCGTCGTGGGCGCCGACTCCGACGTCGGCGGTGGCGCGTCGATCATGGGGACGCTCTCGGGTGGGGGCAAGGAGGTCATCGCCATCGGGCAGCGCTGCCTGCTCGGAGCCAACGCCGGGATCGGCATCTCGCTCGGGGACGACTGCGTCGTCGAGGCCGGGCTCTACGTCACCGCGGGCACGCTGGTCACGCTGCCGGACGGCTCCACGGCCAAGGCGAAGACGCTGTCGGGCCAGTCCGGGATGCTGCTGCGCCGCAACTCCGTCACCGGCGCCGTCGAGGTGCTCGCCCGCACCGGCAACGGGATCGTCCTGAACGAGGCACTGCACGCGCACTGACCGTTCACCCGGCACCACTAGAGTTCGTCGTCGTGCCCACCGCGACTCCCCGCCGCTCCCGCCGGCCACTGCTCGACCTGCCGGAGCCGCTGGTCGCGGCACCGTCCGACGCGCCCGCGCACCACGTGCGCGCGGCGCTGGACCTGCGGCTGCGGGCGCTGCTCGACCACGACCCGGGCACCCGCACCGGTGCGGACATCGAGGACCTGCACCAGATGCGGGTGTCGGTGCGCCGGATGCGGGCAGCGCTGAAGGCGGCCCGCCCGCTGCTCGACGCCGCGTGGGCCGACGGGCTGCGCGCCGAGCTGGGCTGGCTGGGCCGGGCACTGGGCCCCGTCCGCGACCTGGACGTGATGCTGCTGCGGCTGCGCGCGGAGATCGCGGTACTGCCCGAGCTCGAGCAGGAGGCGGGCGGCGTGCTCGTCGAGGCGCTCGAGGCCGAGCACGCGCAGGCGCGCGCCGAGATGCTGGCCGCGCTCGACGCCCCGCGCTACACGGCGCTGCTGGAGCGCCTCGCCGACGCGATCCGGCTGCCGCTGCCCACCCCGTCGGCCACGCAGGCGCAGCCGGAGCTCACCGATCTCGTCCGGGTCGAGGCGCGCAAGTTGCGCAAGGCCGTCGAGCGGGCGGGTGAGAACCCGCCCGACGAGGTGCTGCACGCGCTGCGGATCAACGGCAAGCGCGTGCGCTACACAGGCGAGCTGGTGGAGCCGGGGCTGCGCGGCACCGACGTCGGGGTCGCGGTCAAGAAGCTGTTGACGGCCACCGCGGAGCTGCAGGAGGTGCTGGGCGACCACCAGGACGCGTGCGTGGCCGAGCAGCGCATCCGCGAGCTCCTCGACGGGCTCGGCGACATGCCCGACGCCTTCGTGGTGTTCGTGGCGGGGCGGCTGGTGGAACGCGAGCGCACCCGGGCGTCGCACCAGCGCACGCTGTGGTGGCCGGCGTGGCTCGACGTCCGCGCCCGCACCGAGGACCTGTAACCGTCGAGAACGACGTTGTCATGATCGAAAGGGCTTTTTGATCATGACAACGTCGTTCTCGACGGTCATTCGGTGAGGCGCTGGGCCGCGGCCGTGATCAGGTGGTCGGGGGCCGTGGCCGCCACCCGGACGTGCTCGGCGCCCGCGGGGCCGTAGAACTCGCCAGGCGCCACGAGGATGCCCTTCTCCGCGAGCCGGTGCACCGTGACGCGGCCGGGCTCACCCGCTGTGGCCCACAGGTACATGCCGGCCTCGGAGTGGTCGACGCGCAGGCCCGCGGCCTCGAGCGCCGTGCGCAGCTGCGCGCGACGCCTGCCGTAGATCCCGACCTGCGTGGCGACGTGCTCGTCGTCGGCCGCGGCGACCTCCATCGCCGCCTGCACCGGCCACGGAACGATCAGCCCGGCGTGCTTGCGCACCTCCAGCAGCGCCGCGACCAGCGTGGGATCGCCGGTGACGAACCCGGCGCGGTACCCGGCGAGGCTGGACGTCTTCGACATCGAGTGCACGGCCAGCAGGCCCTCGTGGGAGCCGCCGCACACCTGCGGGTCGAGCAGGGAAGGGGCGCCGTCGGACAGCGACAGGTAGCACTCGTCGGACGCCACGACGGCGCCGCGCTCCCTGGCCCAGTCCACGACCTTGCGCAGGTGCGCGACCGGCAGCACCCGGCCCGTCGGGTTGGACGGGGAGTTGACCCAGATCAGCGCGACCCTGGCCGGCCCGAGCGCTGCCGTGGAATCCGACCGGACCGGCTGGGCACCTGCCAGCAGCGCCCCGACCTCGTAGGTGGGGTAGGCCAGCTCCGGGATCACCACCGTGTCGCCCGCACCCAGGCCCAGCAGCGTGGGCAGCCACGCGACGAGCTCCTTGGAGCCGATCGTCGGCAGCACCGACACCGGGTCCACGGTGACCCCGAACCGCCGCTGCAGCGAGTCGGCGACGGCCGTGCGCAGCGAGGCGGGCCCGTGCGTGGTCGGGTAACCGGGGATGTCGGCAGCGGAGCCGGTGAGCGCCGCCCGTACCGCGGGCGAGATCGGATCCACCGGCGTGCCGACGGACAGATCGACGATCCCGTCGGGATGCGCGGCGGCCAGCGCCTTGTCGGCCGCCAGCGAATCCCACGGGAAGTCGGGGAGCCCGACCTTCTGCATCACTCGTCGTGCTGCTGCGGCGGCAGGCTCAGCGCGGGCTCGACGTCCTTCTCGGTCTTGCCGACCTTGGACGCACCGCCCGGCGAGCCCAGCTCGTCGAAGAAGTCGACGTTGGCCTTGGTGTAGGCGGCCCACTGCTCGGGGACGTCGTCCTCGTAGTAGATGGCCTCGACGGGGCAGACCGGCTCACAGGCACCGCAGTCGACGCACTCGTCGGGGTGGATGTAGAGCATCCGGCCGCCCTCGTAGATGCAGTCCACCGGGCACTCTTCGATGCACGCTTTGTCGAGCAGGTCGACACAGGGCTCGGCGATCACGTACGTCACGGGGTGGTCCTCCACTCGACCGACAGGGGCTACCGCACAGTATGTATCGGGTGGCGATCGGATCCAGCGCCGGGGCAGTGTGACGCCTGTCGAATTCGAGGAGGTCCGGGTGGAGCTGGAACGGCTGATCGGGCAGCGTGTGTCACTGCGGCAGCTCGTCGGGGAGCGCGACGGCAGGCCGCTCTACAGCGACGCTGTGGGCGATCTCACCCGCGTGGACGACGCGCTGACGGTGCTGACCCGCCGCGGTCCGGTCGCCGTGGACGAGCCGGCGGTGGTCGCCGTGCGCGCGGTTCCACCACCCGTGCCACGCCGCGCGTCGCTGGCCGCCGTCACCGCGCTCGAGTCGCTCTGCGCCGACGCGTGGCCGGCACAGGTCGACGAGCCGCTCGGCGCCTGGCGGTTGCGGGCGGCGGGGGGCTACACCGGCCGCGCGAACTCGGCGCTCGCGATCGGGTCGCCCGGGTTGCCACTCCCCGCGGCACTGGACGCCGTGCACGCCTTCGCGCGGCGCACCGGGATCGGGCCGCGGGTGCAGGTGCCGGTCGGCTCCCCGTGGGACCGCGCCGTCGCCGCCGCGGGCTGGGTGCTCGACGCCGGGCACAAGAAGGGTGCGGAGGTCTCGGTGCAGGTCGCGGAGCTGGCGACGATCGCCGCCGCCCAGGCCGCGGTGGAGCTGCCGGAGCGGCCCGATCCGGACTGGTGGACGCTCGCCGTCGGCGGTGACCCGAGCGCCGCCGAGCGCCACGTCCTCGACCCGAACGGATCTCCGCTGACGACGTTCGCCCAGGTCCGCGGCTCGGACGGGCGGATCACCGGACAGGCCCGCGGCACGGTCGTCGCCGATCACCTGCACCTGTCGATGCTGGAGGTGGAGCCGGCCGCCCGTCGCACCGGCATCGCCACGATGCTGCTGCGCGCCGTCGCCGCCTGGGGTCGTGAACACGGAGCGCGCTGGGGCGTGCTGCAGGTCGCGCTGCACAACGTGGGCGCCGTGGCGCTCTACGAGCGGCTGGGTTTCGTCGAGCACCACCAGTACCGGTACCTGATCCCGCCCCCCGCCACCGGTGCGGTCAGACCGGCGTGAGACCCGTCGCGCGTCAGCCGCGCGGTCGCCCGTACTCGGTGAGCAGCACCCCGCGCAGCGCCCACAGCCCGGTGGCCAGCGTGCCCATGATCAGCAGCAGCGACTGCCAGGTGGTGGAGATCATCGCGTCACCCCCCGGCCCCACGAACCCGAGCACCGCGACGATCACCAGCCAGGCCCACAGCGGCGCGCCCGCCATCGACGGCCTGCTGTCGAGCAGCCCGGCGCGGCGCACCAGCCACGGCATGATCAGCAGCGAGAGCACGGCACCCACCGGCACCGGGATCGCGTTCCAGTACAGGGGCGTGAACACCAGCCCGAACGCCGCCAGCAACGCCCCGTCGACGGTCAGCAGCGTCAACGTGACCACGCCGTCGCTCTCGGGGACGTCGTCGCGCGCGGGATACGGGAGCAGCGGTGGCGAACCGTCGGTGTGATCGGTCATCGGGACACCTCCGCGAACAGGTCGGCGGCCGGCGGCGGGGCGCCGTCGGCGGCGACGAACTCCTCGACGTCGAGCAGCGGCTGGGCCACGAGGTTGCTCATGGCGAGCACGAGGTCGTCGCCGCGCTCGTGCAGGGCGATCTGCGTGGCGTGCGCGCGCATCGCGGCGATCCGTCGCTGCCGCTGCGCCGCCACGTCGATGCGCGTGGTGACGACCGCGTCCGGCACGGAGGGCAGCTCGTCGGCGGCGGGCACCCGGAACGGGAGGTCCGCCACCCCGGCCACGCGCGCGAGCCCGGCGTCGAGCGTGGCGCGGCCGATGACGCACTCGTAGCGTCGCGCCGGCACCCGGGCCACGGCGGCCACGGTGATCTCGTGGGCGCGGACGTGGTCGGGGTGCCCGTACCCGCCGTCGGACGCGTAGCTGACCACGACCTGCGGCCGGACCTCCTCCAGCACGGCCACCAGCGCGTCCACCTGCTCGTCGAACGACTCCGGCCGGGCCAGCGCGCGCGGGTGCAGCACCTCCGGGGTGGCGGCCCGCACGCCGTGCCCGGCCAGCGCCATGCCGGAGTCGCGCCAGCGACCCGCACCGCCGAGGAACCGGTGGTCGGTGACGCCGAGCGCGGCGCAGGCCGCGGCGAGCTCGCCGATCCGGTAACCGCCGAGCTGGTCGGCATGTTCGGGGGCGAGCTGCGCGAGCGCGGGTGGGATGACCTCACCCTGCTCGCCGAGCGTGCACGTGACCAGCGTGACCGACGTGTCCGGCTGCGCCGCGTAGTGCGCCATCGTGCCGCCGGTGGCCAGCGTCTCGTCGTCGGGATGGGCGTGTACGAGCAGCAGTCGACGCCCGGGGATCGCACTCACGTTCCCAGACTAGTGCGGTGATCTGATCGCCATGGCCGCCGCCGAACGCGCACCGGCTCATGATCCAACCCGAACCAGTGGGCGCTGATCGCCCCGGCACCCCGATTGTGCCGGTCCGTTGTTCCTGGTGCGAACGTCGCCACGACGGTTTGCTCGGGACGTGGGCATCGACCGGCCGCGGGGGTCCGGCAGCCCACGGACCACAGGGGGAACCATGTCTCGCATCCTCATCAGGGCCGCGGCGACCACGGCGGCTGCCGCACTCGCCGCACTGGCGGTCGCCGCTCCGGCATCGGCCGCAACGGACGAGTCCTTCGGACCGCAGTCGCAGGTGGTCTGCTCGGGGTCGCTCGACGGCGGGCAGGCCTGCATCACGGCGTCGGCCGCACCACCCAACCGGGTCTACGGCTACGTGCTGCTCGACCAGGGCCGCACCTTCGCGGGCGTCCTGCTGACGCTCATGGGCTGTGACGACGCAGGGAGGTGCGTGCCGGTGGTCACGAAGACCGCCGCCGACGTCAACGCGCTGAGCACCGGCACGGTCGCATTCGACCCGGCCCACCGGTACTACCAGGTCAACGCCAGCTGGGTGGACGACCAGCAGCACCTGCACACCGGGGTGGTCGCCTCGCTGCACCGAGGCTGAGCAGTTCGCGGATCGGGCAATTCCCGGATCGGGCTAACGACCACGCGCCCCCCGTCGATCTGCAGAACGGGGAAGCAGATCGCTGGGGGGCGCTGTGGATTCACCAGTTGCGGATTCAACAATTGCGGAATCTTTCGGATCACAGATCCGCCGACAACGCATCCGGGCCGGGCTGACGCAGGAGCAGCTGGCGGAGCGGGCCGGGATCAGCGTCCGGGGCCTGCGAAAACTCGAGTGCGGACACTCCCGACGACCCCACTCCGCCACGGTGCGGAAACTGCACGACGTTCTCGGGGAACCGCCCACCGCACCCTTCCCGCGACAGTTTCGGCAGGCAGCCGGCGACGTCGCGATCATCGTGGTGTTCGAGGGACACCTAGGGCCGGGTCTGCTCGATGCCGGTGAGCAGTGTGGTGAGTCCCCACTCGAAGCGCTGGGGCGCGCTGCCCGAGAACAGCTCGTCGTGCAGATGCGCAGCGTGGGGGTGCGCCACTGCGTCGGCTGCTGCGTACGCACCGCGGGCTCGAGCCACCGGGTCGGGCTGGGTACGCCAGCGGTCGCGCTCGGCGGCGCCTGCCGTGACGTGGAGCATCAGGAGGTCGTAGCCCCAGGCTGCCACGCGATCGGCGACGCCGAGCCGGAGCAGGCACCCGAGGACGGTGTCGGTCAGGCGGATCGAGTTCTGGCCGTTCGGCAGGGTGCCGGCGGCGAGCTGGGCGAGCCCTTCGTGGGTCAGCAGCGCCTCGCGGTAGGACCCGAGTACCGCCAGTAGCCGTTCGCGCGGCTGCGCCCGCAGCACCTCGTGCAGGTCCACTTCACCGAGCACGGCGTCCAGGACCAGCTCGTGCAGGTCCTGGATCGTGTCGACGTAGGCGTAGAGCGAGGCTGGACCCGTTTCGAGTTCCCGCGCGACGCCGCGCAGGGTCAGCGCGGTGGTACCACCCCGCCGGAGGAGCGACAAGGCCGCCGACACGAACGCGTCCAGGCTGAGCGGTTGCTTGTCCGCTCGGCTGCGCGCGCGCCGTTGCCGGTCTGTCATCGCCTTCCTCCCCTGCCTCCGACCTGCGGAAACATCATCCTAACGGCCCCGTTCCCGCGCACTGCCGCACTGCGTGGACCTCCCACACAGCGATTGGGCGATCGTCGATCGTGTCACGAACCTGTTCGGAACGATCGTGTTCGTCTACGCTGGGTGCAGCATCTGCCGACGTGGCTCGACCCCTGGAGACCGCAATGAGCACCCACCACCCGATCGCGATCATCGGCGCCGGCCTCGGCGGCCTGACCGCCGCCCGGGTCCTGTACACCAACGGGATCGAGGCGGCGTTGTTCGAGCTGGAGCCGTCCGCGGCGACCCGCGTCCAGGGAGGCATGCTCGACATCCACGAGGAGAGCGGTCAGCAGGCACTGCATGCCGCGAACCTCTACGACGACTTCATCAAGATCATCCACGAGGGCGGTCAGGCGATGCGCCTGGTGGGGCGCGACGGCACCGTCCACGTCTCGACGGAGGACGACGGCAACGGCGGCCGGCCCGAGGTGGATCGCGGAGACCTGCGCGAGCTGCTGTTGAGCTCGCTCCCCGACGGCGCCATCCACTGGGGCCGGAAGGTCACCGGCGCGCAGGCACTGGACGGCGGGCGTCACGAAGTGACGTTCGCCGATGGATCCACCATCACCACCGACCTCCTGATCGGAGCCGACGGCGCCTGGTCACGCATCCGACCCCTGCTCTCGGACGCCCTGCCCGCCTACACCGGCATCTCCTTCGTCGAGTCCGACCTGCTGGACGCCGCCACCCGCCACCCGCGCAGTGCAGCGGTCATCGGCAGGGGCTTCTTCATCTGCCTGGGCGATGAGCGTGGCTTCCTGGCCCACCGGGAGACCGACGGCAGCCTCCACGTCTACACCGCGCTCAAGGTGGACGAGGGATGGGCGGACACCGTCGACTTCACCGACGCCGCGGTCGCCAGGGAGGCGGTACTGGCTCAGTTCCCCGGCTGGAACGACGACCTGCGCGGGCTGATCTCCGCTGCCGACGGTGCACTGGTGCCACGTCGCATCCATGCCCTCCCGGTGGGACATCGCTGGGAACGCAGACCTGGCGTGACGCTGCTGGGCGACGCCGCCCACGTGATGTCCCCGTTCGCAGGCGAGGGCGCGAACCTGGCCATGCTCGACGGAGCGGAGCTCGGCCGGGCGATCGCCGCGCACCCCGACGACGTCGAGGCCGCACTGGCCGCCTACGAGGACGCGCTCTTCCCGCGCAGCGAGGCCAGCGCCGCCGACTCCGCCGAGAGCCTGCAGATCATGTTCGGCGCGGACGGCCTGGAGCGCATGACCGAGTTCTTCGGCTCCGGCCCGGGCGGGCAGTAGGCCCGGCAGCTCCCCCTGTCGGCAGGGAACGAAACGATCAGCCCGCCCGCGCCGCCACGAGCTCCACCTCGAATCCGTCGGTGTTCTCGAGGTATCCCGCGTAGTGCTCCGGCCCGCCCGCCCAGGGGTAGCGATCGGCGAACAGCTGGTGCCATCCGTGTGCGGGGGCGGCCGCCACGAGCGCATCCACGGCGCCGCGGTCACCCGCGTGGAACGCCAGGTGGTTGAGCCCCGGCCGGCGCCGCTCGTGGGTGGCGTCCGACAGCGCTGGTGACTGCTCGACCACCAGGTACGTGGCGCCGAGCAGCCAGCTGCGCCCGGCGGGCCAGTCCTGGTGTCCGGCGTAGCCGAGCTCGCCCAGCAGCCAGCCCCATTCCTCGACGGCGCGGCCGAGGTCGGGCACCCACAGCTCGACGTGGTGCAGCGCGCCGATGGACGCCGCCGTCGAAGGGGGCGGACTCGCGTCAGACATGCGCCCAGCCTGCCACGCCACCGCACCCTGCAGCCGTCGAGAACGCACCTGTCGTGATCAACCGGCCCGGTTGATCACGGCGAGTGCGTTCTCGACGACGGGCGGGATCAGCCGCGCAGCACCTCGCGGGTGCCCGCGAAGTGGCACGCCACCGAGTGCTGGTCGGACTGCCTGCTGATGGTGAGCGCAGGCGGCACGTCGATGCACTTCTGCCGGTCGGTCTCCGACAGCTCCAGGTGCTTCCAGCAGCGGGTCCGGAACCGGCATCCGCTGGGCGGGTTGGCCGGGTTCGGCACGTCGCCGGTGAGCAGGATCCGTTCCCGGGCCCGTTCGACGGCCGGGTCCGGGATCGGCACCGCCGAGATCAGCGCCTGCGTGTAGGGGTGTTGCGGCCGTTCGAACAGGTCGTCGCGGTCGGCCAGCTCGACGATCCCACCCAGGTACATCACCGCGACCCGGTCGGAGATGTGGCGCACCACCGACAGGTCGTGTGCGATGAACAGGTAGGTCAGCCCGAACTCGGTCTGCAGGTTCTCCAGCAGGTTGAGGATCTGGGCCTGGATCGACACGTCCAGTGCCGAGACCGGCTCGTCGAGCACCACGAACTTCGGGTTCAGCGCGATCGCCCGCGCGATCCCGACGCGCTGGCGCTGGCCACCGGAGAACTCGTGCGGGTAGCGGTCGGCGTACTCGGCCGAGAGCCCGACCGTGTCGAGCAGCTCGGAGATCGTGTTCTTCGTGACCTCGCCGCCGAGCAGCTCGTACTTCTCGGTGAGGATCTGGCGCACCGTCATGCGCGGGTTCAGCGACGCGTAGGGATCCTGGAAGACGATCTGCATGTCCTCCCGGGCCTTGCGCAGCTCGCCCAGCGACAGCCCGGTGATGTCGCGGTCACCGAGGCGCACGGTGCCCGACGTGGGCTCGTGCAGCCGCAGGATCGTGCGGGCGGCCGTCGACTTGCCGCAGCCGGACTCGCCGACCAGCGAGAGCGTGGTGCCCGGCTGGATGGCGAGGTTGATGCCGTTGACGGCCTGCACCGTGCCGACCTGGCGCCGGATGAACACACCCGACCGGATCGGGAAGTGCTTGACCAGCTCCGTGACCTCGACGACCGGCGGCGTGGTCGACCGCACCGCCGCCTCGGCCTTCGCCGCCGGCGGGCGGGGGGCGGAGAACGCCGCCGCCACCTCGTCGGGGTGGATGCACGCGTGCAGGTGGTCCGACCCGGCGGCCATCGGCAGCAGCTGCGGGACGTCGACGGTGCAGTCCTCGCTGGAGAACCGGCACCGCGGGTTGAACGCGCACCCCGACGGCACCCGCGACAGGCTCGGCGGCTGGCCCGGGATCGGCTCCAGCTTCTCCGGCCGGGCGTGGTCCATGCGCGCCAGGCTCGACAGCAGCCCGTAGGTGTACGCGTGGCGCGGCGCGGCGAAGATGTCGTCGGTGGTGCCGGTCTCGACGATCCGGCCCGCGTACATCACCGCGATCCGGTCGGCGTGGCTGGCGACGAGACCCAGGTCGTGGGTGATCAGCACGATCGCCGTGTTGCGGCTCTCCTGCAGGTTCACCAGCAGCTGCATGATCTGCGCCTGCACCGTGACGTCGAGCGCCGTGGTGGGCTCGTCGGCGAGCAGCACCTGCGGGTCGTTGGCCAGCGCCATCGCGATCATGGCCCGCTGGCGCATGCCGCCGGAGAACTCGTGCGGGTACTGCCCGGCCCGCACGGCCGGGCTGGGGATGCCGACCTCGCCGAGCAGGTCGACCGCCTTGCGCAACGAGGCCTGCTTGCCCACCTTCTGGTGGACCCGCACCATCTCCGCGATCTGGTCGCCGACCTTGAACACGGGGTTCAGCGCCGTCAGCGGGTCCTGGAAGATCATCGCGATCTCGCTGCCGCGCAGCTTGCGCTGCTGCGCCTCCGGCATGTCCAGCAGGGACCGGCCGCGCAGCAGCACCTGCCCGCTCGGGAACACCGCGGGCGGTGTCGGCACGAGGCCGAGGATCGTCATGGCCGAGACCGACTTGCCCGATCCCGACTCGCCGACGATGGCGAGCGTCTCGCCCTCGTTGACGTGCCAGTTGACGCCGTCCACCGCCTTGACGGTGCCGGCGGGCGTCTTGAAGTGCACCCGCAGGTCCTTGACCTCGAGCACGGGAGCGCCCTTGGCACCCCCGGAGCTGCCGAGCACGTCCTCCGCGCCCAGCGGCGAGCGTGTTGTGGTGGTGTCTGCCATGGTCAGTTGCCCCCGCGGAGCTTCGGGTCGAGCGCGTCACGCAGGCCGTCGGCCACGAACGCGAAGCCCAACGTGGTGATGGCGATCGCGCCTGCGGGTGCGAGCCACAGGTGTGACTTGCCCTCCACGCGCAGGAAGCCGACCGCCTGGGAGATCAGGCGGCCCCACTCGGGCACGTCGGGCGGGACGCCGATGCCGAGGAAGGACAGCGACGCCATCGCCACGACCGTGACCCCGATGCTCGTGAACGAGTAGACGAACACGGGTGCGATCGCGTTGGGCAGGATGTGGCGGCGGATGATGCGGCCGTTACCGGCTCCGATGGAGCGAGCGGCCTCGACGTACTCGGCCTCCCGCAGCGACAGCACCTGGCCACGCATGAGCCGGGCGGCGGTCGTCCAGCCGAACACCACGAGTGCGACGATCACCGGGACCACGCCGTCGCCGAAGAGGCGGACCACCAGGATCGCGCCGATCAGGCCGGGGAACGACAGGAAGATGTCGGTGATCCGGCTGATCACCGCGTCCCAGGCGCCGCCCTTGAACCCGGCGATGGCCCCGAGCGTCACACCGACGATCAGCGAGCCCGCCACCGTGCTCACGCCGACGATCATCGCCAGCCGGGTGCCGTAGATGATCCCCGAGTAGAGGTCGCGGCCGAGCACGTCGGTGCCGAGCCAGTGCTGCGCCGACGGCGGCTGCAGCACGTTGACCAGGTTCTGCTCGAACGGGCTGTAGGGCGTCAGAATCGGCTCGAAGATCGCGATGATCATGAGCAGCGTGACGATGGTGAGGCCCACCATCGCCAGCTTGTTGCGCCGGAACCGGCGCCAGATGTCGGCGACCTGCCCGTCGGCCTTCTTGTCCTTGCGGCCCGACGACGGCGGTGGCGGCTCGGCGGTCTCGAGCCCCGGGTCGATCGGGGCGGACGGGCCACCGGGTGAGGATGTGGGAAGTGTCATGGAGGGTTGGCCTCGCTCAGTTCAGCCTGATCCGGGGGTCGAGATAGGCGTAGAGGATGTCGACGATGAGGCTCAGCACCACGAACGTCACGACGGAGTAGACGACGATCGCGATGATGACGGGTGCGTTGCTGTTGCGGATGGCATTGAACAGCAGGTAGCCGACGCCGTTGTACTGGAAGATCGACTCGGTGATGATCGCCCCGCCGAACAGCACGCCGAGCGAGATGCCGATGTAGGTGACCACCGGGATCATCGAGTTGCGCATGGCGTGCTTGCCGATCACCACGCGTTCCGACAGACCCTTGGCGCGGGCCGTGCGGATGTAGTCGGCTCGCAGCACCTCGAGCATCGACCCGCGCATCAGCCGCGCGATGAACGCAGCGTCCACGATGGCGAGCGTGAAGGCCGGTAGCAGGACCTCCTGGTACCAGGGCACCTCGACCGTGAAACTTCGCGGGACGATCGGGAACGGCCCGATCCCGGAGAGGTTGGCCACCAGCAGGATGCCGAGGACGAACGTCGGGATCCCGATCAGCAACGTGGTGCTGATGGTGACCAGTACGTCCCAGAACGAGTAGCGCTTGACGGCGGCGATGACGCCCGCGGTCACACCGATGACCACGTCGATGAGGATCGCGACGAGCGCGAGCCGGATGGTGTTCGGCACGGTCGTGGCCAGCAGTTCGGAGACCTCGCGGCGCTGGCTGAAGTCGATGCCGAAGTCGCCGGTCACCATGTTGCCGATGTAGGTCAGGAACTGGATCGGGATCGGCTTGTCGAGGCCGAACTTTGCCCGGTTGAGCGCCGCGATCTCCGGCGGCACCGTCTTCTCACCGGTGGACCCGAAGGGATCGCCCAGCACGAAGGTGGCCAGGAAGATCAGCAGTGTGGCGACGAAGATGACCAGGATCGCCTGGGCACTGCGTCGCAGGATGAACTTGCCCATGATGTGGAGCTCCCGCCCGACACGGTGACGGCCTGCGGACCCGGTTCGCGGGTCCGCAGGCCGTCACCACCTGGTCACTTCAGAGTGATCTCGGCCAGGGTGGGGTTCTCGAAGAAGTCCATCTTCACGTTCCCGAACTTCGCGGTGTTCGCCAGGCGGAACTGCTGCCGGATGAACATCGGGATGATGCCCAGGTCGTCGCCGATCGAGATCTTCTCGGCCTGCTTGTACAGGTCGTTGCGGGCGGCCTCGTCCGTGGTCGATGCCGCCTTGGTCAGCAGCGCGTCGACCTGCGGGTTGCTGTAGCGACCCTTGTTGTCACCGGTCGCCACGTCGGCGGGCGTGGCCGCACCGATCGACGAGGTGGCCAGCAGCGGGCCGATGAAGTTGCCCGGCGTCGGGTAGTCGGCGCCCCACGAGGAGCGGTAGAAGCCGCTGGCGCCCGGCTGGCGCTGGTTGGTCAGCATGTCCTTGAACGGGACGCCGCTGTAGGTGACCTTGAGACCCAGGTTGGTCTCCAGCTGCTGCTTGACCGCGGCGGTCCACTCCTCGTGGCCACCACCGGTGTTGAACTGGAACTTGACCTCGGTGCCGGGGGTGAGTCCGGCCTTGGCGGCCAGGTCCTTGGCCGCAGCGGGGTCGAACTTGCACGCCGTGCAGACGCCCTCGACGTAGGCCTTCGTGAACGACGGCGGCAGCAGCGACGTGGCCGGGGCCTTGGAGCCCTGGAACACACCCTGCGCGATCGCGTTGCGGTCGATGGCCATGGAGATCGCCTTGCGGGCGTCGGCGCTGTCGAGCGGCTTGGTGGTGTCCATCGTCATCAGGTAGTCGATGCCGGCGGTCTTCTTGGAGATCCACTGGTTCTTCGGCTCGTTGGCCGCCCGCTCCGACGTCAGCACGGGTGTGGGCATGCGCGCCCAGTCGAACGTGCCGTTGTTGAAGCCGTCGGTCTCGACCTGGTTGCCGTTGGCAGACGGCGTGATCGTGATCTCGACCGCGTCGAGGTTGGCCTTCGGGCCGGCCCCGTAGGTGTCGTTGCGAACGAGCTTGATGCCCTTCTCGTGCTGCCACGGGCCGTCCATCTTGAACGGGCCGTTGCCGATGGGCATGTCGTTGTAGGTCTTGTTGTCCGCAGCGCCCGCGACGGTCGGGACCGGGCTGGCCACGGGGTGCATGGTGCGGAGCTCGAACTCGCAGTCGGCCTTCGACAGCGTGACCTTGAGCGTCTTCGGGTCGGTGGCGTCGACACCCGAGAGGGTGGTGGCGCTCCCGTCCTGCATCTGGTCGTAACCGGCGATCTCGTCGAGGTGGTAGGACACCTGCGAGGCCGAGGCCTTGGCGGAGGTGCGGTCCCAGCCACGCTTGAACGCGGCCGCGTCCACGGGCTCACCGTTGGAGAACGTGGTGCCGGTCTTGAGGTCGAACGTCCACTGGGTGCAGTCGGCGTTCGGGGTCCACTTGGTGGCGACACCCGGGATCACGTCACCGTTGGGCTTGGCGTCGACGAGGCCGGTGAACAGCGCCTTGTTGACGGTCGAGCCCTCGGACTCCTGCACGTTGTACGGGTCGATCGCGGTCGGCTCGGTGATACCCAGCCGGAAGGTGCCTCCCGGCTTGCCCGGCACCGCGGGCAGGTCGGCCGTCTCGGGGAATCCCACGGCCGGCTGCGCGGCATTGCCGGAGCTGGTGCCCTGATTGCTCTGCTGCGAGCACCCCGCCAACACCAGACCCACCGCTGCCGTCATCGTGACGGCCGCGAGACCTGCCCTCGATCTCCTCATGGACTTCCTGACCTCTCTCTGCTGGACGGTCCCGGTCGGACGCCTCGGCTGCATCGACGCGATGTGCCACATCCATGTAGCGAACAGGCGCACCGACCCACGGCACGGTAGGAAGCGCGACGGCGCGCGTCATCGTCGCCCCTCCGATCGTGACCAAAGGGTGACCGGACAACAACACAGCGACACGCTGCACTACCTGCTGGTAACCGAGTGCGATGTGAACGTTCCCTAACGGACATTCCACGCACTGCGTGCAGATCGAGCCCAGCTGGTGAGAGGATCCTTCGACATTCCTCGAAGTGGCTTGCAGTCTCCTGACCTGGGGTTGAAGTGTTGGAGGTTTACTAGCGAAGCCGAACCCGGGGATCCAGTACGGCGTACCCGAGGTCGACCACGATGTTGGCCACCACCACGGCCGCCGAGCCCAGCAGCACGATGCCGATGATCACGGGTTGGTCCTGCTGGTTGATCGCGGTGACGGCCGTTCGGCCCAGCCCGTCGATGGAGAAGACGGTCTCGGTGACGACCAGCCCGCCCACCAGCCCGCCCAGATCGATGCCGAACTGGGTGAGCACGGGCGTCAGCGCGCTGCGCAGCCCGTGGCGCAGCAGCACCCGCCGCTCGGACAGGCCCTTCGAGCGCGCCGTGCGGATGTAGTCCTCCCCCAGCACCTCGAGCATCGACGTCCGGGTGAGCCGCGTGTACGCCGCCGCCGACACGAGCGCGACCGTGATCCACGGCAGGATCAGGTGCTGCACCCAGCCCCCCGGGCTGCTCGTGAGATCGACGTACCCGCCGGCCGGGAAGATCTTGAGACCGGCGAGGCTGAGCTGGAAGTAGAGGAAGAACAGCAGCAGCAGGCCGAGCAGGAACGTCGGCATCGAGTAGAAGAACAGCGCGAAGCCGGTGAGCCCGCGGTCGACGAACGAGCGCGGCCGCTGTGCCGAGACCACGCCGTTGGTCACGCCGAGCAGCATCCAGATCACCACGGCGCCGACCGCGATCGACAACGTCTTGGGCAGCGCGTCCGCGATGATCGACGTGACCGGCACCTGCTTGTAGTAGTCGTAGCCGAGGTCGCCGCGCAGCGCGTTGCCCACGAAGCCGAGGTACTGCTGCCACAGTGGACGGTCGAGTCCGAGTCGCTGCTGGATCAGCGCGATGGTCTCCGGCGTCGCCTGGCGACCGCCGAGCGTCTGCGCGACGTTGCTCGGCGCCACGTAGAACAGCGCGAACAGCACCAGCGTGATCACCCAGATCACCAGCACGCCCTGCAACACGCGACGGAGGAGGAAGCGGATCATCGCTGCTCAGTCCTCCTCGGGTGCGAGGGCGAACAGCCGGTCCGAGCGCGGGTCGAACGCGTCGCGCACGCCGTCACCGAACAGGTTGAACGCCAGCGTCGTGATCAGCAGCGCGAGTCCGGGGAACACCAGGTACCACCACGCCACCCGGTAGTACTCCGTGGCGCCGTCGAGCATCCCGCCCCACGTCGCGGTGGGTGGGGGCACTCCGAGGCCGAGGAACGACAGCGTGGCCTCCGCGACGATCGCGGCCGGGATCAGCAGCGTCGTGTAGACGATCACCGGCGCGAGCACGTTCGGCAGCACGTCGATGAACATGATCCGCATGTCGCTCGCGCCGAGCGAGCGGGCCGCCTCCACGTACTCCCGCTCCCGAATGGAGATCATCTGACCGCGGACGATGCGGGCCACCGCCGCGAAGCTGAAGAACGCGATCACGAGGATCGTGACCGTCAGGTTCGGCCCGGTCACCGACACGACCGCCACCCCGGCCAGCACGAACGGGATCGAGAGCACGACGTCGAGCAGGCGCGCGAGCACCGAGTCGACCAGCCCGCCGAAGTAGCCGGCGGTGAGCCCGATCGCCACGCCGACGGCCACCGCGACGAGCGTGGACAGCACGCCGACCGTCAACGAGATGCGGCTGCCGTAGACGACCCGGACCAGCAGGTCGCGACCCAGGTCGTCGGTGCCGAACAGGAACTGCCCGGTGGGCGGCTCCGGCAGGCCAGCGGGGGTCAGCCCGGCCGCCCGGAACTGGTCGTCGGGCCCGTGCCCGATCAACGCCGCGATCACCGGGGCGAGCAGCGCAACCAGGATGATCAGCACGATCACGACGAACGAGATCATCGCCACCCGGTCGCGGCGCAGCCGGGCCCAGGCCAGCTCCCACGGGCTGCGACCCCGGATCCCGGCCGCGCCCTCGAGCTGGAGCGCGGCAGGCACCGCGGTCCCGGGTGCGGGCTCGGGGACGGGCTGCTGGGCGTCGTGCACGTCGGGCGCGGTCACCGCGTCCACCCACCGTCAACCGCTGTCGGGTCGAACTGCAGGTCGCGGCCGCCGATCGCCGGATGCGCGATGGTGAGCAGCTCGCCGGGCTCCATCGGGAAGTGGCAGGCGACGGCGTGCTCCGGGCCGTCGTCGAGGCGCGGGACGAGCTCGGGGATCTCGGTGACGCACCGGGCCTGCGCCTTCGGGCAGCGCGGGTGGAAGCGGCAGCCCGACGGCGGCGCGGCAGGCGAGGGCAGGTCCCCGGTGAGCACGATCCGCTCCCGGCCGAGCGCCTCGTCGGGATCCACGGTGGGCGCCGCCGACAGCAGCGCGCGGGTGTAGGGATGGCGGGTGCGCTCGTGCAGTCCGTCCACGTTGGCGATCTCGACGATCCGGCCCAGGTACATCACCGCGATGCGGTCGCTCACGTGGCGCACCACCGACAGGTCGTGGGTGATGAACACGTAGGTCAGGTCGAGCCGGTCCTGCAGCTCGGCGAGCAGGTTGATCACCTGCGCCTGGATGGACACGTCCAGCGCCGACACCGGCTCGTCGCACACGATGAGCTTGGGCCGCAGCGCCAGTGCTCTGGCGATGCCGATGCGCTGGCGCTGGCCGCCGGAGAACTCGGCGGGGAACCGGTTGTAGTGCTCGGGGTTGAGCCCGACGAGCTCCATCAGCTCCTGCACCTTGCGCCTGCGCTCGGCACCGTCGGCAACGCCGTGGATCGCGAACGGGTCCCCGATGATCGACCCGACCCGCCGCCGCGGGTTCAGCGAGCCGTAGGGATCCTGGAACATCACCTGCATCTCGCGGCGCAGCGGCCGCAGCTCGGCCCGGCCGAGCGTGCTGATGTCGGTGCCGTCGAACGTGATGCTGCCGGCCGTGAGATCGACCAGCCGGGTCATGCAGCGGGCCAATGTGGACTTGCCACACCCCGTCTCCCCCACCAGACCGAGCGTCTCGCCGCGCCGGACGTCGATGCTGATGCCGTCGACGGCGCGCAATGCCGGTGGCGGGCCGCCGAAGAGCCGGCGCCTGCCGATCGGGAACTCCTTGCGGACGCCGTCGAGGCGCATCAGGACATCGGGCGCCGAGCCCGGATCCAGACCGCTCACGACGCGACCGCCCGCTGCCGGTCCGCGCGTTCCACCGGCAGCCAGCACGCCGAGGTGTGGGCCCCACCGCCGGGGATCTCGGCGGGCGGCGGCCGCTCGGAGCAGCGGTCGAACGCGTAGGTGCAGCGCGGCGCGAACGGGCAGCCGGGCGGCGGGCTCAGCAGGCTCGGCGGGGTGCCCGCGATGGGCACGAGCATGCCCGCGTTGCCGGCCGTCGGCAGTGACCGCAGCAGCCCCTCGGTGTAGGGGTGGTGATGGCGGTAGAACAGGTCACGCTTGGCCGCGCGCTCCATCACCTGGCCGCCGTACATCACCACCACGTCGTCGGCCATGTCGGCGACGACGCCCAGGTCGTGTGTGATGAGCACGATCGCCGTGCCGAAGTCGCGTTGCACGTCGCGCATCACGTCGAGCACCTGGGCCTGCACCGTCACGTCGAGCGCCGTGGTCGGCTCGTCGGCCACGAGCACCGACGGCCGCAGCGCCATGGCCATCGCGATCATCACGCGCTGGCGCATGCCGCCGGAGAACTCGTGCGGGTAGTTGTCGATGCGGATCTTCGGGCTGGGGATCCGGACCGCGTCGAGCAGCTCGATCGCCCGCTTGCGCGCCGCCGCCTTCGACGTGCCGCGCTCGTGGGCGCGGATCATCTCGACGATCTGCCAGCCGACCTTGTAGTAGGGATGCAGGCTCGACAGCGGATCCTGGAAGATCATGCCGATCTTGGCGCCACGGATCCGTTGCAGCGCAGCGACATCGGCCCCCAGCAGGTCCTCGCCGTCGAGGGTGGCCCGGCCCGAGACGCGCGCGCCCCGGGTCAGGCCGACGATCGTCTGCGTCGCCACGCTCTTGCCGGATCCCGATTCCCCGACGATGCCGAGCGTGCGTCCCCGGTCCACCGAGAACGACACGCCCCGCACCGCGCGCACGACCCCGTCGGGGGTGCCGAACGAGACGTGCAGGTCGTCGACTTCGAGCAGTGCCACGCCTCAGCCGCCCTGCTTGTCCTTGTCGAGCCAGACGTTCGACGGATCGAAGCCCTGGAAGGACGGGATGTAGACGGCGTTGTGCACCTGCGCGGCGTGGTAGTTGGGCTGGCGGGGCGCCGTGATCGGGAAGAACGCGGCGTCGGCCATCACCTGCGCGTCCGCCTTGGCCCACGCGTCCGATGCGGTGGCCGCGTCGGGGGCGTCGATCGCCTGGGTGATCAGCGCGTTCGTGGCCTGGCTGTCGTAGTAGCCGAAGTTGCTGCCGACCGGCGGGAACGACGGCGCACCGGAGAACAGCGGGTTGAAGAACGACAGCGCGGCGTTGCCGTACCAGTCCGCGCCCCACCCGGCGATCGCCATGTCGTACACGCCCCGCGTCGCGACGTCGGGCACCTGGAGGTACTTCGTGTAGAAGTCGGCGTTCGGCGAGGGCACGCCCTGCACCGTGATGCCGGCCTTCGTGAGGTCCTGCTGGACGGTGGCGAACGCCTTGCTGCTGCCCGCGGAGGCGTTGCGGTAGAGCAGCTTCAGGGTGATCCCGTTGGGGAACCCGGCGTCCGCGAGCATCTGCTTGGCCTTGGCCGGATCGTAGGGGTACGGATCGGAGTCCTTCGAGCCCACGATCTGGGGCGGCAGCACGTGCGTCAGCGGCGGGCTGACCTCGGGGCCGCCCAGCACCTGGATGATGTCGGCGCGGTTGATCGCGTAGCTGATCGCCTGCCGGACCTTGACGTTGCCCAGCGCGCTGTTGTTGTTCGGCGAGCGGGTGTTGTAGACGATGTAGGGGTTGCTCGACGCGGTGTCACCCAGGTTGAGGTTCGGGTCGGCTGCCGCCTGCAGGCCCGGGATCTGGGCCGCCGGAACGAAGTTGTCGAACTCCATGTCCGCGTTGGCGTTGCCGGTCTGCAGCTGCTGCTGCGTGGACTCCTGGCTCACCGTCTCGTCGATCACGACCTTGTCGACGAACGCCTGGCGGATCGGGTCGCTCGCCGCGTTCCAGGCCGGGTTGCGGCTGAACTCGATCCGCTTCGTCGGGTCGTAGAGATCGATCTTGTAGGGGCCGTCGGAGACCTGGTGCGTGCCCAGGTCCGAGCTGCCGGGGAGGTGGTCGAGCACCTCGACCGGCGCCGGCGAGAACGCGGTGAGCGTCAGCATGTCGACCAGGTAGGCGGCCGGGTGGTTGAGCGTGAACACCACCGTGTGGTCATCCTTCGCCGTGACACCCGGCAGGGGCGTGTTCTCGACGTAGTTCTTGATCGACGCCGCGTCCTGCCCGACCTTCTTGAAGCCGTCACAGAACTGCTGGAACCCCACGATCAGGTCCTGGTAGTCAGGCAGGCCGCCGAAGGGCTGCACCGGGTTGCAGGTGCGCTTGACGCCCCGCACCTCGTCGGCGGCCGTGACCTGCCGCGCCGGGGTGGTCCCCCACTGCGCGCCCTGCCGGATCGAGATCGTGTAGGTCTTGCCGTCGGCGCTGATGCCCCCGTTGTCGGCGGTGGGCACGGCCTCGGCGAGGTCGGGCACGGCCTTGGTGTTGTTTGCCGGGTCCGCCGGGTAGGTGAACAGCTGCCGGCTCCACAGCCGCAGCGCCAGGTAGCTCGGGGAGTAGTAGCTGACGTTGGGATCCATGTAGTCGACGTCGCCGGAGCCCAGCAGGTTGAGCGTTCCGCCGCGGACCGCGCCGTCGGCCGTGCCGTTGCGGGCGCCTGCGTCGGCGCTCGGGGCAGCGGTGGAGGCGCCGGTGTTGCCGCACGCCGCTAACACGACTGCCGTGACCGCGCTCATCGCGATGAGCGACATGGTCTTCGTTCTACCCATTCCGGTGACGTTAGAAATGCTCAGCATCGAGCGTCAGGCGTTGCCGGCAATCGTGACCAAAGGGTGATCAGGTTGTTGACGCAAGCATTACCGGCGCCTTGACCAGCGCATACTCATAGCCGACACACAGACAGGACGCTGCGGGAAACGCGGACCAGGCGCGCCCAAACCGCCCGCGGCGAAACAGCATTCGCCACGCAACTCCCCCGATAACGCGCAATAACGACGATCCCCGGCTCGCACACACCGAAGCGTGGCCGCACACATCGTGCACGGTGTGCGCGGCAACAGCGCGGTGTGTGCGAGCGCTGGCTAGCTCTTCGGGGCTCGCCAGGTCTCGGCGCCGGTGAGCGGGCCGGTGCCGATCGGGCCCGGTCCGATCCCCGTCAGCGCGTCGGCCGCCGCCGTGCTCACCACGAGGCTCACGGGCTGGAACAGCGGCAGCACGGGCATCTGCTGCCAGAGAATCTTCTCGACCGTCGCGGCGGTGTCCGGGCGCGGGGACGGCGAGAGCAGCTCGTCGAGCAGCGGCTGCAGCGCCGGGAAGCAGAAGCCCGTGGTCGAACGCGGGGGCTCCCGGACCAGTGCCGACGGCAACGGGCAGCCGTAGTCGGAGGACAGCTCCGTGCCCAGGTCACCACCGATCGAGCGCGGGAACACCATCAGGTCCACCTGCGCGCTGCCGGCGGGCACCGGGGGCCCGGTGGTGCTCGGGACGACGGTCGGGGTGGGCGTCGCCGAGGGTGCCGCGGTGGGAGTGGGGGTCGGGCTGGGCGTCGGTGACCCGCTGGGCAGGGTGGCAGGCACCGTGGCCTTGCTGAACAGGTCGACGGCCGACGGCGACACCACCGTGACGGCGATACCGGCCGCCCGGAGCTGGCCTGCCACGGCCTCGGCCACGCGCAGGTCCTCGGGACGCTCGGCGGCCGCACCGATCGTGAGCTGCACCGGCGCACCGCCGACCGACCAGCGCCCGGTGGTGGAGTCGCGGGTCCAACCGGCCGAGGTCAGCAGGGCGGCAGCGGCGTTGGCATCGGGGCGGGGCGGCGCCGTCGGCGTGTACCCGGGCTCCGACGGCGCCAGCCCGAGCGCGTCGGCCGGCAGCGACTCCGGGGCCGCCACGGCACGCACCGCGACGCGATCGACGATCGCGGCGATCGCCTGCCGCACGCGCGGGTCGGAGACGGGGCCGGAGTCGCCCCGCATGCCCAGCTGCGTGACGGTGGGCTGCGGCGCGGTCTGCAGGTGCGGTGCGGGCAGCACGGTGCCGAGCGTGGTGCGCTGCGACGGATCGGCCTCCGGGATCGCGACGTTCACGTCACCCGACATCAGGCCCGCTGCCAATGTGGTGGCGTCGACCTTGCGCAGCACCAGCTGGTCGAGCACCGTGGGCGTGGCCCAGTAGAGGTCGTTGCGGGCGAGCTGTACCTCGCCACGGCCCTGATCGATCGAGATGATCTTGAACGGGCCCGCCGACGCCGGCAGGCCGCCGACCGTGGCACCGACCCACGAACCGGGCGCGTCCTTGAGCAGGTGGGCCGGCAGGAGGTCGGTGAACAGCTGCCGCCACGCCGGGTAGGGCTGGGAGAACACCACGTCGACGGCCTTGCCGCCGGCGCGGGAGCGCACATCGGTGATCATCCGGTAGCCGGCGGCGTCGACGACGCCCGGCTGGCTGCGCATCTGCTCCCAGAGGTACACGAAGTCCTCTGCGGCGATCGGCGCGTTCGTGGTCCACGAGGCCTGCAGGTTGAGCTCGTAGCTCACCGTGAACGGCGCGGTGGACGTCACCGTGGCGCTCGTGGCGATCGTGGGGTCGAGGTGGGCCACGCCCTGCGCGTCGAAGCGGAACACCGAGGGCAGCACGAGGCCGGCGACCGCGGCTGTGACCGGCGACGAGTCGGCGATCAGGTGCGGGTTGAACCCGGCAGGCAACGCATCGACACCCACGACGAGCTTGGTCGGTGCCGGGTTCGGCGCCTTCGTGGCCACGACCGGTGGAGGCGGTGCCGGCGCATCCACCGGCTGGTTCGTGCAGGCGGCCAGCACGGCCCCGACGAGCAGGATCACCGCGACCCTCGTCCGGTACACCGTGGACCTCCGCAGCGGGGCGGACCGGCGGCCCGCGGGTCCGCCATCCTCGCAGGCATGGAAAAGGCACCGGAGACCGCGTCGAGCGTGCGGTTCCCGGTGCCTCATACGCATTGCTTCCGGACTCAGCCGGCCGCCTTCGCGCGCGAGCGCGCGCGGCCACGCAGGTGCGAGTCGAGCTCGACCTTGCGGATGCGCACCGACTCCGGCGTGACCTCGACGCACTCGTCGTTGGCGCAGAACTCCAGCGCCTGCTCGAGCGTGAGGATGGTGGGCGGCGTCAGCTTCACGAGCTCGTCGCTCGTGGACTTGCGCATGTTGGTGAGCTTCTTCTCGCGCACGATGTTGACCTCGAGGTCCTCGTTGCGCGTGTACTCGCCGATGACCATGCCGTCGTAGACGAGCGTGCCCGGCCCGACGAACAGCACGCCGCGGTCCGACAGCGCGTCGACCGCGTAGCCGGTGACCGGGCCGGAGCGATCGGCGATCAGCGAACCGCGGAGGCGGTTGTTGATCTCGCCGACCCACGGGCCGTAGCCGTCGAAGACGTGGCTGACGATGCCCGCGCCGCGGGTGATCGTGAGGAACTCGGTGCGGAAGCCGATCAGGCCGCGCGACGGGACCCGGTAGTCCATGCGCACGCGGGTGTCGCCGTGCACCAGGTTGACCAGCTCGCCCTTGCGGGCCGAGAGCAGCTGCGTGACCGGGCCGAGGTGCTCGGTGGGGACGTCGGCCGAGAGCTGCTCGAACGGCTCGTGGACCTTGCCCTCGACGGTCTTCGTGACGACCTCGGGCTTGCCGACCGTCATCTCGAAGCCCTCGCGGCGCATCGTCTCGACGAGGATGGCCAGCGCCAGCTCGCCTCGGCCCTGCACCTCCCACGAGTCGGGGCGCTCGGTGGGCAGCACGCGCAGCGACACGTTGCCGACCAGCTCGGAATCCAGCCGGCCCTTGACCTGGCGGGCGGTGAGCTTCGTGCCCGGGTGCGGGTCGCGACCCACCAGTGGGCTCGTGTTGATGCCGATGGTGACGGAGATGGCCGGCTCGTCCACGTGGATGCGCGGCAGTGCGACGGGGTTCTCCGGGTCGGCGAGCGTGTCGCCGATGGTGACCTCGGGGATGCCGGCGACGGCGACGAGGTCGCCCGCGCTGGCCGACTCGGCCGACACGCGGGTGAGCGCCTCGGTGCGCAGCAGCTCGGTGATCTTGACGCGCGTGGTCTTGCCGTCGGCGGTGCACCACGCGACCTGCTGACCGCGGCGGATGACACCCGCGCGGATGCGGCACAGCGCGATGCGGCCGAGGAACGGCGTGGCGTCGAGGTTGGTGACGTGCGCCTGCAGGGGCGCGTTGACGTCGTCGGCGGGCGGCGGGACCGTCTCGGCGATGACGTCGAACAGCGACTCGAGGCCGGGCTCGTCGGGCTGCTCACCGTCGGCGGGCCGGTTGCGGGACGCGCGGCCGGAGCGGCCGGACGCGTAGACGACCGGCAGATCGAGCAGGTGCGACGTCATCGTCTCGTCGAGCTCCAGCTCGTCGGCGAGCTCGAGCAGCAGCTCGAGGCTCTCGTCGACGACGGAGGCGATCCGGGCGTCGGGCCGGTCGGTCTTGTTGACCACCAGCACGACCGGGAGGCCGGCGATGAGCGTCTTGCGCAGGACGAAACGGGTCTGCGGGAGGGGGCCTTCACTCGCGTCGACCAGCAGGACGACACCGTCGACCATCGACAGGCCGCGCTCGACCTCGCCACCGAAGTCGGCGTGGCCGGGGGTGTCGACGACGTTGAGCGTCATGCCGTGCCAGTTGATCGCCGTGTGCTTGGCGAGGATGGTGATGCCCTTTTCGCGCTCGAGATCGCCCGAATCCATGATTCGATCGACAACGGCGGCGCGCTCACCGAAGGCGCCAGAGGCGCGGAGCATGGCGTCGACGAGGGTGGTCTTACCGTGGTCGACGTGCGCGACGATGGCAACGTTGCGCAACTGCGCTTCCGTGCCACGGCTCGCGCGAGACTGGTCGGCGGGGGCCGCGATGGTGGATGCTGCAGTGCTCACAGTTCAAGGTAGCCCGTCCGGAGGCCGGAACCGCCCAAATATGAGCATAGCCTCACTCCACGAGCCGGACGGCCCAACGCGTTCGGCCGACCGGCATGTCCGGACTTGCGGCGCGGTTTTCTGAACCGATCCCCCGTTTCGGCGCGACGAGCGGCAATGATCGCGGGCCGGGCGGTATTCCGGCAGGCCGTGGCGGTGGCGCCGCTCACCCCGATCGCAGGCCGGAGGGACCGTTCGTCGGGCCATGATCCCATCTCGACGTGTCCGAGATCACGTCATGGCGGGGCGATCGGCAGCGGATGTGACGGGCGCGGCGCTCGACCGCGGCGGCGAGCACCCGGGAGGCGGCGGCCGAGCCGGGGTTGCGTCGAAGTGCCTCCTCGACGTCGCCGAGCCCAACGCCCCGGCGCAGCCACCGGTCCAGCAACGCCGCCCCGCACGGCCCCAGCTCGACGGCCGCCTCGACGGCCGTCAGCGCTTCGGCCGTGACGGCGATGCCGCGGCAGGTGGTGACGTCGGCGGCGGCGAGCACGCGACGGTGCACCAGCACCCCCGGTCGGGCCCCGGCGCGCCGGCCGGGCACGGTGATCGCCAGCGTGGTGGGAGCGCTGCCGAGCAGGCCGTGCCACCAGGCCGCCGCGGCACCGCCGAGCACCGCGGCGGGCCCGGCCCACAGCAGCGCGGAGCGCACGCGCACCTCGTCCGGATCGGCGGGGACGCCCACGAGGTAGACCCGCGGGTGCAGGGGCAGCCAGTGCCGGACGCGGACGCACCGGTCGACGGCGCCCGGGGTGATGCCCGCCGCCAGCGCCTGCGCGCGGCTGATCACGCCGGCCTGCCGGGTGAGGATGGCGTCGATGGACATGCCGGGTGAGACGGTGGGCGCGGCCGGTCGGTTCCCCAACGGTTGCAGCTGCGAACGCCCGGCGCTGCCTCCCGGTCAGGGTTGGCGCAGCAGCGCACCCAGTTCCGGCAGCACCGCGCGGTCGGCCGCCACCCACTCCACGTGCGCGAGCTCGGCGGGTGCGACCCAGCGCAGCGCGGAGTGCTCGAGCGCCTGCGGCTCGGGCGCGCCCGGCGCCGGCTCGGCGACGTGCACCCGCAGGACGCCCGCGTCGATGGGGAGATCGGTGCCCAACCGCCCGATGACGCGGACCGTGGTGCCCAGCTCCTCGGTGCACTCCCGCACGACGGCGTCCGGTTCGGACTCCCCGCTCTCGACCCGCCCGCCCGGCAGCTCCCAGCGGCCGGCGAGCTCGGGCGGCCGGGTGCGCTGCGCGGCCAGCACCCGACCATCGCGGACCAGCGCGGTGGCCACGACGACCGGGCGAGCGGCCAGCGCTGCGGCCTGCTCGACAAGCACGGCGGAGCGAGCCGCCAGCAGCCGCAGGACGAGCCGCCGGACCAGCACGACGTCTCCGGGCGGGCCCAGCGGCGACACCCAGCGCAGCTCGTCCATGAGCAGCGTGCCGGCGCCGGTCGCGGTCAGCGTGGTGGTGAGCGCGGCACGGGTGTGGCCGCCCGCGGACACCGCGACCATGCCCGCGTCGGAGATCGACCGCACGACGAGCGACACGGCGATCCGCAGGCCGGGGAGGACCGCGACCCGGACCCGCAGCTCGTCGCCGGGTGAGAGCAGCCGGCTGTCGGCCTCGCATCGGTGACCGGCGCGCTCGAAGGCTGCGGTGCAGGTCGCGACGTCACGCAGCAGGCCCGCCACGGTGCGGGGCTCGGCGTCGATCAGGACAGTCGAACGCAGCACGGGCACGGGGTGATCGTCGCAGCACGGGGTGGGGGGTTGGGTGGCACCCGGATCTGGTGGCTGCCCGGGGCCGCCCGTCCGGTGCCTCATGGAACCTTGTGGCTCGCCAGCGGAGTCGGCAACCGCCACATGGAACCTTGTGGCCGCCCAACCGCGGCCCATCTCACCCCGCCGGCCACCGCACCTCGATCCGCGCCCCGCCACCCGGGGTCGCACCGGCCGTCACCGTGCCACCCCGGCCCTGCACCAGCGCCGCGACCAGCGCGAGCCCGAGCCCCGCTCCCCCACCCGCCTCCGGGTTGAGCCGCAGGAACCGGTCGAAGACCCGTTGCCGGTCCGCCGCCGGGATGCCGGGCCCGTCGTCCTCCACCACCAGCCGCACCCAGCGGCCGGCCGGCAGCACGTTGATCCGCACCAGCGAGCGGGCGTGGCGCCGGGCGTTGGACACCAGGTTGTCCAGCACCAGCCCGACCTCCGACGGGCTGGCAGCGACCGTCGCCGGGGTCGGCGCCACGAGCGCCAGCACCGGCCCGTCGACGCCGGGGACCTCCGCCCGCACCATCGCGGCGCTCGCCGCGGCCACCAGGTCCACCGGCTGCGACGGCAGCCGCTGGCCGGCGTCGGCACGCGCCAGCGCCATCAGATCGGCCAGCAGCGTCGAGAGGCGCGCGGCCTCGTCTGCGACCGAGCGCAGCGTCTCCTCGACCAGCTCCGGGTCCGGGTGGGCGACGGCCACCTCCGCCTGCGCGCGGATCGCCGCCACCGGCGACCGCAGCTCGTGGGCGGCGTCGCCGGTGAAGCGCTCCAGCCGGGCGACGGCGTCGTCGCGGCGAGCCAGCAGCAGGTTGATCTCCTCGGCGAGCGCGCGCAGCTCGTCCCGCGCGGGCGGGACGGGCAGGCGTTCGCCCGGTGGCAGCGCGGCGGCGGCCGCCCGCATCCGGTCCACCGGACGCAGTGCTGCCCGCGTCGCGACCCACGCCGCGAGCGCGACGACCAGCGCCACCACCAGCCCGCCGAGCAGGAAGCCCCCGATGGCCCGGCCGAGCAGCACCGCGCCGCCGACGAGGTCCGTGGAGGCGACGACGAGCCGCGTGGACCCGTCCGGCGCAACCGCGGACGCCGCCACCCACCGGCTGATCTCCGACCCGTTCACCTCGACGACCGCGTCACCGCTCGCGACGCGCCGCAGCTGCATCTCCCGCAGCGACACCGGTGGGCCGCCGTCGACCGGCGTGCCCGCCGTGTCGAGCACCCGCACCGCAGGCGTGCGCAGCGCCGTGGGCGGGGTGCCAGCCGAGACCTGCACGGCAACGGCCGTCGCCTTGTCGCGCAGCTCGACGTCGGCGGCGCCGAGCATCGCGTCGTAGAGCAGCCCGGCACCGACCCGGCTGAGGCCCAGCAGCGCGACCAGCCCGACGGTGCCGACCACCAGCGTGATCCGGGAGCGCAGGGTACGGGCCGCCCACCAGCGGCGCAGGCGATCCCGCAGCCGCGCCCGCCCGCTCACGAGCTGACGATGTAGCCGAAGCCGCGCACCGTCTTGAGCACGTGCTCGGCGCCGACCGCCTCGAGCTTGCGTCGCACGTACCCGACGTAGACCTCGACGACGTTGCGGCTCGCGGCCTGCTCGTCGCCCCAGACCATGCGCAGCAGCTCGTCCTTGGCGACGGCGGTGTCCGGGCGGCTGGCCAGCGCGTGCAGCAGCGCGAACTCGCGCGGCGACAGCTCTACCGACTCGCCGTCCCAGCTCACCGAGCGGGCGACGGGGTCGACGACGAGTGAGCCGAGCCGCACCCGCTGCCCGGTGCGGCCCAGCGCGGCGTCGCGGCGGCGCAGCATCGCGCGCAGCTGCGCCACCAGCACCACGAAGGCGAACGGCTTGACGAGGTAGCCGTCGGCGCCCAGGTCCAGCCCGTCGGCCTGGTCCCATTCGCCGTCCTTCGCCGACACCAGCAGCACCGGGGTGTCGACGCCGGCGGCACGCAGCTGCTCCAGCACCCGATAGCCGGACAGGCCCGGAAGGATGATGTCGAGCACGATCGCGTCGAAGCTGCCGGTGAGTGCCGAGGCGAGCGCCGACGGGCCGTCGGAGAGGGCGACGACCTCCATGCCCTCCGCCGTCAGGCCGCGCGCCACCGCCGTCCGGATCCCCGGTTCGTCGTCGACCACCAGCACGCGTGCCATCTCGCGACGGGACGCTACAGGGACCACCGTCCTCAGACCCCTCTCAGCACCTCAGAACACTCTCAGCACGCATCAGTCAGGCTGGGCACATGGGAATGCGGGTATCGGGCAGGGCCGGACGGACAGCAGCAGCGGGCATCGCGGTGGCAGGCATCGTGGGATTGGGTCTGATCGCGATCCCGGCGGGTGCGGGCGCCGCGCCCGCGCTGCCACCGGTGTCGGCGGAAGACCTGGTCAGCTCGGTGCTCGCGGCCCACCCCGGTCCGTTCGGCGGCACCGTCACGATCACCAACGCCCTCGGGCTCCCGGCACTGCCCAACCTCCCGCAGGCCGCCAACGGCTCCAGCACCGTGCGGGTCTGGTCCGACGGGGACGGTCGCGGCCGCCTGCAGCTGCCGACGGCGAGCGGGGAGCAGTCCTTCGTCGCCGACGGCCAGACGCTCTGGTCATGGAACTCCGACGGCAAGAAGGTCACCAAGGCCCCCGAGGGCAAGGACAAGATCGCGCCGGAGGCGGCGGCGGCCAACCCCGCCGAGGCCGCCGTCACCGCGCTCGGGGCGCTGCAGGCCACCAGCCAGATCCGCGTCGACGGCACCGCCGAGGTCGCCGGGCACGCCGCCTACGAGCTGGTGCTCGCGCCCGCGCCGTCGGAGCGCACGCTGCTGCGGGAGGTCCGCATCGCGGTGGACGCCGAGAAGCGCACCCCGTTGCGGCTGACCGTGCTGGCCAACGGCTCCACCACCCCGGCGCTGCAGATCGGCTTCACCGACCTGACGTTCGGGGCACAGGACCCCGCGCTGTTCACGTTCACGCCGCCGCCCGGTGCCACCGTCGAGGAGCCGAAGGCGCCTGCGGGCGCGCCCGCAGGCAAGCCGGAGAAGGTCGGGGGTGCCGAGCCCACTGCCGTCGGTGACGGCTGGGACACCGTCCTCGTGGCGAAGATGCCTGCGCAGGACGCGACGAAGTCCCCCGCTCCCGAGGGTGCGCGTCCCGGCGGCGCGATGCCGAACCTCGCGGCGCTCGGCACCCCGGTCTCGGGCACCTGGGGCAAGGGCACGCTGATCTCCACCGCGGTCGGCAGCGCGATCATCACCGACGACGGCCGGATCGCCGTGGGCGCCGTTCCCGAGCAGGTGCTGACCGAAGCGCTCGCGAAGTGACGACGTCCCCCACGGTCGAGTCCGACGTCGCTATCGTGCCGGCGGTGGAAGCCATCGCCGGCACGGCGTTCGCGGCGCGGGCCTCGGCCCTGCGCAAGGTGTTCGGCTCGACGGTGGCGGTCGACGGGATCGATCTCGCCGTCCCGGCCGGCTCGGTGCTGGGCATGCTGGGCCCCAACGGGTCGGGCAAGACCACGCTGATCCGCATGCTGCTGGGGCTGACCCGGCCCACGTCCGGCACCGCCGAGCTGCTCGGCCACGCGGTCCCGGACGCCGCCGAGCTCGCACTGCCCCACGTCGGGGCGCTCGTGGAGGGTCCGGGGTTCCACACGTTCCTGTCCGGGCGCGAGAACCTGACGCGGGTGGCCGCGACCGAGCCGCTGCTGGCCTCCGCCGACATCGCCGACTCCGTCGGGATCGCGCTGGAACGCGTCGGGCTCGCCGACGCCGCCGACCGGCGGTTCCGCGGCTACTCGCTCGGCATGAAGCAACGGCTCGGGCTGGCCGCGGCGCTGCTGATCCCCCGCAGGCTCGTGGTGCTCGACGAGCCGACCAACGGGCTCGACCCGGCCGGCACCCGCGACGTGCGGCGGATCATCGCGGAGCTGCACGCCGGTGGCGCCACGGTCATCGTGTCGTCGCACCTGCTCGCCGAGGTGGAGGCCACCTGCACGCACGTCGCCGTGCTGCAGGCCGGCTCGCTGGTGGCCGCCGGTGAGCTGCGCACGCTGCTCGACACGGGCACGGGCGGGCTCGTCGTGGTCACACCCGACGTCGAGCTGGCGATCCGGACGCTGCGCGCCGCGGGCGCCACCGCGTACCTGGACGAGGGCGACGAGCCGGCCGTTGTCGTCGGCGAGGACGGGCCGCCGACGCCGGAGGTGGTCGCGCTGCTGGTGCGCGCGGGCGTCGCGGTGCACGAGGCCCGGCGCACCCGGGCCAACCTGGACGAGCTGTTCGCACGGCTCACGGAGGAGACGGCATGACCGCCGCAGTGGCGAGCGACGTGGTGCCCCGGTCACCCCGCCAGGCCCCGCTCGGCCGGTTGCTCGCGGCCGAGGTCCGGTGGGTGCTGCGGCGGCCGCGCACGCTGGTGCTGCTGGGCATCTTCGCGCTGATCCCGGTCCTGATCGCGATCGGCGTCGCCACGGCGGGGCGGGCGGGTGGCCCCGGGGGTGGGCTGATCGCCGCCATCGGCGGCAACGGGCTGGTGCTGCCCGTTGTCGCGATGACGTTGGCACTCACCCTGCTGCTGCCGCTGGCCGTCGCCATGTCGGCGGCCGACGCCATCGCTGGCGAGGCCGCCAGCGGCACGCTGCGCGGGCTGCTGCTCTCCCCGGTCAGCCGGTTGCGGCTGGTGGGGATGAAGGCCTTCGGCGTGCTCGTCGTGGCGGTGCTCGCCACGGTGGTGATCGCGGCCGTCGGCCTGCTCGCCGGGCTGGTGGTCATCGGCGGTGCGGAGGGTCAGCTCGTCACGCTGTCGGGCACGTCGGTCGGGCTCGGCTCCGCGATCGGGCGGATCGCGCTCGTCGTGCTGTGGACCGTCGGGCAGCTCGTGGCCGTCGGCGCGATCGCGATGGCGATCTCCGCGGTCACCGAGCACCCGCTCGTCGTGCTCGCGTCGGTGCTGGGCGGGCTGATCGTGTTCGGCGTGCTCTCGGCGATCCCGACGCTGGACTGGCTGCAGCCCTACCTGCTGACGTCGGGCTGGTCGGCGGGCACCGACGCGCTGCGCGACCCCGTCCCGTTCGACGGCATGATCCAGAGCTCGCTGCGGGCGCTCTGCTACGCCGCGGTCGGCGGCGGGCTCACCGTGTACCGGATGCTGCGCCGCGACGCCTGATCGCGCGATGATGGCGGCATGGCCGAACTCCTGGACGATGCCGCCGTCACCGCAGCGCTCGACGATCTCGCCGGCTGGGAACGCGATGGTGACGCGCTGGTGCGCACCGCCGAGCTGCCGAGCTTCCCGGCCGCCATCGCGGTGGTGGGCCGCGTCGCCGAGATCGCCGAGTCGCAGGACCACCACCCCGACATCGACATCCGCTGGCGCACGCTGACGTTCCGCTGCTCGACGCACTCCAAGGGCGGCATCACCGACCTCGATGTGGTGCTCTGCGGGGCGATCTCGGCCGAGATCGCCGCCGGCGGTGGCTGAGGGTTGCGACACTGTCCGGATGACGTCTACGCCGCGACTGCCGCGCAAGCCCTACGAAGAGGAACTGCTGCGCCTGCAGGGTGAGCTCGTGCACATGCAGGAGTGGGTGCGCACGAGCGGCACCCGGCTCGTCGTCGTGTTCGAGGGGCGCGACGCCGCCGGCAAGGGCGGGGCGATCAAGCGGATCACGGAGTACCTCAACCCGCGCATCTGCCGTGTCGTGGCGCTGCCGGCGCCGTCGGAGCGCGAGCGCTCGCAGTGGTACTTCCAGCGCTACGTCGACCACCTGCCGGCGGCCGGTGAGATCGTGCTGCTGGACCGCAGCTGGTACAACCGCGCCGGAGTCGAGCGCGTGATGGGCTTCTGCACGCCCGACGAGTACGCGCGCTTCCTGCGGCAGTGCCCGGTGTTCGAGCAGCTGCTGGTCGAGGACGGGATCCAGCTGCGCAAGTACTGGTTCTCGGTCAGCGACGGGGAGCAGGAGAAGCGGTTCCGCTCGCGGATGACCGACCCGATGCGCCAGTGGAAGCTCTCCCCGATGGACCTCGAGTCGATCAGCCGCTGGGAGGACTACTCGCAGGCGAAGGACGAGATGTTCGCCCACACCGACACGCGCGAGTCGCCGTGGTTCGTGGTGGAGGCCGAGGACAAGCGCCGGGCGCGGATCAACATGATCGCCCACCTGCTGTCCAGCGTGGCGTGGGAGCAGGTGCCCTCGCGCGAGCTGGAGCTGCCCGAGCGGCCCCCGACCCGGGGCTACGAGCGGCCGCCCCGGGAGCTGTTCCACGAGGTGCCCGACCACGCCGCGACGCTGTTGGCGCCGTAGGACCTCCGGTTGCAGGAAGTCCGTCATGGCCTTCGGCCGCCATGGAAGCTGAGAACGGGACGTCGGCTGCGGATGGGGGGCGTGCCCCGCGCTACGGCGCCGTCGCCGGGCCGGCAGATCAACAGGAGGGCCCGGCGTGGGGCGCTGCGGTGCGGGTGGGGTGATCAACGCCCACTGGTTCGGTGTTGACCATGACCCAGTGGGCGTTGATCTTCGCGCCGGTGGTCGAGCGCGCACTGGCTCATGATCGAACCGGAACCGGTGGGCGTTGATCACTCGCCCGGCGCGGCGGGCTCTCGCAACGGGGCCGGCGCGGGGGTGTCGGGTGCGGTTCCCGGTAGGTCCCGCTGGTAGGCCGCCTTCGCACGGCGATGGCAGGAAAGCCACTTTGCCGCAACGACGTTGCAGCAAAGTGGCTTTCCAGCAACCAGGCACGGGCCCCGCCGTGACTTGGCGCCGCACTCAGAACCGCCGGTTCACCAGCACCGGCACGGTCTTGCGCGCGGCGGCGACCTCGTCCAGGTCCAGGTCCACCACCAGCAGGTCCGGTGCCGTGTCGAGCTGCCCGACGAACGCCCCGAGCGGCCCGGCCACCGCGCTCGCGCCGATCCCGGCCGGAGCCCCACGGGGGTCGCGGCCGATCGTCCACGGGTCGGCCTGCCCGCAGGCCGCGACGAACGAGGTGCTGTCGAGAGCCCTGGCTCGCACCAGCAGGTCCCACTGCTCGCGCTTGCCGGGACCGTCTCCCCACGACGCCGGGACGGCGATCACCGACGCGCCGTCGCCCGCCAGCTTCTGGAACAGCCCGGGGAAGCGCAGGTCGTAGCAGGTGGCGAGGCCGACGGTGACGCCGCCGACCGCGATCGACACCGGCGTCGTGCCCGGCGCGACCGTGCGGGACTCGGCGAACCCGAACGCGTCGAACAGGTGGATCTTGTCGTAGCGCGCCTCGACGCCACCGCCGGTGGCCAGCAGCGTGTTGTGCACGCGGTCGCCGTCGGCCGGGGTGAACATGCCGGCCACGACGGTCACGCCGGCGTCGGCCGCGAGCGCGCGCACCCGCGTGGCCCAGGGGCCGTCGAGCGGTTCGGCCACCGGCCCGAGCGGCACGCCGAAGCAGCACATCGCCCCTTCCGGGAAGACGACGAGCTCAGCGCCCGCCGCGGCCGCGCGGGCCACCCCGTCCGCGATGAGGCCGAGGTTGTGCGCCACGTCGGGGGTGGACGCGATCTGGGCGAGAGCGATGCGCAACACGGGCCTCCGATTGATGTATACCTACTGCATGCAGGACGTGCGGGGGTCGGGCCGGGACCGTGCTTATCGCCACCTGCGCGAGGTCGTGCTGGTGGACCCGGGAGTGCAGGGCACCTTCCTCAACGAGGTGGAGCTCGCGCAGGCCATCGGCGTCTCGCGCACTCCGGTGCGGGAGGCCATGCTCCTGCTGGCGGCCGACGGCCTGATCGAGATGGTGCCCAAGCGGGGAGCCTACGTCCCGCCGCTGTCGGGCCGGCAGATCAAGGAGTTGATGGAGCTGCGCAGCCTGCTCGAGCGCCACGCCGCCACCGTCACGCTCAGGGCCGGGACGGTGCCGTTGGAGGAGATCGGCGCCGCGCTCGCCGAGCAGGAACGGATGATCGATCCCGCCGCCGCCCCGGACGCCCAGCAGTTCATCGAGTGGGATCGCCGGTTCCACCAGGCGCTCGTGGATGCGGCGGGCAGCGACCTGATCGCCCGCACCTACGCGAGCCTGCGCACCCGGCAGGTCCGCGTCGGCGTCGCCGCGCTGTTCCGCACGGCCGACCGCAGGCTGGCCGTCTGCACGGAACACCGGCGCATCGTGGACGCGCTGGCGGCAGGCGACGAGCCGGCCGCCCACGCGGCGATCGACGATCATCTGCGGATCACGCTGCAGCTGTTCCTGGAGTCGTGAACACCGCGAGGTAGGCCTCGTCCTCGGCCGGGTCGGGATTGCGACCCAGCGCCAGGCCACCCAGCGTCACGAGCGCGGCGACCGCCACGTAGCCCGCCACCAGCACCCACGTCCCGGTGCCGCTCAGCAGCGCCGTGAACACCAGCGGGGCGACGGCGCCGCCGAACACGCCGGCGATCGTGTAGGCCAGCGAGCTGCCGGTGTAGCGCAGCCGGGCGGAGAACTGCTCGGTGATGAACGCGGCCTGCGGCCCGTACATGAACGAGTGCAGGGCGAGCCCGACGACGGTGCCGACGACCAGCAGCGGCATCGAGCCGCCGGAGATCGACGGGAAGAACACGAACGGCCAGATGCCGGCCGCCGCCGCGGCGACGCCGTAGACGACACGGCGATTGATCCGGTCGGAGATCGCTCCGGCCAGCGGGATCAGCGCCAGCTGGCAGGCCGACCCGATGAGGATGGCCGTGAGCACCTGACCGCGGCCCAGCCCCAGCACGGTGGTGCCGTAGGTCAGGACGAAGACGGTGAAGAGCGCGTACGCGACGTCCGGCCCGATGCGGCACAGGATCGCGGCGAGCAGCGCGCGGCGCTGCGTCCGGAAGACGTCCAGGATCGGCGCGTCCGGCCGGTCGCCCCTGGCCTTGATCGCCTTGAAGACGGGTGTGTCCTCGAGCTTGAGCCGGATCCACAGCCCGAATCCGACGAGCACGGCCGACAGCAGGAACGCGATCCGCCAGCCGAAGTCCAGGAACGCCTGATCGGACATGATCAGGGTCAGCAGCGCGAGCACGCCGTTGGAGAGCAGGTTGCCCGCGGGCGGGCCGATCTGGGCCGCTGACGACCAGAAGCCGCGCTTGCGCGGATCGCCGTACTCGCTCGAGAGCAGCACCGCGCCGCCCCACTCGCCGCCGACGCCGATGCCCTGGGCGAACCGCAGCAGCACCAGGATGATCGGCGCCGCCACCCCGATCGTCGCGTAGCTGGGCAGCAGGCCGATGAGGAACGTGGCCGCACCGATCAGCAGCAGCGTCACCACCAGCACCTGCTTGCGGCCGATGACATCGCCGAGGCGGCCGAACAGGAATCCGCCGAGCGGCCGCGAGACGTAACCGACGGCGTAGGTCGAGAAGGCCAGCAACGTGCCGGTCAGCGGGTCGGAGCCGGGGAAGAACAGTTGCGGGAAGACGAGCGCGGCCGCGGCCGAGTAGACCGCGAAGTCGTACCACTCCAGCGACGTTCCGGTGAGGCTCGCGGTGAACGCCTTGACCAGCGAGCGTCTGTCGATCTCGGCCATGCGGAGGCCTCCTCAGTGTGTGGCGAGATCGTCATACTTGCTGTATACAAGTGGCATGCGCAAGTCCTGAAACGAAAGGATCACCGATGTCCCCGCTCGTCTTCGCCCTTCCCGACGGCTCCGAGGCCACCGTCACGGTGACCCGACTGCTCAACGCCGGCTACGCCGGCCGCGCCCAGGACGAGGTGGCGGCACACATCGCCGAACTGGCCGAACTGGGCGTCCCGGCCCCCTCGGTGACACCGGCGCTCTACCCGGTGGCGCCCTACCTCGCCGCGCAGGTCGACGGCGTCCCGGTGCAGCACGGACGCACCTCCGGCGAGGCCGAGTGGGCGCTCGTCGTCGCCGGGGAGGCACCCGAGGACCTCCTGCTGACGGTGGCCTGCGACCACACTGACCGCGACCTCGAGGTGCACGGAGTCGCGTGGAGCAAGAACGCCGGCCCCGACGTGCTGGGGCGGCGCGCCTGGCGTCTCGTGGACGTCGAGGACCACCTCGACGAGCTGCGCCTGCGCGCCTGGGTCACCGACGACGGCGTGGAGACGCTGATCCAGGACTCGCCGCTCGCCGCGCTCCTGTCGCCCCGGCACTGGCTCGAGAACGCGGCCGACCTGCTGGTGCCCGGCACCGTGTTGCTCTCGGGCACGGTGGCGATGCTGCCGGGCGTCGACCAGTTCGCGGCGCGGTGGCGGGTGGAGCTCACCGACCCGGTGCGCGGGGAGACGGTCGACCTCTCCTACGCCGTGGAGCGGATGCCGGAGCCGATCGGGTAGCGCGCCGCCGCTCCGGATGCCAGCAGGGCGTCCCTCCTGACGTCGAGCGGCAGTTGAACGTCAGCAGCGCCCACCCCACATCGCAGCAGTCCGGGAGCGAGCGGGCAGCGGCCCCTACCGATCCGACTGGAGCTTGCCCCCGATGCTCAGGCGTCGGTGGGTACCTCGTGGATCCAGACCTGCACGCTCTCGGGCGGGATCTGCAGGGCGTCGACGAACGCGTCGGTCACCTTCTTGACGAGCTCCCGGCGCAGCTCGGGCGTGCGCGGACCCTGCTGGACGGTGACGATCGGCATCGGTTCTCCTTGGACGGACGGGCGGGTTGTCGGGCTTGCCCACCCATTCCAGGCCCGAGTACGCGCGCGAACCAGGCGCGATCCGGACCGACAGCGATCACGATTCGTGATCGCAGGCCCGCAACAGCGCGTCGAGGTGCGCCGTCGGTGCCCCGCGGCGCACGACGAGCGATGCGGTGATCCACAGCCCGTCGCCGCGGAACCGGAGGAACCGGACCCCGCGCGGCACGAGCACCTCCGTCTGGGCCGCGTACATGACCGTCCACATCGGCGTCCCGAACCCGATGCCCGCCAGCAGGTCCGGCACCGCGTCGGTGGGCGGGCCGGGGATCGGGTCGAACCCCGCGTCCTGACAGGCGGCGAGGACCAGGTCCACGAGCGGCGGGTTGTTCCGGCGCGCCGTCATCCGCAGCGGCAAAGCGGCGAGGTCGACCAGCGAGACATCGGCCCCCGCCGCCAGCGGGTGGTCCGCGGGCAGTGCCGCCACCAGCTCGTCGCGCCACACCGGCAGCGCCCGCACCCGCGCGTGCGCAGCGGGTCCGCGCACGAACGTCGCGTCGAGGCGCCCCGCGGCCACCCGCTCCACCCGGACCGCCGTCGGCGCGGTCTCCAGCTCCACCACCAGCGACGGCGACCGCAGCGCGGCCAGCACGCGGTCGAGGCGCGATCCGAGCCCCGCGCTCAGCCCGAGGCGCAGCACCGCCGTACCGGCGGCGGCGAAGCGGGCTCGGTCGGCGGCCGCGACCACGTCTCGTGCTGCCGGCAGGAACCGCCGGCCGGCCTCCGTGAGCCGCACGTGGCGCGGGGAGCGGTCGAACAGCGCGACCCCGAGCTCCCGCTCCAGCCGTCGGATCTGCTGGCCGACGGCGGGTTGGCCGATGTGCAGCCGCTCGGCCGCCCGTCCGAAGTGACATTCCTCGGCCACGGCGACGACGTACTGGAGCTGCCGCAGTTCCATGGCGCTATTGTGGACGGCATGCAGCGCGCGTACTGGTTTACCGCCCCGGCCCTGGATGGGCCGGCGGGTCAACCGCTGCACTGAACCTCCATCCACGAGCCGGACGACACGCCGGCTCGCGGATCTCGACGGGGCGGCTGTCGCCGAAAGGAAGCCCCCGTCATGTCGCTCATCGCCGTCCCGGCACTCGACGAGCACCGCACCACGCGGATCAGCCCGCTGCTCTCACCCTCGTTGCTGCGCCACGAGCTGCCCATCGACGGGTCCGTCGCCGACACCGTCACCCGCACCCGCACCGAGGTCCAGGACATCCTCGACGGCACCGACGACCGCCTCCTCGTCATCGTCGGACCCTGCTCCATCCACGACCCCGACGCCGCACTCGACTACGCCACCCGCCTCGCCACCCACGCTGAGAAGACCGCCGACGAACTACGCATCGTCATGCGCACCTACTTCGAGAAGCCCCGCTCCACCGTCGGCTGGAAGGGCCTCATCAACGACCCACACCTCGACGGCACCTTCGACGTCAACACCGGGCTACGCATCGCCCGCACACTCCTGCTCGACGTGACCGCGCTGGGCCTGCCCGTGGGCTGCGAGTTCCTCGACCCCATCACCCCACAGTTCATCGCCGACATCGTGACCTGGGGCGCCATCGGCGCCCGCACCGCCGCCAGCCAGGTCCACCGCCAACTCTGCAGCGGCCTGTCCATGCCCGTCGGGATCAAGAACGGCACCGACGGCGACATCCAGGTCGCCATCGACGGCGTCGGCGCCGCCGCGGCCAGCCACGTGTTCATGGGCATCAACCCCGACGGCCTCGCCGCGCTCATCACCACCTCCGGCAACCCCGACTGCCACGTGATCCTGCGCGGCGGCACCACCGGCCCCAACCACGACGCGGCATCGGTCACGACCGCCCTGCAGCTGCTCGCCAAAGCCGACCTGCCCGCCCGGGTCATCGTCGACGCCAGCCACGGCAACAGCGGCAAGGACCACCTCCGCCAAGCCGAGGTCACCCGCGAGATCGCCACCCGCATCGCCGACGGCGAACGCGGCATCACCGGGGTGATGCTGGAGAGCTTCCTCGTCGCCGGCCGCCAGAACCTCGGCCCCACCATGACCCGCGGACAGTCCATCACCGACGCCTGCATGGACTGGGACACCACCGCCGCACTGCTCGACGAGCTCGCGGCAGGCGTGTCCGCTCGACGCTGAACCGCCGATCATTCACTCCAACGGACTAAGAAAACGCCTGCGAGGCCGCTGATCGGGCGTTCGGCGTCGCCCGTTCGCAATGATCCACCCAACTGGAGGAATGCCCCTGATGCCCCGCTCGGCACCAAGACGTGGCAGAGTTGTGGTGAACGGTCGTTGTTTCGGTGTTCGTGTGCAGCACGCTCGCAGGAACGTCCAGGTGCTCGCCTAGAGAGGCGGGCGCCCGGGGCCGCCGGGGACCGCACGGTGCGGGCCCATTTCACCTGCAGGGAGCAGTTCGCATGGCACAGGGAACCGTGAAGTGGTTCAACGGCGAGAAGGGCTACGGCTTCATCTCGGTCGACGGGGGCGGCGCTGACGTCTTCGTCCACTACTCCGAGATCGATGGCGGTGGCTTCCGCAGCCTCGACGAGGGGCAGCGCGTGGAGTTCGAGATCGGCCAGGGCCAGAAGGGCCCCCAGGCTCAGGGCGTTCGCGTCGTCTGATTTTCACACGCTCGTTCAGGAGCCCGCTTCCCCTCGGGGAGGCGGGCTCCTGCCGTTGGTGAGCCGCACGGCGCACGAGACGGTTGACGGGCTCTGCGGCGCCTTCTAGCGTCCGAACTGCTCAGGGTCTCGACGCGTCAGTGGTGGGCGGCGCGTCTCCTCGATCTGTGGAGACGCCCGATGTCGCCTGCCGTGCTGCGCCTCGCGCACCCCGGATTCTTCGTTCTGGGCTTCCTGGCCCGCCTGCCCATCGCACCGCTCGGCACGCTGGTGTTCGTCGCCTCGGCCACGGGCAGCTTCGCGTTCGCCGGCATCGCCGGTGCCGCACAGGGGCTGGCCTCCGCTGCCGGCGGGCCACTGCTGGGAGCGCTCGCCGACCGGTACGGCCATCCGGTCGTGGGAGCCGCGGGTGCCCTCTGCACCGCGGCCGCGCTCGTCTGGCTGATCATCGCCGTGGACGTCGACCGAACCGCCGTCGTGGCGGCCGCCGCACTGGCAGGCCTCACGCAGCCACCGACCGGCGCGCTCGTGCGGGTGTACTGGTCGCGGCTCCTGCGCGAGCGCAGCGCGCCCGGACAGCTCGCCGCCGCCCTCTCCTACGAGACCGTCGCCGACGAGACGAGCTGGGTGGTCGGCCCGTTCCTGGTCGGCGCGCTGGGGCTGTTCGGTCCGATCGTCCCGCTCGCGACCGGCGCGGCGCTGCTCGTGGCGGCCACGTTGCCGTTCGCACTGCGCTACGGGCCGCCGGCGATCCCGCCACCGCAGCAGCGGGCGGCCCTGGCGGAAACCACCGGCTCGCCGGAACCCATGCCGTGGCGAGATCTCGGGATGCTGTTCCTGGCGATGGCCGCGCTGGGCGCGGTGTTCGGGGCCGTTCAGACCGGTGTGACCGTGTACGCGGAGACCACCGGACGGCCGGACGCGGCCGGGCTGATCTACGCACTGCTCGGGGTCGGCAGCGCCGTCGCCGGCATGGCCTGCGGCCTGCTCCCGGCCCGCTTCTCGCTGCGGGCCCGCTACCTGGTGTTCGCCGCGACGCTGCTGCTCGGCTCGCTACCGCTGCTGGGTGTGGGCGTCGGGTTCGCGGTGCCGCTCGCGGTCGCCATCCTGAGCGTCACCATCGCGCCGTACATGATCAGCCTCTACGCCCTGACCGAACGGCTGGCACCGCGACACCGCGCCGGCCTCGCCATCGCGACGCTGTGCGCGGGCGGGCCGACCGGCACCGCGGCCGGCCGCGGGATCGCCGGAGTGCTCGCCGACCAGCACGGCAGCGCGGGCGCATTCGCCGTGGCGCCGGCCGCCGCCGGGCTGGCGTTGCTGCTGGCGCTGGCCGGGGCTGCTGGACAGCTCCGGACGTTGAGGCCAGGGTTGGTCACATGGCCCGCTAGCGCAAGGAGACAGCTATGACGCGCACTCCGCAGGAGATCTTCCAGCACCACGCGGTGGCTCTGATGGCAGGCGACATCGACGAGATCGTCGCCGACTACGCCGACGACGCCGTCTTCATCTCCCCCAGCGGCACGCAACACGGCAAGGACGGTGTCCGCGCCGCGTTCACCGCGCTCCTGTCCGACCTGCCGTCCGCAGCGTGGGACGTGCCGACGCAGATCTTCGAGGGCAACGTCCTGTTCATCACCTGGAGCGCGGTCGCCGCCGCCACCCAGGCCACCGACGGCGTCGACACGTTCGTGTTCGACGGCGACAGCATCAGCGTCCAGACCGTCCGCTACACGCTGGAGCACACCGGGCACGACTAGGGCGTGTCCTGTAAGCCGGTGCGCAGCCATAACACGATCGCGGCGATGATGAGTTCGGAGCGGT